>JAUCPZ010000064.1 GCA_030372995.1 Dehalococcoidia bacterium
GCACATTATGTTGTACCGGCGGCCTTCTGCGGGACAAAATCTAGGGGGTGACAAGTGCAAAGGTCGGTCCTCGCCGCCTGCAGCAAGGCTCCGAGAATGGCGAAGGCAACCCCACTACTGTTCGTGACCTTGATCGCCGCGCTGGTGCTGGCGAGTCTGTTCAGCACCACCACGCCCGCGCCGGTGTCTGCAGCGATAGCGCAGCGAGGCACCGCAACCACCGCGGACACCAGCACCACCAGCCTTACCATCAACAAGCCTGCTGGCGTCGTCGCGGGGGATGTGATGCTCGCAAACATCGCCAAGGAAGGAAACGACACAACGAATCCGAGCTCACCAGGATGGACCCTCGTGGCGAGCGCAGATCTTGGCGGCATGACTCAACGCCATGGTGCGGTCTTGTACAGAGTCGTTGACGGAACGGAGGGCGCTAGCTTCACATTCGCCCTTGGCACGGGCACGAACCGAGCCGTTTGCGCGATTGTATCCATATCAGGGGTCGACACGTCAGGACCGACACCCTTTGATGTTGCTCCCGGGGCCATCTCCGTGCAGGGCAACCAGCAAGCCGTGGTGGCGACCTCCATTACCACCGTTTCTCCCAATGCGGCGATTGTCATGTTTGGAATGGCAGCCAATGACAATCCCACCTGGTCTGGCTGGACGACTACATCACCTGGTGCACTGACCGAGCTGTACGATGCTCAGACCACTGGCGCGGGCGGCCAGGCATCGGTCGGTGCAGCCTGGGCCACAAAAGCCGATGCGGGGCCTACGGGCACCGGGGTAGCAACGCTCTCGCAGGCGGAGCGAAACGGCGGAATCCTCATCGCGCTCAAGCCTCCCATCATTCCCACCACGTTGACCGTCGACTCTGCCAGCGGCACATACGGCGGCACGTGCAACCTGACAGCCACTCTTTCCCCCGCAGTCGCTGGCAAGACGATAGGCTTCACACTGAACGGCGCACCGGCTGGCGCCGCAGACACCAATGCGAGCGGAGTCGCCACCATAGCCGCCGCCGATCTCACCGGCATTCCTGTCGGCACCTATGCCACCGGCGTGGGCGCCAGCTTCGCCGGCGACTCCGGCTACGGCCCCAGCAGCGGCACCAACAGCCTGACCGTGAAGGTCAGAGACCTGACGGTGACGGCCACCGGCATCGACAAGATTTACGACGGCACCACGGATGCCACGGTGAGCCTGAGCACTGACGCCTTGCCCGGCGATGACGTGACCGCTAGCTACAGCAGCGCCACCTTCGCCGACAAGAACGTGGATACCGGCATAGCCGTTAGCGTCACTGGCATCGCCATCAGCGGCGCCGATGCCGGCAACTACAACCTGCTGAACACAGCCGATGACACTACGGCCAGTATCACGCCGAAGGAACTGACAGTCACCGGCATCGTCGGCATCGACAAAGTGTACGATGCCACTACCGCGGCCACCGTGGATCCCAGCGGCGCTGCCTTGAACGGGCTCGTGGGTACCGATAACGTCGGCTTTGACATCTCGGGCGCCACGTCCAACTTCGGCGACAAGAACGTGGGCACCGGCAAGACGATTACGGTAAATGGCCTGCTTCTGACCGGTCCCGATGCGGGGAACTACTACCTTACAGCACCGACCGCTACGGCTGACATAACGCCCAGAGATCTCACAGTGACAGCCACCGGCATCGACAAGGTCTACGATGGCAGCGTGGACGCCACAGTCAATCTGAGCACCGACGCCCTCGGCGGCGACAATGTCACCGCTATCTACAGCAGCGCCACCTTCGCCGACAAGAACGTCGGCACGGGCAAGGATGTCAGCGTGACGGGCATATCACTCACGGGCCCCGATGCTGGCAACTACAACCTGCTCAACACCGCTGCCAGCACCAAGGCGGACATCACGCCGAGGGAACTGACGGTCACCGGGCTTGTCGGCATGGACAAGGCCTATGACGGCAACGCGATCGCAGACGTCAATCCGAGTGGCGCCGTGCTGAACGGTGTCGTCGGCGGCGACAACGTCACCGTGGACGACACTTTCGCAGCAGCCTACTTCGATGACAGAAACGTAGGCATTGGCAAGACAATCACCGTCACCGGACTTGTCCTCACGGGAGCCGACGCGGGCAACTACTATCTCGTTGATCCCACCACCACGGCCGACATCACGCCGAGGCCTATCGAGATCACCGCGGATAATCAAACTAAGACCTACGGCAATGCCGATCCCGCCCTGACCTGGACCGTCACCAGCGGCCCACTGGTCGGCGGCGACACTACCACCGGCGCTCTCGCCCGCGACGCCGGGGAGAATGTCGGCCTGTACTGCGTTACGCAGGGTACGCTGGCCATCAATGACGGCAATGGCGGCGCCAACTATGATCTCACCTTCATGAACGGACAACTGGACATCACGCAGCGGGCTATCACCATAACGGCAGACAACAATGGCAAGGCCTACGGCACCCCTGATCCGGCCCTCACCTGGACCGTGACGAGTGGCACACTGATCGGGACCGACAACGTCACCGGCACCCTCGCCCGCAACGCAGGAGAGGACGTCGGCACCTATGCCATCACGCAGGGCACCCTGGCCATAGACGATGGTAACGGCGGCCTCAACTACGATCTGACCTTTGTCAATGGGCAATTCCAGATTGCCGCCAGGCAACTCACCATCAACGGCATCACCGCCGACAACAAGGTCTACGACGGCACCACGTTCGCCACAGTCGATTTCAGCGGCGCCGTGCTCAACGGCGTGGTCGGCGGCGACAACGTCACCGTGGACTACTCCGGGGCCATAGCTCGCTTTGACAACAGGAATGTCGACAGCGGCAAGACCGTCACCATCATCGGGCTCGTCCTCACCGGAGCAGACGCTGGCAACTACTACCTCGCACCGCCGACAACCACGGCTAATATCACCAAGGCCGATCTGACCATTACCGCGCAGCCCAACACGAAGACATATGATGGCACCACCAGTGCGGCTGCCTTACCCATAGTGACTGGGCTTCTGCCCGGTGACACGGTAACCGGCCTTGCGGAGACCTACGACAACGCAAACGTCGGCACTGGCAAGACCCTCTCCGTGACGGCATATACCGTCAACGACGGCAACAGCGGCAACAACTACGACGTTACCCTGGTGAACAACACTAGCGGCATGATCGCTGCCAAGGCTCTGACCATCACGGCCAGCAACCGCAGCAAGACCTACGGCGACACAGTGACCTTCGCCGGCACCGAGTTCACCGCCACTGGCCTAGTGGCAGGCGACACCATCACCAGCGTGACCCTGACCAGCTCGGGAGCAGGCGCAGCAGCCGCAATCGGCACCTACCCGATCCTACCCAGCGCTGCTGTCGGCACAGGCTTGAGCAACTACGGCATCACCTACGTGAACGGCATCTTGACGGTGAACCCCAGGCCACTGACCATCACCGCAACCGATGGCAGCAAGACTTATGGCGAGACGCTTGCGTTCGCCGGAACAGAGTTCACCGCCACTGGCCTCGTAGGAAGCGACACTGTCAGCGGGGTGACGCTTGCCAGCACCGGGGCTGCAGCGAGTGCAGCGGTGGGCACGTACAGCATCGTTCCCAGCGCAGCTACGGGCACCAGCCTGGGCAACTACACCGTCAGTTATGTCAATGGTACGCTAACAGTGACCAAGACTACCGCGAGCCTTAATGTGGTCTCATCAGCGACCACCTCAAACAAGGGGCGGTCCGTAACCTTCACCGTGACCGTCACCGACCCGCGCGCCACAGGCACGGTGACTCTCATGGACGGGAACACAGTGATCGACACCGCGGCCCTGAGCAATGGCGCGGCCACCCTGGAGATCTCAACGCTCTCCGTAGGCAGCCACTCGATCACCGCGGTATACGGTGGCGATGCCAATTTCTCCGGCGCAACATCTTCTCCTGTGGAAGTGACTGTCAAGGCATCGTCGAAGGGGATCGACTGGTGGGTGATCGTCGCTATCGTCGCCATTGTGGCGGCTGGCCTGCTGGTCCTCTGGTTCATTCTGGGCCGCAGGCGCAAGTCAGACCAGCAAGCGCAGAAGTGAGCGGTTGACAATAGCAGCCATAAGCAGAGGGGCTGGGTCTGACCCAGCCCCTCTCTTGATACGCAGCACAATACAACTGCAACATTGGCTTTGGAGCCATCGAATTGGCTCTAAGCCTTGCTCTTGGCCTGTGCTCTCTTCTTCCTCAGCCCCTCAATACGATCACGTATCACATAGTACAGCACAAACGGCGCTGCCATATGTAGGAGGAGAATCATTTCCCACTGCATTTCGGCCCCTCCTTTCTCGGTCCTTCAACCGCTTTTCGGCATCACCCGCTGCAAGGTGGCTAGAATTCTCCAGGGTGCTTCGGCTCAGTCCTCCACTTGGTAGAGAACAGCAGCTTCATGTTCTTCCACCGGAGAACGCCTTTGATGACCTGCCAGATATCCGGGCGGCAGATGGCTACCCGGATCTTCCACTTGACGGGCTCAATGGTCTCCACCTGGAGAACCAAATACTCTTGCTGACGTATCAGCCCGACGATCTTCCCCCTGAGCTCGGTCTTCCCCAGTCCCGTTGACCGCATTAGCATTTCGCTCTCACTCCCTCAGCCGGGTTCTTTCCAGCGACTCAGCGACCCATTGGGCCTTGACCCGGCACAGTGTCATCATTCAAGGCCCGAACTATACGTTTTTACTCTATCATCCTTTAGTGTCAGCCTAATGGTTTGGATTTTAGCAACATTACGCGGCTGTGTCAAGTCTTTCCCACCGATACACACCGCATAGAGGCCGCTACCGATCGCCGTCCCTTCTCCCCTGAGAGCCAACTCGCAGGCGACCTTGTGCGTCTGCCAATCACGGCAGACGAACTAGGTGATTGACATCCGTTCGCTCGTCATCTACCATGCCCCTGCAAAGGTTGTTCCCAGAACGGACCATGGAGCGCAAGCGCATTTCTCATGCTTGACAGCGGGTTGATCGCCAACATCCGCGAGAGCGGCCTCGCCCAAGGGCCGAGCGGAGTTGCTGAGAGGACGAGGGCCCTCGCTGACATGGGGTTCCCTACGAAGGGCAAGGCGGAATACGCTGTCCTCGCCAGTTGCTTCCTGCCCTCCCTTGTGCCCTCGAGCATGAAAGTCTTCAGAGTCCTGCTGGACCACTACGGTATCGACTACTCGCTGCTGCCGAATGAGCATTGCTGTGGCAATCTCGTGCTGCGCCAAGCCGCCAGGGACAAGACAGGTGCGGAAATGAAGGAGGCAGATGCCCTCACTGCCGAGTTTCTGGGAAAGAACCTCTTGCAGGCCCGCCGTATCGGCGCCACGAAGCTCATCGCTTTCTGCGTCGGCTGTGATCTAGTTTACGCCCGTATCAGAGAGTCGGTGCCGGAGGAGATTCTGTGGTATCCCACGTTGCTGGCGCGCCTCTTCAAAGGAGGCAGGCTGGAGATGGAAATGGGCTACTACGCCGGATGCCATTACCATTATCGAACTCTCAACCGATCCCTGCCCGACCTGGGCTCGGCCCTCGAGGTTCTGAGCCGCATCGACGGACTGAGGCTCAACCACCTTGACAACCGCCTCTGCTGCACGCGTCCGCAGCAACTGGAGGCTCTATTGGGCACCATCAAGAGTCGGGCCGTGCTGACACCCTGTGGCGGCTGTGCCATGGGCTTGCAGCAGGCTCTAGGAGACAAGAGCGACTGCCGCGTCGTCATGCTTCCGGAAGTCGTGTGGGCTGCGATTAGTGGTCAGCCCCTGTAGTATTCTGTCTGCAGACACACCTGCGGTTGCCTCCGGGAAAGGTTTGCCGACGAGAAGCCAGCCCGCAGATGCTTCACGCAGGCATCCCTGCTAGCCTTGCCTCTTGCCTGCTGGTTTTGGTATCCTCTTCAAAGGTGCGCGATGGATCTTAGAGGAACCACGAGCGAAGTCATCGAGGCCATGGCCAAGAATGAAGAGGCCATCTCCCGCCTGTACCAGGCCTACGCCGGCAAGTTTCCGTCCCAGAAAGACTTCTGGTCCGGTCTTGCTGCCGACGAGACAACCCATGCTGCCTGGCTGCGTGGCCTACTCGGGAAGATGAGAGAGGGCTCTCTCTCCATCAGCAGGGACCGTTTCCGGCTTCAGCCCGTGCGCGCGTTCTCCAGTTACCTCGAACGCGAGCTGGCTAGTGTCAGGGAGCCGGGGCTGTCCCCCATAAATGCCCTGTCAACCGCGCTCTACATCGAAGAGAGCATCATTGAACAGCGATACTTTGAGGTGTTCGTACCAGACGCGCCGGAACTCAAGCGCGTCCTCTCTGACCTCGCCTCAGCAACGAAGATTCACCTGGAGAAGGTCCGGGAGGAATGGGGCAAGCAGAGGCCGTCAACCGCCCGCTGATCCGGCCTTCTCTGCAGAATCGTGTGATTCCGCCTTCTGTTAGACCGTCAGGATCAGATTCCCCTGACTGACCTCTACCTGATGGCGCTTCAGGGGTTCCTTAGCCGGGCCGCTCAGCGGTTTCCCCTCGTAGTCAAACTTCGAGTGGTTGACGCTGCAGCAGCGCAGCTTGGCTTCGCCCGCCACCGGATCGATCTTGCGCTTGGCATGCGTGCAGCGGTTAGTAAACACGAGGTACTTGTCATCATCAGTGTGAACTATCAGTAGTGGCTCCTTGAGCCCCTTGCCTTGAAGATAGGCCGCCCCTCCCTTTGCGATCGCGTCAGGCTTCTGGCTGAGCTTGACGACTACCTTGCCCCCTTCGACGCTCCAAAGATCAGGGCTCAAAGGTTTGGTTTCGCAGATGCCTAGGATTGCCTTGAAGAAACTACATATCGCAGCCACAACTCCCTCCTTTCGGACGCCGCACCACCAAGCCCAGCTCCCGATCGAACTCGGCGGCGCCTGACCACACTGCGCCAGAATATATCGCGGCCCCTCAAACGCTGTCAACGGCCACCACGACTCAAACCATTGTCACTTCGTGTCAGGCGGCCCTTCTCACCTCGCCCAATCTGCCGCTCACCCGGTCGACCGAAGGCTCAGCGTCCCCAGCGAGACATTGGCGACTATCGTCAGTACCGGCTTGGAGCCTTTCACGGCCGCCTCCGTCAGGAAAGCACCGCCTTTCCGGGTGAAACCGTCACCCAGGTCCAGAGCCGCTGCCACCGTGTTCTCAGCCACGCTCGCCGCCGTCGCCGATGGGATATGAATGGTCACCGGCGCTAGACTCGTCGTTATCCTGACCTTGGCATCTCTCGCCAGCCTGCCACCGAAGTCAAAACTGTACGATGCTGCACCGCCATCAAATGTCATCTCGGCGAAGTTGGCATTGGAAAGCCCCTTCATCTGCAAGCTGACCGCGCCGGAATTGACGTCGATGGACGCCATCTCCTCCGGATTGCGCGCGGAGAAGTTGAAGTCGGCTCTGCCCGCACCTTGCCTGATGACCAGCCCCTTCAGAGGCACTCCGCCCAGGTCGGCCATCACATCGCTGGCCCCAGCTTCGAGCTTCAGCGAATACGGTCTCAACCTGCCCAGAGCCAATTCAAAACGCGGTGTGTATCGGAGCAGACCGCCGAGACCAGTCACATCGTAATCCTGTGTGATGGTGACCCGCCCACCCCTGCTCTCCGTCTTCAACGGTAGCGCTCCACGTGGATAGTAGTACCTGCCCAAGATCCATGCTCCACCGGAGCCGGCAACAAGCTTGAGGCGGCAGGCCCCCACCCTGATTGTCAGGCGCAGATCAGCGGTCTGGGGGTAGGGTATGTTGATCTCAGCGAGCGAAGTGTCTGCCTGGGCACTCGATGACTTCAGGTATGCACCGCAGGAATGGCAATAATTGGCGCGCTCTTTGTTCGTTGAGCCGCACTGCGGACAGAGCATCCCAACCCCTTAACACCAGGCTCGCTGAAGCGTTCTAGATGAATCGCTCGAAGCGGTCTTTCTTGGCCTTGCAGATGGGACAGACCTCTGGCGGTCCATCCCTGGCGCAAAGGTAACCGCAAACCTTGCACCTCCAGACAGGAAGCGGCAGGCTCCCAAGACCCGCCGCCGTCGGCGTCGGCTTCGTCTTCTTTCTCGCATCGGGCGGCGGCCTCCGCTCGGGAATCGAACCGGCGCTCTTCTGGCCATTCACGACGGCCTGCGACACATATAGACCTCAGTAGCAGGCGTCGAATTCGACGACGTCAGCGTCGCGGTAGTCGCAGGGGCATATGATGTCCAGGTCTTCCTCTTTCTGGCCCGCTGCCAGCCGGCAGGGACAGGCCAGGTACCCATACCGCTTCTCATTGACCAACAACCCCTTCACCAGGGCCTTGGTCATTTCAACGTCCGGATTGAGATGGTACCCGCCAGCTTCGGCTTCTCTCTTCAGCTTCTCGTAAAGCTGATCGATCTCCTCGGGTGTCACTGCGGGAGCACTCATTTGCTCAGCGCCTTCCTGATCTCGTCTTCTTTGAAGCCGACAATGCACCTGCTGTTGTTGAGCACCAGCGTCGGGAACGAAGAGGCCGGGTTCCACTTCCTCACTTCCTTCATCACCTCTTCCTTGTCCGCACCGTCCAGGAAGTCAACGTCTATGTAGTCGTATTTCACGCCCAGCTCGTTCAAGAGCCTCTTGGTCTTCTGGCACCATGGACAAGTACTCAGCGCATACAGCATCGCGTGCCCCATATCCTTGCCTGCAACGTGCTCGACTTCCACCATCGTCCTCGCCTCCTTTCCCGAGTTTCGCCTATTATACAGCCCGAAGACAATTTCGAAGCAGTCTTGAGCCATGCAGCATCCTGAGCAACCGACGGGCGGGTGAGGATCAGTGGTGTTCTTGGAGACTGGCGTCGGGTTCCCCTTGCGGACCGGTTTCCGGCGGCCAGATTGAGGCCCCGCATTCGGCACAGAAGTTCCGGACCTCTACTAGCTTGTGCCCGCACGCCGGGCACACTGTCGGTCTTGGCTTGCCCTCCGACTTTGCCGTTATGCGGGACAACCTGTTGGCGTAGGCGATGATCAAGATAAAGGCCAGCCCGCCCATAACCACCAGAGGCGCCAGCAGGATGATGATGAGGGTTAGCGTGCTGATTTCGCCGGCCTGACCACGCATTGAGAGCGCAAGTGACCGCACTGCCGCAGAGGAGCGGCACAGCAGAGCGATTCGCGGAGTGCCTGGTGCGCTGACAGACATGTGGCGTGTCTGATCAAGCACTATAGCACAAGCCCACGCTCGGTTCAAAAGGACCGCCGTTTCAGGCAGCCGGCTTTCTCCCATGCAAATAGTCAATCATCGGCTGCGTTACCAGTGGAACGACGTCTCCGATCATTTGGGGCATCAGGTTGTCCATCACCCTAAGCATCATCTCCGGCATCTGTTCCCTCATGTAGTCTGGCATGGGAATCCTCTCCGACACGCGCTGGAGCATCGTCGGCATCACCTTGGGCATCATCATCGGCAGCAGGATGGGAAAGAGAACCGGGAACATGGGTTTCATCAGCTCCAAAGTACCGGGAATCTTGCCCATGACGCGCATCATCTTGCCCATCCCGAATGGCATGGCGTTGATCATCTCCGGCCACATGGTGCCCATCAGGTCAGCGAATCCCTGTGGCGTCATCAAAGCTATCATGGCCTCGAAGACCGCCCATTGCCTCTTGACCTCGGGATTTGGATCCGGAAAGTCGAAACCGAGGGCAGAGGCAGCAAACCGGGCCAGATCGACCACCTCCAAGGGCATGTTCTTCTTGTCTGCGGTGACACGGAACTGGAACTGGCAGCATGGACAAAGTGAAAGCACCTTGGTGGCCCCCACCTCCAGCGCCTCGTCCAGCCGCGTCCGGCCTATCTCGGCAGCTACCGGCGGCTCTTTGATCAGCGTCAAGACACTGCCACAGCAGTGGGCTGGCTCGCGGTTATGGGGCATCTCCACCAGATTGACGTTGGGCAGGGCCCTGATGAGATCGCGCGGAGGTTCGAAGACATGGGACACGCGTCCATTATGGCAGGAATCGTGCCATGTCACAGTCAGCGACTCGCCATCCTT
>JAUCPZ010000065.1 GCA_030372995.1 Dehalococcoidia bacterium
AGCCAGTAGATACCGTTGCTGGTGCAGATGGACCGGCCGCATCTTGAACACACAATGCGCAAGAGGCCGTTCTGGAGTTGTTCCTGGCCCCTCACTGCCCTCTTGCAATGACGGCAGTAAATCTTCTTGACGCACAGTCTCATCCGGTGACCTCCGTCTGATCTCTCTTATTGTTATACCATGCGCGCTGGCAGGAAGGATAGCGGCGGGCCTGCAGGCAGATGCAAGCTGCGCAACGCGCACGGCTAGTATATTGGAGGGTGAGAGTTGACAGCCTGCCGCGCCTTTGCATCAGGGTCGGGGTGACCAGCGTTAAGGACCATAAGGCAGTAAGTAGGGAACGGAGGCGCTGCTTCATGCGCGGCAGGTGGAATCGGGGAAGCTCGAGAGCGGGAAGACCGGCCCAGCTTGAAACAGGGGTTCCCGGAGTCAGGTACGCCAGCGGATGAGGAAACCGCGGGACTCAGCACAGGGGCCGATGTGCTACGGATGTCCCTTTAGGATTTCGGGTTGTCCTCATCCTCTTGGCCACGGTCCGTTGATCCCAGCGCGAGTATCTCGTTGAGATGCGACTGCGTGAGGGATATCATGGCCCGCAGTCGCTCGTTTTCCTGCCTGAGCGTTTCGGCCTGTGCGAGGAGTTGCTCCCTGTCTGGCTGCTGCATGTCGGCATCAGGAGGAGCCTGATCATCAGGTGCTGCAGGCGGCGGGTTGCCTTCGGGTCGTATTCTGGAAAGCTTGAGAACCTGTGCCTGCAACTGCTCGTTCTCTTCGTTGAGCGTCCGGCACCGGGCGACGGCCTGATCCCGTTCCTGCTTGAGCATTTCGACTTGGGCGATAGCGTCCTCCAACTCCTGCCTGGGCAGTCTCGCCCGTGCTGCCGCCTCGTCCCTCTCCCGCTGGAGTTGCTGGATCATGGCAGCGGCCTGTTCCTTCTCTTGTTGAAGCGCTTGGATTTGGGCGATAGTCTGGTTCTCTCGTTGTTCAAGCGCCTGGATCTGGGCGATCGCCTGATCCCTTTCTTTCTGGAGCGCCTGGCTCCGGGAGGCTGACTGGCTTTCTTGTTGCTGCAGCATTCGGACTTGCGCAGTGACCTGGTCCTTTTCCTGTTGAAGCGCCTGGACCTGACTGACTGCCCGGTCTCTTTCTTGTTGGAGCGCCTGAATCTGGGCGGCAAGCTGCTGCCTTTCCTGCTTTGTGGACCCGGCCTGGGCGATTGCCTCGGCCTTCTCTCTTTGCAGCAGTTGTACGAGAGCCACAGCCTCGGCTATCTTCTGCTGCCTAGATGCTGCGGCTTGGGCGAAGGCCTCATCGTTGACCTGCCTGAGCAACTGTATCTCGATGGCAGCCTCCTCATTTGCCTGCCTGAGTTGCTGAGCCTCGCGGAGAGCCTGGTCCTTCTCCTCCTGCAGCGACCTGGCCTGAGCGATCGCCTCATCCTTGTCCTTCTGCAGCAGCTCCATCAGCTCGATTGCCTCCGGCAACCTCTGTTGCCTGTACAGATCGGCCTGGGTGATGGCTTCGTCTCTCTCGCGCTGTAGTTCCTCTATCCTGCAAAGCGCCTCATCCCTCTCGCGCCGCAACGCTTCGACCTGCGAGAGGACATCACCCTTCGCCCGGCGCACTGCTTCGATCTGCGAGAGCACTTCGCTGTTCTCCCGCTGCAGTATGGCGATTTGTGAGAGGGCGTCTTCTTTCTCGCCCTCGAGGCTTCTGATCTGCTGGATGGCCTGGTCTCTCTCTTGCCTTAGCACTTCGGCAAGTGCGCTGGTTCTCTCTTTCTCGTCCGCTATGCTCCGCATTTGGACGAGGGCCTCTTTCTTCTCCTGTTCGAGCATCCGGATCAAAGAGATGGCCTCTTCCGTTTGTTGCCGGAGCATGTCGATCTGAGAGATGGCTTCATCATTCTCTTTCTGCAGCGAGTCAATCTGAGTCAGGGCATGATCCTTCTCGTGCTGCAGCCTTTCGACTTCGGCTGCGGCATCGTCATTCAGCCGCCGAAGGGCCTCAATCTGGCTGACCGCCTCATCCTTCTCCCTCTGCAGCATTCCGACCTGGGCGACCGCTTCTTCATGCAGCTGCCGAAGCATGGAGGCCTGGGAGATCGCGTCGGACTTATCTTCGTGGAGCGCATGGATCTGGGCAAGGGCCTCGTCCTTCTCCTGTTGCAGCCTTTCAACTTCGGCAGCGGCCTCGTCATTGAGTTGCCGCAGGCTCTCGGTCTCGGAGAGTGCCTCATCCTTCTCCCTCTGCAGCGTTCCGAGCTGAGTAGCCGCCTCGTCATTGAGTTGCCGGAGGACATCTGCCTGGGAGAGAGCGTCGTCCTTCTCTTGCCGCAGGGTGTCGACCTCGGCGGCAAACTCCGCATTCTGCCGGTGCAGCGTTTCGATTGTGGCTGCGGCCTCGTCATTGAGTTGCTGAAGGCTCTCGGTCTGGGAAAGAGCCTCCTCCTTCTCACTCTGCAGGATTCTCACCTGACTGAAGGCTTCGTCGTTTGCCTGGCGAAGCATGCGGACTTGGGAGAGAGCATCGTCCCTCTCTTGCTGGATGGCTGCGATCTGGGCCAGAGCTTGGTCTTGCTGTTGGCGCAAGTGTTCGATTTGAGAGTGCGCCTCGAACGTCTCTTGCTGGAGAGCCTCCAGACGGGCGATTGCTTCAGCGTTCAGTTGCTGGAGGGTTTGAACTTGGGCGATGGCCTGATCCCGCTCCTGTTGGAGAGCAACTAGCTGAGCGGCAGCTTCATCTCTCTCCTGTGAGAGGACCCGACAGTGAGCCATGGCCTCATCCCTTTCCCGCTGTATGGCCTTGACCGAGGCCATGGTCTCTTCCATCTGGCGCAAGACGGCTATTCCCTGGTCCATTGCTTCCAACTCCATTCCAAGCGTGATGTTAGGATGGAATCAGGTTAGCGTCAGGGAATCACATGCAGGTCTCAAGACGGGCGCGGTGGCTCGCAGAGTCTTCTCAAACGCGGCTGCGTTTATCCCATATGAGCACATCATCAACGCATGCGGGCCGTCGATGAGCGGGCGTGATTGATGGCCGCGATGAGGGTGGTCATCACTCAGGCTACGCGGCGCACGAGTCTGGCTACGCTCTTGGGATTGCCGGAGGGCGCCACTGTCTCCGAAAGCGGGGGAATCTGGCGGAGGGGGTGGGATTCGAACCCACGCTAGCCACTAGGACTAGAACGGTTTTCAAGACCGTCTCCATAAACCGCTCGGACACCCCTCCGCAACGTAAGGACATGATAGCACAGCGGGTTGCTTCTGTGACAGGGGCCGCACAGAAGCTGCGGCGAGGCTCACATGCTGGGGCTGGAGGAGCACAAAGGATGTGCTGGTCGGCCGTCTCTGTTGGAAAGAGAAAGGGCAGGCATCTTTGCCTGCCCGTGAAGCCGGTCTGGGATGTCGACAGACTACGATGGACATCCCTGTTCGTATCTTTGGATCAACTCCTCAAGTTCATCCTCCAACAGAATCAGGGAGTTCTCGATATCGGCCAGGTCCTCTTCGGTGGCGCAACCGGGCTGCATCTGGATCCTCCGCAGATCGAGTTTCATCTGGGTGCGGACCCGCTCCAGCTCGGCTATCTTCCGCTTCAGGTCCAGGCATGCCTTTGGTGTGAGTGTCGCCGCCATGGTCTTACCTCCCAAGCCACAGGACGAAACAGCATAGCCGTCCGGTTCCGTCGGCTCATCGAGACGGTTATAGCATGTGGTTCTCTCAAGCGCCTCTCTGAGAGGGGAGGACGCATCACAATAGAGTATCTGTAGGGGACAAAATGGTTCACATTCTGCAAGGCCGGGGCTAGATCCGGGATTGATGAGGAGCGGGTGAAGAGACTGCCGATCGCGGCGCAGGGCGGCCGCCGTCCAGCATGGTCCGCGGCTGCCTTAGAGGTTTGAGAATCGGGGCGGTCGGATTTGAACCGACGACCACCTGAACCCCATTCAGGTGCGCTACCAGGCTGCGCTACGCCCCGGTGGGAGAAACGCAAAGCGGCGCCTTACATAGTATAGCGCAAGGCGCCGCTGGATTCGACTTCGCTAGACTTCCCGGAACTCGCCCTCTACTGTCCCGTCGTCTGGCTTGCCCGGTCCCGCCCCGCCGGCCCCTGGAGGAGCCTGGCCGCCGGGCGGCGCGCCTGGCTGCTGATAAACCGCCGCTCCGATCTTCTGCATTGCCTCGGTGAGCTCCTGGGTGGTGCGGCGGATATAGGATGCATCCTGTCCCTGCATGGCTGAGCGAACGGCGGCAATCTTCCCCTCTATCTCCTGCTTGAGATTGGCCGGCACCTTGTCGCCGTGCTCGCGCAGCACCTTCTCGGCCTGGTACACGAGGTTGTCGGCCGTGTTGCGCGCCTCGATCTCCTCCTTCTTCCGCGTGTCTTCGGCCGCGTGCGCCTCTGCGTCCCTCTTCATCCGCTCTATCTCTTCCTTGGTCAGGCCGCTGGAGGCGGTGATAGTAATCTTCTGTTCCCTGCCGGTACCCTTGTCCTTGGCGCTCACGCTGAGTATCCCGTTAGCATCAATATCGAAGGTCACCTCGATCTGTGGCACACCGCGCGGCGCTGGGAGGATGCCGTCGAGGATGAATCTCCCCAGCGTCTTATTGTCGCTGGCCATAGGCCTCTCACCCTGAATGACATGGACCTCCACGCTTGGCTGGTTATCCGCCGCAGTCGAGAATATCTGGCTCTTGCTCGTCGGTATGGTCGTGTTCCTGGGGATCAGTGGGGTGGCCACGCCGCCCAGTGTCTCGATTCCCAGCGTCAGAGGCGTGACATCAAGGAGCAATACCTCTCTCACTTCACCTTTGAGAACACCGGCCTGTATCGCTGCGCCGAGAGCAACAGCTTCGTCCGGGTTCACGCTCTTCTTGGGTTCCTGGGCGAAGAACTGCGCCACTTTGGCCTGTACCAGCGGCGTCCGCGTCTGCCCGCCCACCAGCAACACCTCGTTGATCTGAGCCGGCGTGAGGCCAGCATCCTGCAGTGCCTGGCGGCATGGGCCGATGCTCTTGTCAACCAAGTCGCCGACCAACTGCTCCATCTTCGACCTGGTAAGCAGGATATTCATGTGCTTCGGCCCGGAGGCGTCCGCGGTTATGTACGGCAGGTTGACCTCTGTCTGCTGCATCGTCGAGAGTTCCCTCTTGGCCTTCTCCGCCGCGTCTCTCACCCGCTGCAGGGCCATTCTGTCTTGTCTCAGATCAATGCCGTACTGCTTCTTGAACTCGTCGCAAAGCCAGTCCAGAATCCTCTGGTCGAAGTCGTCACCACCGAGGTGCGTGTCGCCGCTTGTCGACTTGACTTGGAACGTCCCCTCACCCATTTCGAGTATGGAGATATCGAAAGTGCCGCCACCCAGGTCGTAGACGGCGACTATGGCCTCCTTCTTCTTGTCCAGCCCGTAGGCCAGGGACGAGGCCGTGGGCTCGTTTATGATGCGGATCACGTTTAGCCCGGCGATAGTCCCGGCATCTTTCGTTGCCTGGCGCTGGCTGTCATTGAAGTAGGCCGGCACCGTGATCACGGCGTCAGTCACCTTCTCTCCGAGATAGGCTTCTGCGTCTGCCTTGAGCTTCTGCAGGATCATGGCGGAAATCTCGGGAGGACTGTACTCCTTGCCGCCCATGATCACCCTGCAATCCCCGTTAGGGGCTTCCGTGATCTTGTAGGGCAGCCTCTTCATGTCGAACTGAACGGAGGGATCCCTGAATTTCCGGCCCATCAGCCGCTTGATGCTGAAGATAGTGTTTTCGGGATTCGTGACCGCTTGGCGCTTGGCGAGCCACCCTACCAGGCGCTCACCGGTCTTGCTTACCGCCACAACAGATGGAAGAAGGCGCTCCCCTTCTGAAGTGGGGATGATCACGGGGTCGCCGCCTTGCATCGTAGCTATCAAACTGAAGGTTGTACCCAGGTCGATTCCTACTGCTCTTGCCATTTCTATCCTCCTGTTTCATCGGAATCGGTGCCCGACTCCGGTTGGTCTTTCTCCGTCTTCTCGCCCTTGCCTACTATGACGAATGCTGGCCGTATCACCCGGCCATGCAACTTGTAGCCCTTCTGCGCTTCCTCGATTACTCTGCCTTCCTCGCCTGCAGTCTGTCCCACTGCTTCGTGCACGGAGGGGTCGAAGACCTCCCCCAGAGCCTTGATCTCAGTGACCCCCTGGGCCTCCAGGGCTGCCTGGAGTTTCCGGTGTATCAGGCGCAACCCGTCCGTCCAGGTCAGGTGGGCCAGCTTCTCCGGGATGGACTTGAAGGCGCGGTCCAGATCGTCCAGCACCGGCAATATGTTCAGGATCAATGTCAAGCTGCCAAACTTCGCCGACTCGGCCCGCTCCTGTTCGACGCGCTTCTTGTAGTTCTCGAAGTCAGCCTCGGCGCGGCGCCAGTTGTCCAGGTATCGCTGCGCGTCAGCCGCAGTCAATTCGGGTACCGCTTCCCGTCTGTTCTCTTCCATTATTCCCTCTTCGCTCTACGAATAGGTCTCGCTGGCGAGCTCGCTCATCAGCGAGGACACATAATCCACGATGGGGATGACCCTGCCGTAGGGCATGCGGGTGGGGCCTATCACACCAATGGCGCCCCGCCGTTCCCCCACTCCATAGTGGGACAACACCACCGTGCACTCGCGCAGGGCTTCCTCCTCGTTCTCACTGCCGATAGTAACGCTGATCCCTCTTTCGCTCCGGAGATTGGCGAGGAGGGCGCTCAGCATACTCTTCTTTTCCAGTGCCTCCACTAAGCTAAGCATGTGATTGGCTCTGATCATGTTCGCCTGCGCCACTAGATAGCGCCAGCCGTCCACGTAGAACTGGTCATGCTGGTGGGCATCTTCCACCTGCATCATGCGCAGAACGGTTTGCGTGACGATATCCTCGATCGGTGACAGCGGAATTGAGAGAGACCGGATCTCTGAGACAGTCCGATCCCGGTAAGCCTCACTCAGCCTGGCCGCGGCCGCACTCAGGGCATCTTGAGGGACTTTCCGGTCAAGCGTAAGAAACCGCTGTTTGGTCTTCCCTTCCCTGAGCACGAGGACAACCAGTATCGTCGGGCTGTCGAGGGATATGATATCCAGATGCCGCAAGTGGCACACCGGTGCCCGCAGCGGTGTCGCAAGCGCGATGTTTTGCAGCTTCTGCGTCAGGATTGACACTGCCAGGCGGGCCCATTCGTCCGGATCGTGGCGGGCCTGCTTGAAGCGACGCCTTATGGCCGTTCTCTCCTCTGTGCTGATCTGGGCCTCATCCATGAGACCCTCGACGTAGTACCGGTATCCCTTGTCCGACGGGATGCCGCCGGCCGACGTGTGGGGTCTGGTGATGAAACCCTGTTGCGCCAAATAGGCCATCTCATGCCGAATCGTTGCCGGACTGGCGTTAAGCGCATACCTGCGGTAGATGGCGTCCGAGGACACGGCAACGCCGGAGGAGATGTACTCCCCTACTATGATCTTCAGGATCGTTCCCGTCCTCTCTGGCAGCTCGATCATGTCTTCTCCAAATTAGCAGTCGCGAGCCGCGACTGCTAAGGAAATCACTGTATCATCAGGCGAGAACTGTGTCAAGTGACGCTAGTCACAAAGGCCACGATGGGCTGAACGACTGCCTGGATTTCACGGTTGGCCCGTGGAGATCAGCGTTTCTGAGTAGCCAACAGCGGGTGCAACGTCCTCCAAGTGGTATCATGGAGTGGTCTGCCAGCAGGCGGGTTCAGCATCGCCAGACTTACCGGAGGGGATAATGCCACGCGATTATGGGAATGAGAGGGCCCTTATCGAGGACTTGGCCAGAACGGCCGGGTCGTTTCTTATGGACCATTTCCGGGAGGAACCGGGACTGCTATCCTTGCGGACCTCGGCCAAGGAAGCCGCCACGAGGTACGACAAGATGTGTGACGAATTGATCATCGCGGGCATACGCCGCGTGTTTCCCGGACACAGTATCCTGACCGAAGAGAGCGGCCTTCTCCGCGGTGATCCTGGGTGGCTATGGATCGTCGATTCGTTGGATGGGACAGGAGATTTCGCCAACTGGAACCCATTCTTCTCCGTGTGCATCGCCCTGATGCGTGAGGGGGAACTGGTTCTGGGAGCTGTGTATGCGCCGGCGATCGACGAGTTCTACACGGCTGAGAAGGGAGGCGGCGCCTACCTGAACGGCAGGCGCATGCATGTATCGGCCACGGCGGATCTTCACCAGAGCTACGTGTTCTACTGTGAAGGTGGGGAGAGGGACAGGCAGAGGACTGGGGCGGCGCTGGGGGCTGTCTATCCCGAAGTAGTCGACATACGCAAGCTGGGATCGGCCGGGCTGGAGACCGCCTGGGTGGCGGTGGGGAAGGGGGAGGCGTACTTCACGATGGCGATCGAACCCTGGGATGTGGCACCGGGGGTGTTGCTCGTGCGCGAGGCGGGGGGCCGGGTCACTGATCTCCGCGGCGGCGAATGGACAGCCGGAAGGAATGACCTTCTGTTCTCCAACGGCAAGGTGCATGATGCCATGCTGAAGCTGCTGAGTCCCTGTGCTGCAGCTTAGTGGAAGCCGGTTCTCCTGCGGTGACCGCAGCAGAAGGCATCAATAGAACAGAGGTCCAGGCCAGGCAAGAAGGATCAGTGGGCACGAGGTCACAGTCTGCAATATAGCGCGGTCAGGAGTTGGCAGGCTCTATCGGTCTGCGCTCCCGGCGGCCAGGAAGGCTGCCAGAGATATGGCGACAACCCAGAATGCGGCCATGGCTATGACCCCGGTCTGCCAACTGTAGCGATCCCAAAGCAGGCCCACTAGAAGCGCCAGTATGCCACAACCGAGCAGGAACATGGTGAAGGCGACCAAGAATCTCCTCATCATGCGTCGTCCCTCCGCATCTTGACCTTCTTCTGCCGACTTTGTCCTGCCAACTACCGAGAGTGGAGCAAGCGTGCGATTGGCCACAAGTATACCCAGCTTCGGCTCGCATCGTCAATAAAGGGGACTGACACGAGGTGCTTGAGGAGATGGCGTTCTGCGAAGTGTTGGAGCGGGAGACGGGATTCGAACCCGCGACGGCCTGCTTGGAAGGCAGGTACTCTACCAGCCTGAGTTACTCCCGCCCGATGGTACCCATTTTAGCCAGTGGAGTGGAGACCGTCAAAGAGCACACTTGTTCAGTGGCAATGGCAGAGTGCTGAGGCACTCTTACGGTTGGTCGCGCCAGATGGTTTCACCACACCTGCCTTGCCGCCACGGTGGCGGTCTGCTATAGTCTCCGCAGCGTCGGCAAAAGGCATGGCTCCGCGCCCCGGCGGCCATCGTAGGAAGAGAACGGCTCCACGGTCTTCGGTGTGCCGATCAAGACTGATAAGGTGGTCGAATGGAAACACTGAACAAGCTGAATCGGTTCTGCAAGGGTCTGCTGCTGGCTTTCCTAAAGGGAATGGAGGAAAGTACGCCGCTTCAGCGGACCGTGGTCGGGATAACGATCGCGATCTTCTTTACCGCGGCGCTGTACTTGAGGATCGCCTTCTCGCATGATGTGGTGTTTGGCGGAGAGTGGGTGAAATTCACGGGGGTTGATGCCTACTGGCACATACGGATCGTGGACAACCTGGCCCACAACTTCCCGCATCTCAACTACTTCGACCCGTACATGAAGTACCCGGGCGGAAGCCTGACCAGCGTCAATTTCCCGTTCTTCGACTACCTCGTGGCCGGCGTGATCTGGCTCATCGGGCTCGGATCGCCCACGCAGCACACCGTGGATACGATCGCCCCGTATTTCCCTCCCGTCATGGCTGCGCTGACCGTGATTCCCGTGTACTTCATCGGGAAGACGCTCTTCAGCCGCTGGGCCGGTGTGTTCGCGGCAGGACTGGTAGCCATACTTCCCGGGGAGTTTCTGGGGCGCTCCATTTTGGGCTTCACAGATCACCACGTGGCCGAAACCCTTTTTAGCACTACGGCGGTGATGTTCCTTGTGCTGGCTTTGAAGACCGCCAAGAAGGAACAGATCAGCCTGGCTCAGCTCCGGCATCCGACGAGCAGCGGCCTCACCAAGCCAGCCATCTATGGCCTTTGCGCCGGAATCTTCCTGGGCGTGTATCTGGCGAGTTGGATGGGGGCGCTTCTCTTTGTCTTCATCATATCCGGTTTCCTGGTCATACAGTTCTGCATTGAGCATGTGAAGAAGACCCCCACCGACTACCTTTGCCTGGTCAGTGTGTCCGCATTCCTGGCGGCCCTGATTGTCTTTCTGGTGTTTTCGCAGCACAGAGACACCGTTGCCGTCTTGTGCATGGCGGTGTTCCTGCCGGTGGGATTACTGGCCATCTCGCGGCTGATGGCGAAAGCCAGGCTGAAGCCGGTCTTCTATCCGGCATTGGTGGTCGGTCTGGGATTGGCTGCCTTTGGTATCCTCTTTGCCGCCGATCGGTCTTTGGCGAATTCCTTGTTGGGTCACTTCGAGATATTCAGATGGCAGAAGGAGACGACGGTTTCAGAGATGATACCGATGCTGTTGTCGGGCGCCAACAGGGAGTTTTCGCTTGGTCCGCTCTGGCAGTCATACGGGTTCACAGTGATCTTCGGCGGGGTCGGCTTCTGCGCAGTTGCCTACGCGGTGGCGAGACGCTGGGAGGCGGAAAAGGTGCTTTTCATTGTGTGGACGTTTGTCATCCTGCTGGCGACCTTGGGGCAAAGGCGCTTCAACTACTACCTGGTCGTGAATGCGGCCCTGCTGACGGGGTACGTCTGCTGGGAGATGCTGCGGCTCGTCGGCATCAATGCTCTGGCACAGGCGCGGAGCGTGTCCGCGCCGGAACGCAGGAAACTGCAGAAATCAAAGAAGAAGAAGGAGCCAAGGCAGGAGCCCTACCAGCTGAGACCCGGTCACGCCTTCGTGACCCTGACGGTCATAGGAATCTTGGCGCTTTTCACCATCGTGCCCTACGCCAGCCTGGATCTGAAAGGCACCGGGAAAGCCCGGCCGGTATCGGTCATCGACTTGTCCATTGAGACGGCGAACCTCAAGCCTGATGAGCCGCGCTATGCGCCGCCGGACGCCTGGATGGAGGCGTTGACATGGCTGCGGGAGAACAGCGCTGAACCTTTCGGAAGTGCGGACTTCTACTATTCTCGCTATCAGTCCTTCGACTACGCTGCCTATCCGGATGCGTACGGGGTGACTGCATGGTGGGACTACGGATATTGGGTCGTGCGGGTCGGCCACCGACCTCCCAGCCAGAACCCGGGCGGGGTCATCCGGTCGGTAGCTGAGTTCTTCGTGGCGCAGAATGAGAGCGAGGGCCAGAGGATCTTGGATGAGCACGGCGCGAGATACGTCATCCTGGACTATGAGTTCGTCATCGGCAAGATGCACGGGGCGATCAGCGCTACGGGGCACTCGACCGACGAGTTCTATGATCAGTTTGTAGTTGAGACATCTGGAGGGGAGCGCCAGTTGATGACCTTCTTCCTGCCGGAATACTACCGGTCAATGCCTGTCAGGCTATACACCTTCGGTGGACAGGCGGTGACACCACAGGCCGATGAATGCATGGTGATCTCATGGGAGTGGCGCCGGTTGGAAGGTCAGTCGTACAAGTGGGTCACGCGCACCGAGACCTTTGACACGTATGAGGCAGCAGAAGCGTGGATTGCGAGCCAGGAATCTGGGAACCACCAGATAGTCAGCTACAATCCCTTCGTCAGCCCGGTACCTTTGGAGGAGCTGGAGGGATTCGTCTTGCGCTTCGATTCCTCAGTCACGAAGTCAGCGTCCGGAAAGCGCCTGCCCCAAGTGCGCGTCTTTGAGTACGTGAAGTAGGGGGTGGTGCAGGGGGTGCGGACGGGTCAGCGTCTTGACTTGGGTGAGGTCTTGGGGGTGGTAGGAAGGCCACCGCCGTCGATATTGCTCAGGTCGTTCCCTAGAGACTGGGTGCCGGGATCGGGCTCGTCCAGACCAAGCAGCATTTCGGGCATGTTGGCGTCCTGCCCAAGCGAAGCAATATCGCCGGGCTGAAGGTTGGCCAGCAGATCCAGGCTGGGGACATCGGCCAACGTGTCAGCCGAGGCCTGATTGGGGCGACGCGTGGTCTCGGGTCTTTCGGCTTGAGGGCCGGCCCTTCTGGCGCGTTTGGACCCAGAAGTCTTCGGAGCCACTGTGGGTGCTCCCGGTTCCGCGTTTGGCCCGATCGACGGCAAAGCCGTGTCCCCTGTAGGTGGTCTCTCTGGCCTGCTCTTGGCGCGCGGCGCAGGTGTACCTTGCTCTTGTTCCACTTCAGAGGCTGGCCGTTTCTGCACACGTTTGGGAGGTGGGCTGGCCGCTGTGGTCAGCGGCTCGGGCTCTGCTGACTGCGATGGCTCAAGATCGTTTTTGAGTGATGCCGATCGGGAGCGGATCGTCTGGAGGGAATTGAGCCTGTCCTCCCCGCCCGTGAGAGGCAGGGATGTGGCGAGTTCCATGTCCTCCAAATCGTTCGCGTGAGGGTCTCCGGAATTGGCTGGCTGCCGACTGTGGGATCTGTCAGATGGAGTGGTATTGCGCTCGCACTCGTTACTGAGCCCGATTGTCGAAAGGCAGCGACGTCCGGGCACCGGTTCCTCGAGAACGCGTGACCGCCCTCTCATCCTGCGCTCCAGTCTGGTCGCTGTGATCTGGAAGGCGAACAGCGTGGCTATCGCGGCGACGAGCGCCGTCGCCACAACGAACAGCAAGACATCCGTGCCGCTCACGTTTGCCTCCGCGGGCAAGAGTCACCGGCCGGCGCTTGAGTCGGCAGATCGCCGCCGTGGTCGCATGAAGACACCCTGCCACGAGGGCAGAGTGGGTGCAGGCGCTCTGCGTACCTAGATCTTGACCAGAGCAAAATGAGAGACCTCATCGTCGAATAGCACGAGCCGCCACAGGTATATGAGCTGGATTGCCGCCGCCAGTTCCGATCGGCTGATGTTTCTGGAGAGGAACCCGACCGCCCCGGCTTTTATCGCCGGGACCAGGAACTTCCGGTCGTCACTGAGAACGATAATGCCTATGTTGGCGCGTGCCTCCTTGAGCTTCTTCAAGGTTTCCAGACCCTGGGTGCCTGGCAGCGAAATATCCATCACCACGATGTCTGGCGAGAGTTCCTTGAGACGTTGGACGGCCTCCTGCCCGTCGCCCACGGCTCCTATGACCGTAATGCGCTCGTCCCCGCTGAGCATCATGCGCAGCCCTTCGCGCATCGCCTCGCGGCTGTCGATCACCATGGCACGAATGGCATCCACTTCTTCACCTGCAGGTACGTCAATGCCGGGTGCTTCGAGCGTCATGGACCCTTCCCTGTGTTCTCTGCTGTTGCGTGTTATATGAATTAGATTCTTCCACCGTAGCTGATTCAAGAGAAGTCCCAAATGGATAGCATTAGTGACCTAAGTAGCTCAAGCGGGGAGCACGGAGTGACCGACGGGGAGGTGGGCGTGGCATGCTTTGGCGGACTGATTTGGTCGAGCGGGACCAAGCGCGCCCGTGCCCGCTGCTAGCGAAAGCGGACGCTCACGGAGACCCGTGAGATGAGGGTTGAGGTGGGGCTTGCAGGGCGCCACTCAAGGGCGGAGGACAGCATGATCATGGCACTCTCTTGGCTCAGGTGTCTCCGCTGGTGTTGCGTGGCTGGTGTCCGGTTGTCAGAGGAGTCCCATCTTATACCCGGCTGACACAGCCTCAGCGCGGTCGTTGACGTTCAATGCGGCGAAGATGGCGTTAGTCTCCCGCTTGACAGTGGCCGAGCTAATGAAGAGGCGCGAGGCGATCTCCTTGTTGGTGGCGCCCGAGGCGATCAAGCGAAGTATCTCGATCTGGCGCCGGGTGAGAACGCTGTCGTGGCTGGCCTTCGTCAGGGCGGCGTACTGCGTGAACAGAGTGCGGGTGACCGCTGGCGCAAATGGCGACTGCCCCTGATGGGCGGCCTTGATGGCTTTCGTCAACTCCTCCCGGCTGACGTCCTTCAGGAGATACCCGACCGCCCCCGCCTCCGCTGCCTGTGCCAGATACTTGTCTTCATAGACCGTCATGACTATCACGGCTGCCGGAGACTGCCTGGCCTTCAATTCGCGGATAGCCTCGATGCCTCCCATCCCCGGCATCTTGACGTCCATCAGGATCACATCCGGAGACAACTGCTCGGCTTTCGTCAACGCCTCTTCCCCCGACACTGCTTCTCCCACTACTTCGATGTCTTTGTCCAAGTCCAGCATACGCTTGAGGCCCTCGCGGACCACCTGATGGTCATCTACCAGAAGAACCCTTATGGACTTCAACCTGAGCCTCCTTTGACAGATGGTTGGCTGTTCCGTGACAGATTGTCAGGGCTTGCCCTGGGTATTGTCAAGATCACCTTGGTGCCGCCCCCGGGCCGGGCCTCGATGTTCAGGTTGCCACCGAGCATCTGTGCGCGGCTCCTCATGTTCAGAAGGCCTACCCGGCCGTACTGGGGCTTCGTCCTTCCCGCGCCGGCGGCATCGAAGCCCTTCCCGTTGTCCGATATCTCGACCGTGATTTCGCCGTCATTCGTATCCAGGCTGATCTGGGCTTCGGTGGCCTGGGCGTGCTTCAGTACGTTATTGAGGGCTTCCTGCACCACCCGGTAGATCACCATCTCCTGCACAGGAGACAGTTGCTCTGGCAGGGTTGTGCTGACAATCCGGCAGGCGACGCCGGTCTCTCTGCGGAAGTACTCCACGTTCTCCTGCAAGGCTCCAAGCAGCCCGAGTTCGCTCAACGCCGGGGGGTACAGCTCGGTGACGATTCCCCGCAGTTCCTTGACGCACTTCCCGATTATCTTGGTGGCGAACTCGGCCTCCTCGCGGGCGCGGTCGAATTTCGACTGCGCCAGAAGAGCGCTCGAGGACTGTGTGTGATAGGAGGCGCTGACCATTAACTGAGCTACGCTATCGTGGATTTCCGTCGATATCCTCTGCCTCTCTTCCTCTTGAGCCCGCAGCAACTCGCCAAGCAACTGTTCTAGGGCGGCCTGTTTGGCCGCCAGCTCCTCGAAAAGACGGGCATTCTCGATGGCGATGGCAGCCTGCCCTGCCAGAATGGTCATCATGTCCAGGTCGCTCCTGCTGAAAGATCCCTCCCGGACAATGTTGCTGCTGTTCAGGACGCCGATGACTCTGCCTTTGACCTTAAGCGGAACGCATATGGCGGAGGTGATTGGCTCCCCCTGTTCCGCCCATGCATGGTCCACTGCACCGTTGAGCAGTAGGGCTTCGCCCGACTGAGCCACTGATCCGGCGATGCCCTGACCTACAACGGCTCTGGTTGAACTGACTATGTCGCCAGGCAGACCGACTGCCGCCTCGATCGACAATTGCTGGGTGGACTCGTCCAGCACCATGAGTGAAACTCTATCGGCATTGGTCTCCCGTTTGACAATGTCAACAATGAGATCAAAGAGCCGGTCAAGTTTGACCTCCGACATCAGGGCACTGCTGACTTCGAAGAGAGGCATCAGTGTTCTCAGGCGCAGGCCCTCCGTGGTGACGTCACGTTTCTCCAGTGCTTGAGACACTGTTGCCTTGAGATCATCAGTGTCAAATGGCTTCGCCAGCACGAGGCGCGACGCGGCGGATGCAGGCCTGAGGCCGGTGGCAGCGCTGGCGCGGTTGGTCATGGTGACGGCGCTGGCATTGGGGTTGAGGCAGCGGGCCTGCTGGACCAGCGCTGCAGCGTCGAGGTCCGGGACGGTATCGCCCACCATGACCAGGTCGAAGCTCTCCCTGCTGACAATTGCCATGGCATCCTGCGCGGAATCGGCAACAGCGACGATGTAGCCAAGATCACGAAGAGCACCCGCCGCCGCGGCGAGGACGCTGGGGTCATCGTCAACGATCAGGATCCTGTCTTGCGGCAAGGCCCTTCCTCCAGGCTTGTATCAGCTTGCTGAGGGGTCAGGGACATTCCCTGCAGCGAGCGAATTATATCATACACAACACGTATTTGGTCGAGGTCGGCGGCAAGGCCTCGCACAGGTCGAGCAGCGTTGTTTCCCTGGTGCAAGTGTGGGTTCTGTGATCGGCCACGCGTGGTCGTAACTACTGATCTTGTGATCTTGCGCGCTTTGCATTGAGGTCGGGATGTGTGCAGTCCGCGGGCAGGCGGATGGAACAACGGTGGTGCGTATCCTAGAACTCGATCGTCTGGGCGAAGCTGCTGATGG
>JAUCPZ010000066.1 GCA_030372995.1 Dehalococcoidia bacterium
ACACAGCGCTGTCTCGTGGGCTCGGAGATGTGTATAAGAGACAGACCTTCTTCACGTCCACCGAATGGGTCTGTGCTAGACTAGGCCCCTGCCCTTTCCCACTCGTCGGTATCCGAGTTCCACTGAATCTTCGTGCCACCCCAAGGGGTAGTGTCCGGATGAGAATCGTTGGGATTACCATTGATAACGTCTCCATCCCGCTCGATGGTGTAGACGGCCTTCAGCTTGTGCGTCCGCATCATCTCATAGGCGGTGACGGTCAGGTTGTCACCCACGGTGCAAATGGGGCTGCTCTCTAGACTGCCGTCCCAGGCGTAGGTGCCGTCGCCACCCGGATCATCAAACTGCGATGCGTTCGCCTCTCCAAGGGCAGCCTCTACAGCCGTCTGGACTGTCCTCAGCTCGGCATTGGCCGATTCCAGTACGCCCTTGCCGATGAACCTGGTCACCGCCAGGGTCACCACCGCTGCCAGGACGCCGAGGATGATGATAACCACCAACAGTTCGATCAGGGTGAAACCCTTCTGGCCTCTGCAAGCCTTCCTCAAACTCTTCATCTCTCTTTCACCTCCTTTCTTTTATGATTTGTCTCTGCTTCTGTAGTTCGCATATCCCTATCTATCATTGCCTCCTTTCCGGGGCCATCCGCCTGAGGCGGGCCAGGCCCTCTCAAACGAAAAGCTCTTCAACGGGTTCACCGCCGAAGAGCCTCAATCCTCTGTCTCTTTCAAGGCGGCAACCCAACCGTCCGTTCCGGACTTGCGGCTTTGCGCCCCCGCCTCCCGGCGGGTTTGCCCTTTTCGCCTGCGTATTCGTCTGTTTAAGGTTCTCCCCACCACCCCCTGATCCTGCCCCATCCTCACAGGACAGCCCCGGAACCCACGGGAAGCCGCCGTGGTGATATCTTACACTTCAACCGCTCCCACCAGTCAAGCATCCGTCCCCGCGGTTCCTTCGTGAAATCCTCTCTCTTGTCTCACATAAATGTCTCAAGAGCCCCGGCTAGGGCTCAATGGACTTCGCCTCGAACACGCGGATCTTCTGTCTCTCCGCAAACCGCTTTCCTTCGGCACTGAGAGCCGGCACCACGATCAGCACCTTGTCCTGAATGCTGCAGTCGTAGGCCTTGTCGTCGAACTCGAACACCCGGTCCAGCTTCACCGCCGTGTCGCTGACCTCGATCCCGATGGCAATCCGGTGCACCGTCAGCCCGTCATCCCGTGTCGCCAGCATGTCGAATGTGTGATCCGCTCCCGACTTGCCCCTCATGACGGCATACTGTTCGGCCTCATAGCCCCGCTTCTTCAGATACTCCACCAGCGCCGTCTTCGATGTGAATTTGAAGGATTCCGCCACGCCCGCAGACTCCACCTGAGGCAGGCTCAGGCCGAGGACCGCATCCAGGTCCCAGCTCTGAATGACCTTGATCTTCTGCTGGTCGGCCAGGGCCTCCGCCTCTTTCTTCATCGTGGGCAGGACCACCATGATCTTGTCGTGAATCCCGCAGTCGTAGGCTTTGTCATCGAAGCTGAACACCCGGTCGATGCCCAGTTCCTGGGCAGAGCTTTCTATCCCCACCGCTATCCGGTGCTGCACCACGCCGTCGTCCCTGATGGCCAGCATGTCGAAGACATGCTCCGCACCCGACCGGCCCTTCGCCCTGGCGTTCTCGTGAACCTCGAAACCCCGCTCCTGCAGGAACTTGATCAGGCGCGGCTTGTGGTTCATCTCGAAGGTGAGCGTCAACCGCATGTCCTCTTTCTTGGTCAGGGCGTAGGTGTAGGCATCGACCTCCATCGCCTTCTCCTCCGGCACCACCGCGCCGCACTTGAGGCAGCGCCACTTGATGGCCGGATGGCCGAATACCTCACCGCAGTCGCGGCACTTGCGCAGCACCCCCAGGCTGGTGAAATCCTGGCCCGTGGATCGCAGCTCCTGGTAGCACTTCGGGCAGACCATCTTACCGCTTCTGGTGAACTCCTCTTCCACCCCGGCATACTGGCACACGGTGTGCACCAGTACCCTCCCTCTCACAATTCGCCCTGAAGCGCACTTCACGCAATAGTACCCCGGCGTCAGATTGAGAGACT
>JAUCPZ010000067.1 GCA_030372995.1 Dehalococcoidia bacterium
GTGAGAATGCAGGCATGAGTAGCGTAAAACACGTGAGAACCGTGTTCGCCGTATGTCTAAGGTTTCCGACGCCAGGTCATTCCGCGTCGGGTTAGTCGGGTCCTTAGCCGAGGCCGAAAGGCGTAAGCGATGGATATCCGGTCAACATTCCGGAACCACTACGGATGAGTGATGGAGGGACGCAGCGAGGTAGGCCAGCCTGCGATTGGTGGTGCAGGTGCATTGTGCGTCAGGCGTTGAGGTCTGTTGGCAAATCCGCAGACTGAGCTGAGGCACCGTGACGAGCCTCTAAGGCATAAGTGAGTTGAGCCTTGCTGCCGAGAAAAGCTTCTAAACTTCGATTCCGAGTGCCCGTACCGCAAACCGACACTGGTAGACGGGTAGAATATACCAAGGCGAACGGGAGAACCCTCGTTAAGGAACTAGGCAAATTAGCCCCGTAACTTCGGGAGAAGGGGTGCCTCTTGACGTGAATGTATAATGAGCGTTGAGGGGCCGCAGTGAAATGGTCCAAGTGACTGGTTACCAAAACCACAGGTCTCTGCAGAGCCGAAAGGCGATGTATAGGGGCTGACGCCTGCCCAGTGCCGGAAGGTTAAGGGGAGAGGTTAGCGCAAGCGAAGCTTTGAACCGAAGCCCCGGTGAACGGCGGCCGCAACTATAACGGTCCTAAGGTAGCGAAATTCCTTGTCGGGTAAGTTCCGACCCGCACGAACGGCGTAACAACTTGGACACTGTCTCAACGAGGGACCCGGCGAAATTGAAATGGCTGTGAAGATGCGGCCTACCCGCAGCAGGACAAAAAGACCCCGTGGAGCTTTACTGCATCTTGGCATTGAGTTTGGGCATTATCTGTGTAGCATAGGTGGGAGTCTGTGAAACTGGGGCGCCAGCCTCGGTGGAGACGCCGGTGAAATACCACCCTGATGATGTTTAGACCCTAACCCCACACCGTGATCCGGGTGGGGGACCGTGCCAGGTGGGCAGTTTGACTGGGGCGGTCGCCTCCCAAAAGGTAACGGAGGCGCCCAAAGGTTCCCTCAGGCTGAATGGAAACCAGCCGTAGAGTGTAAAGGCATAAGGGAGCTTGACTGCAAGACCAACGCGTCGAGCAGAGTCGAAAGACGGGCTTAGTGATCCCACGGTACTGAGTGGAAGGGCCGTGGCTTACCGGATAAAAGCTACCCCGGGGATAACA
>JAUCPZ010000068.1 GCA_030372995.1 Dehalococcoidia bacterium
ATGACTTGTTCAGAATGGTCCCGGTTGATTTCTATGGAAACACGCTGAATCCGAGGATCGACGTGCATGAAGATGAAAAGGGTTTTTATGTAAAAGCTGAAATGCCGGGTCTTGAAGAAAAAGACATCAATGTAACGTTGAAAGATAGAGTGCTGACTATAAGCGCTGTCTCGTGGGCTCGGAGATGTGTATAAGAGACAGCCTCTGGAATGCCTGCTGCCGGCTGCTGCGTGGGGAAGACACCTATGTCACATTGAAGAGGAGACTGGGGCCAGCCCAGGTTCTCTTTGACTTGCTCACCTTCTGATGAAGTGAGGTAAACAGAATGATGGATCCAAAGAGCGCGATACCCCAGGTGGCAGTGGTGATGGGCAGCAAGTCCGATGAGCCGCTGATGCAGCCGGCATTGGACACGCTGCAGGAGTTGGGAATTCCGTACGAGGTGCGAGTGCTGTCTGCCCACCGCACTCCGGAGAGGACGCGGGAATATGCCCTTAAGGCCCAGGACCGCGGGATCGAGGTCATCATCGCCGGGGCCGGGGCTGCCGCCCACCTCCCCGGCGTCATAGCCAGTTGGACCATGTTGCCGGTGATCGGCGTTCCGCTGCCCACAAGTGACCTCAAAGGCATGGACAGCCTGCTGGCCATGGTTCAGATGCCGGGCGGTGTGCCGGTGGCGGTAGTGGCCATCGGCTCAGCCGGCGCCAAGAATGCCGCCCTGCTGGCAGGCCAGATGCTGGGAATGAAGCACGCTGAGATCAGGGAGGCCTACGCAACCTATCGAAAGAAACTGGCTCAGGGGTAAGAAGCCCGCAGACGGCCCGTGCAACCAGGTAGTGTCTCGACATGAAAAAACCGCCGCCTAGACCAGAGGAACTTCAACGGTTCCTCAACACCTTATGCGCGAACCTTGGGAAAGCCATCGAAGATGAGGCCATTCCGCCAGAATGGCTTTGTAGCAGCGACGGCAATCGAAACTACATGCTTCACTCACGCGTTTGCGGCATTCTGGCAAAGACGGGCTTTGACTTGCGCTACATAGTCGAAGTAGGGGCAGGTTTCGATGCCAGTGGCCTAATGTATCAGTTCAAACCGGACGTGTTGCTGTGGGATAGTGACCAACTCCGGTTTCTGATAGAGTATGAGAGCACCAATTCTTCCGATTCACGCATCATAGACGCAGATTTCGGTCACTGTTATGAAGCTCTGGAAGTGGCACGAGGTCAAGATGCGCAACTGCCTGATTTCTGGGTCGTCATCTATACCCTTCCGGATCACGAGGTAGGCAATTGGAGCCACCATGACTACCCAAAGCGGTCTGAGGCGTTTGCGGTGATGAGCCGAAATCCTCATGCCTTCTACAGGAAAGCGTTCGAGAGACCTGCCCTATTGAGCGGCCCGTATCACCCCGACAGGTGGAGAAAGAAGGACATTAGGGCTGATGACTGTCACACGATTTCCGACTGCACGAAGGAAGCACGCAGGGCCAATCGAGAGGTGTTATTGATCAATCTGACAGACGGTGGTCTCGAGATAGACTTCCCTAAAAGACTAGCCAAGAAACACCTATTCAAACCGTCGTCAAGGGGTGAGAGATGATCGAACGCTATTCCAGACCAGAAATGAAGAAGGTTTGGTCAGATGAGAGCAAGTTCGAGAAGTGGCTGAAGGTGGAGCTGGCGGTCTCCGAAGCCTGGGCTGAGTTGGGCGTCATATCCGGGGCAGACCTGGCCCGACTGAAGAACGCAGAGTTCAACCGCAAGCGCTATGAGGAGATACTGAAGGTAACACACCATGACATGACAGCCTTCGTCAACACCCTGTCCGAGAGTCTCGGACCAGAGAGCCGGTTTATCCACCTCGGTCTCACTTCCTCGGACGTGATGGATACCGCCCTGAGCCTGCAATTGCTGGAGGCCTCTGACATCCTGGGCCATGATATTGCGGACCTACTCTCCGTCCTGCGGAAGCGGGCTGTCGAGCACAAGCACACGATCATGATGGGCCGCACCCATGGCGTCCATGCCGAGCCCATCACCTTCGGCCTCAAGCTGGCCATCTGGATCAAAGAGATGGAGCGAAATGCGCACCGGCTGGCCGAGGCCAGAAGGGCGGTCGGCGTGGGCAAGATATCCGGTGCGGTCGGCACATATGCTACGGTGCGTCCGGAGGTCGAGGAGAAGGCCTGCGCCAAGCTGGGGCTGGTACCGGCTCCCGTCTCCAGCCAGATCATTCAGCGGGACCGCCACGCCCAGTTCGTCACCACGCTGGCGATAATTGCCAGCTCCCTGGAGAAGTTCGCCACCGAGATACGGGCGCTGCAGCGCACGGAAATCCTGGAAGCGGAAGAGCCATTCGAACCGGGCCAGACGGGCAGCTCGGCCATGCCCCACAAGCGCAACCCTGAGCTATGTGAGCGCGTCTGCGGTCTGGCCCGCTTGGTGCGGGGGCATGCGCTGACCTCCATGGAGAACATCGCCCTCTGGCACGAGCGCGACATCAGTCACTCGTCGACCGAACGCATCATCCTGCCTGACTCCTGCCTGGCTCTGGACTACGCCCTCAGCCTCTTCACTTATGTGATGAATGGCCTGCAGGTATACCCGGAGCACATGAAGGAAAACCTCCAGATAACCGGGGGCTTGATCTTCTCCCAGCGCGTACTCCTGGCCTTGATCGACAAGGGCCTGACCCGTCAGCAGGCCTACGAACTCGTGCAGCGCAACGCCATGAAGGCCTGGAAAGA
>JAUCPZ010000069.1 GCA_030372995.1 Dehalococcoidia bacterium
CGACCCCACCAGACCCGCCCACCCTGACGGTGGCACAGCGGTATGAGATGCAGACCGGCCCTGACACGAGATGAACAGTCACCCGGAAACCTCCCGAGGCCCGCTCTCTCAGGACCCAACAGCGTGCACGCACCAACCCCCTCGACCCGATCCGTTCCAACCCACCCCGAAGGGCCGGCGTACTGAAACCAGGACGACTCAGCTGATGCTATGTCAATGTTCCACCCATGAGCAGCCGGCGAGCACGTTCGGCTCGATCCGGCAGCCTGGACACCCCGAAGAGTGCCAGATGCTCCTTAGAAAGGAGGTGATCCAGCCGCACCTTCCGGTACGGCTACCTTGTTACGACTTAGTCCTAATCACCGATCCCACCTTCGACGGCTCCCTCCACAAGGGTTAGGCCACCGGCTTCGGGTGTTGCCGACTTTCGTGACGTGACGGGCGGTGTGTACAAGGCCCGGGAACGTATTCACCGCAGCGTTGCTGATCTGCGATTACTAGCGACTCCGACTTCATGAGGTCGAGTTGCAGACCTCAATCCGAACTGAGACCGGCTTTCTGGGATTCGCTCCGCCTTACGACATCGCAGCCCTTTGTACCGGCCATTGTAGCATGCGTGAAGCCCAAGACATAAGGGGCATGATGATTTGACGTCATCCCCACCTTCCTCCGAGTTGACCCCGGCAGTCTCACATGAGTCCCCACCATAACGTGCTGGCAACATGCGACGAGGGTTGCGCTCGTTGCGGGACTTAACCCAACATCTCACGACACGAGCTGACGACAACCATGCACCACCTGTATACGAGTGTCCAAAGAGTTGACCATTTCTGGCCCGTTCTCGTATATGTCAAGCCTTGGTAAGGTTCTTCGCGTTGCATCGAATTAATCCGCATGCTCCGCCGCTTGTGCGGGCCCCCGTCAATTCCTTTGAGTTTTAGCCTTGCGGCCGTACTCCCCAGGCGGGGCGCTTAATGCGTTAGCTACGACACGGAAACCGTGGAAAGGTCCCCACATCTAGCGCCCAACGTTTACGGCGTGGACTACCAGGGTATCTAATCCTGTTCGCTCCCCACGCTTTCGCTCCTCAGCGTCAGTAAGTGCCCAGAGACCTGCCTTCGCCATCGGTGTTCCTCCTGATATCTGCGCATTCCACCGCTACACCAGGAATTCCAGTCTCCCCTACACCACTCAAGTCTGCCCGTACCCACTGCAGGCTGGAGGTTGAGCCTCCAGATTTCACAGCAGACGCGACAAACCGCCTACGAGCTCTTTACGCCCAATAATTCCGGACAACGCTCGGACCCTACGTATTACCGCGGCTGCTGGCACGTAGTTAGCCGGTCCTTTTTCTCCAGGTACCGTCACCC
>JAUCPZ010000070.1 GCA_030372995.1 Dehalococcoidia bacterium
GGGTGACGGCGTACCTTTTGTATAATGGGTCAGCGACTTACGTTCAGTTGCGAGCTTAAGGCTAGGTGCCGGAGGCGCAGCGAAAGCGAGTCTGAACAGGGCGTTCAGTAGCTGGGCGTAGACCCGAAACCGGTTGATCTATCCATGGCCAGGCTGAAGGTGGGGTAACACCCACTGGAGGGCCGAACCCACGCCCGTTGAAAAGGTCGGGGATGAGCTGTGGATAGGGGTGAAAGGCTAAACAAAACCGGAGATAGCTGGTTCTCCTCGAAAACTATTGAGGTAGTGCGTCACGTATTACCTTCGGGGGTAGAGCACTGTTATGGCTAGGGGGCCGCTATAGGCTTACCAAACCATGGCAAACTCCGAATACCGAAGAGTACAAGCGTGGCAGACAGTCCCCGGGTGCTAACGTCCGGGGACAAGAGGGAAACAACCCAGACCGCCAGCTAAGGTCCCCAATATCGGCTAAGTGGAAAACGAGGTGGGAAGGCACAGACAGTCAGGAGGTTGGCTTAGAAGCAGCCATCCTTTAAAGAAAGCGTAATAGCTCACTGATCGAGTCGTCCTGCGCGGAAGATGTAACGGGGCTCAAGCCGATAACCGAAGCTGCGGATCCGTGGAGCAATCCACGGGTGGTAGAGGAGCGTTCCCTACGCCTGCGAAGGTGTGCCGAGAGGCATGCTGGAGGTATGGGAAGTGCGAATGCTGACATGAGTAGCGATAAACCGGGTGAAAGGCCCGGTCGCCGAAAGCCCAAGGTTTCCTGCGCAACGTTCATCGGCGCAGGGTGAGTCGGCCCCTAAGGCGAGGCAGAGATGCGTAGCTGATGGGAATCCGGTCAATATTCCGGAACCGCCGGCGGGTGCGATGTGGGGACGGAGAAGGTTATGCAGACCAGGTGTTGGACGTCCTGGTGAAGCGTGTAGGCGGGACCCTTAGGGAAATCCGGGGGCCAACGCCGAGGCGCGGGACCAGGGAGGCTCTGCCTCCCGAAGCTGCAGATACCCTGCTTCCAGGAAAAGCCACTAAGCTTCAGCCCGTCGGGACCGTACCGCAAACCGACACAGGTGGGCAGGATGAAAATTCTCAGGCGCTTGAGAGAACTCAGGAGAAGGAACTCGGCAAATTGACACCGTAACTTCGGGAGAAGGTGTGCCTTTGGTAGGTG
>JAUCPZ010000071.1 GCA_030372995.1 Dehalococcoidia bacterium
CCGGCCAAGGAAGGAGAAAATCAAATGACAACCACAGTAATCGCCGCAATAGTGATGACTCCCATAGTCCTCCTCCCAGTGGCCTTTGTCGCTTACCTCACCATCGGAGGAGTCTACGGAGCCGTCAAAGCCAGAACAGCCAGAAGGGCAGCCACCCCAGCCTAGAACCAAGAGCAGACAGGTAGACGAAAACTGACAAGACGGTAAAGAAAAGATAGGAAAGGAGAAAATGAAATGGAATGGGAATTCGTAATCGCCCTGGTAGTGATGATCCCGCTCATCCTCCTGCCAGTAGCCTTCGTCTGGTACCTCAACCTCGGCGGCATCCTGGCAGCGGTACGCAGGGCCAGAGCCGCCGCGAAGGCCAGACCAGCCGCAGAGACCAAGGCAGCCTAACCCCGCCACAACCTCAGAACGACCCACCGAGGGGCCCGAGAAGGGCCCCTCTCCGTTTGTGGCCATGGGGAGGCCGCATGCTGACGCAGACGCTCGATGCTGCCTTCTAACCCCTCCTTTTGGAAAGTGGCCGTGATACTATATACTGCTGCTGGAATGCACCTTTGGAGGGAGCGATATGGGCGCGATTCGAGTGTTGATAGCTGATGACCACGCCCTGGTCAGAGAGGGAACACGGCGGATGCTGGAACAAGAGGGCGACATGCAGGTGGTGGGCGAGGCCGGAGATGGCGAAGAGACGGTCAAGCTGGCCTGTGAGTTGAAGCCTGATGTAGCGATAGTGGATATAGCCATGCCCAAGCTGGACGGGATTGAGGCCACTAAGCAGATCAAGGAGAAATGTCCATCGGTCACTGTCCTCATCCTGTCCGCCTATGATGACGATCAGTTCATATTCAGCCTGCTCGAAGCGGGGGCAGCCGGATATCTGCTCAAGAGCGTACGCAGCCGGGAGCTGGTGGATGCCGTGCGGGCGGTACATGCCGGTGAGTCAGTGCTGCACCCCTCGATCGCCAAGAAGGTGCTGAACCGGTTTGTCTCCACCGGAGGAAAGCCGCAGGCTGCCAAGCCCGCGGACATACTCAGTGATCGGGAGAAGGAGATCCTAAGGCTGGCGACGAAGGGTTTGAGCAATGCTGACATAGCGAAGGAGCTATACCTCAGTGTCAGGACAGTGCAAGGTCACCTGGGGCACATCTTCAACAAGTTGCAGGTTGGTTCGCGTACAGAGGCAGTAGTGCGCGCTCTCAAGGAGGGCTGGGTGACTCTGGACGACGTACCCTAAACAAGAAGACCCATATGGAAGGCAGGAGTGCGCAATTGGGAAAGCCGCTGCCGGTCGCACGTCTTCTGGACGCGGTGAGAAGGCCTTCTTTTTGGCTCATATCTGCTGTGCTCGTTCTACTTACCGTTCTTCACTACCGTGAAGAGATAGGCTATCCTGGGTTTCTCTCCAACGCCATCTCGGAGATCGGCATCACCCGCCATTCATTCGAAAGGATTCTGTACCTAGCCCCGATAATCTGGTCCGGTTTCCTCTTTGGCCGCGTCGGCATATTCGTTGCCTCAGTAGTGGCCCTTATGTGCATGCTCCCCCGGGCCGTTTTCTTCTCCGAACACCCGGCTGATGCCACGCTGGAGACTCTGGCGGTTTTCATCCTCGGCAATGTGGTAGCCCTGTCCTTCCGGTCGCTCAGGAGCGAACGCGAGCGCCGGACCCAGCTCGAAGTGGCAGAGAAGCAACTCCAGCTGCAACTCCAGGTCATAAAGGAGAATGAGAAGAGACTGGCAGCGCTCAACCAGACCGCCGCCATCCTCTCGCAGTCGCTGGACCTTGGAGAAGTGCTCAACAAGGCCATTGACAACGTCATCAACGTGATGCAGACGGAGATTGCCTTGATATCGCTGGTCGAAGAAGGTGGCACGGAACTGAAATTGGCGGCGCACCGCGGGGTGTCAGCGAAGTTCGTGGAGGCCGTTTCGAGGGTCAGGCTCAGCGAAGCATTTGACGGCAAAGTAACCGAGAACGGCGAATTGATACTTGTCGAGGATGCCTTCAAGGATTCTGATCCTGCGAGGCGGGCGTTGAAGGAGGAAGGCATCGGGTCTCTGTTGGTCGTGCCGATGAAGTCGAAGGGCTCGGTGGTCGGTACTCTTACCGTTGCGTCTCGCAGTCGGAGACGCTTTCCCAAGGATGACGTGGAACTGCTTACGGCCATCGCCAATCAGGTAGCGGTAGCCATCGAGAACGCCCGGCTCTACGAAAAGGAGCGGCTAGCGACACAGAGGTTGGCTGCCTCTGAGAGAAGCTATCGAGGTCTATTCGAGAACGCCCATGATGCCATCTGGGTACATGACCTCGATGGAAACTACGTCGTGGCCAATCAAGCCTCTGAGAGAGTTACCGGATACAGCGTGGATGAACTGATGAACATGAATGTCAAGGACTTCCTGTCAGAAGACGGGCTTCGACTGGCTAGAGAGGTCGGCCAGAAACTGCTGGCCAACGAGAAGCTGGACCAGCCCTACGAACAGCGCGTGAGGAGAAGAGACGGAACCGAGGCGATACTGAAGGTGACCACCAGTCTGGTGACGGAAAATGGGAAGGTGACGGGATTCCACCATATCGCCAGAGATGTGACCGAAGAAATCCGGCTGAGGGAGAATCTGGATCTATACTTGAGCCAGGTGACCAAGGCACAGGAAGAGGAAAGGAAGCGCATCGCGCGGGAGCTCCATGATGACACAATTCAGGCTTTGGTTGTGCTCTCGAGGCAACTGGAAGACGCAGCCTCCAGCGGCAAGGGCCTCCCGGAGGACAAGAGGCTCTTGCTGGAGAACCTGCGTCAGCAGACTACGAGCATAATGGACGGGGTTCGCCGACTGACCCAGGATCTGCGGCCTTCCACACTGGACCGTCTCGGGCTGCTGCCGGGCCTGGAGTGGCTGGCGAATGACATGTCGAGATACTCAGGCATCAGCACGAGAGTAAAGGTGGTGGGCACCAGCCGGCGCCTGCCTCCGGACGTTGAGTTGACGCTCTTTCGCATTGCCCAGGAGGGATTGCGGAATGTGTGGAGACACTCGGGCGCAACTGAGGCGGAGGTGACTGCGGAGTTCACAGATAAGAAGGTCGTGGTCACAATAAAGGACAATGGCAAGGGATTCAGTATTCCAGGGACCGTCGGGGATCTGACCAGAGACGGCAAGCTCGGCCTGACGGGCATGCACGAACGGGCGCGCCTGGTCGGCGGTAGTCTTACCATTCATTCCGAGCCGGGTAAGGGCACCACGATAGTGGTCGAGGTGCCCGTCTAGTCCACCACCCTCCGTGGCGGTCACGGCAAGCACAGGCACCCGCCCAGCCAGCATCGCCCAGCAGCAGTCACGTTTCATTCTATAAAGATTCGGTGAAAAATGCCCCCTCCAAGATTCCGGCCTGCATCAGACCTGTGCTGGTCCCTTTGACATACCCACCACAGCTGTATAGGATGGAGCAGTGATCGGCAAACCCTGAGGAAGCCCCCTTGGGAAACCGGGGGCTCTTTTTTCGCTGTGTGGGTCATCCACAGAATGGGTGTGTCGGCAACCATTGCTCTCAGCAGCTACCCGGTGGATACGCATGTGAGTTCGTCGTTCCACGCGCCGCACCTGGTGTGGCGCCAGGAGATCTCGTTACCTCACTCGGCTGCAGGCACCTGTTACTCTTAGCACCGAGGATCAGCCATGACTAACCAACAACTGACCGTTGACCTGGAAACTGCGGACCTGATACGCGATTCCGGCGCAGAGACTTGCACGAAGTGCTTCCAATGCGCACAGTGCAGCAGCAACTGCCCTTGGAACCGCGTGGCACATCTGGATCCGCGCCGGATGCTGCATAAGGCGCGGCTTGGCGTCGCCGACCTGGAGGACGAGGAGTGGTGGATGTGCGCCACGTGCCGTACCTGCGTGGTGCGTTGTCCCATGGAGGTGGACATCATCGGGGTGATGAGAGCGGTCCGCCGCTTGGTGGTGGGATATGGTGCCGGGCGGTACCCAGATTCCATAAGGCTAGCCCTGAAGAGCATCGCCGGCGCGGGCAATCCGGCAGGAGAGAGCCCGGACAAGCGGGCGGATTGGTCCAACAAGCTTGGCGTGCCAGCATTCACCCCTGATATGGAGCTGCTCTACTTCTCCTGCTGCATCCCAGCCTACGACGCGAAAGTGAGGCGGATGGCAGCCAGTCTCTCGGGCATATTTCAGAAGGCTGGAATCAGATTCGGCACCCTCGGCACTGCCGAGAAATGCTGCGGCGAGAGCGTCCGCAAGTGCGGCAACGAGGAGCTCTTTGCCAGCCTAGCGACAAGCAACATCGCGGCGTTCAAGCAGGCCGACGTCAATAAGGTAGTAGTCAGCTCCCCGCACTGCTACTACACCTTCAAGAACGAGTACCCTGAACTCGGCGCCCAGTTCGAGGTTTGGCACTACACCCAGTATTTGGCACAACTCGCCAAGGAAGGGAAGCTGAAGTTCACTAGGGAGATCAAGAAGAAGGTCACATACCACGATCCATGCTACCTGGGGCGGCATAGCGGCGTGTACGACGACCCTCGCTATCTGTTGCAGAGCATTCCGGGAATCGAATTGGTTGAAATGGCGAACGTCCGCGAAGACAGCATCTGCTGCGGCGGGGGTGGTGGCCGGGTGTGGGCAGAGACCAAGAAAGGCCAGAGATTCTCAGAGCTGAGGATCGACCAGGCGGCGGACGTTGGTGCAGACATACTGGCTACCTGTTGTCCGTACTGCATCCTGATGCTGGATGACAGCCTCCTCACCAAGGGTAAGGAGGAGACCATGCAGGTCATGGACATCTCCGAGCTCGTTCATGAGGCCATGGGCTAGAGATTCAGCGGTTTCCCCGGGGTGAACTCGACTATGTCTGGGAATAACGGCGGTAACGGTAAGGTGGGCGCGGCCCTGGTAGTGGGGGCTGGCATTGGCGGCATGCAGGCTGCGTTGGACCTCGCTGAGGCGGGGATCAAGGTCTACCTTCTCGAACGCGAGACCTCCATCGGCGGGGGGATGGTCCGGCTGGACAAGACTTTCCCGACGAATGACTGTGCCATGTGCACCATCGGTCCGCGCCTCGTTGGCGTGGGCAGGCACTTGAACATCGAGATAATCACTGGGGCCGATGTGGAGAAGATGAGTGGGGAGCCCGGCGACTTCACAGTGACTATCAGGAAGAAGAACCG
>JAUCPZ010000072.1 GCA_030372995.1 Dehalococcoidia bacterium
CGGAGATGTGTATAAGAGACAGATTAGTATATTCTGTTTGATGCACATTCTACATGACCTCGGGCTGCTTGTCAACCTAGGCCGCCATTGACGCTGGGGACCTTAAGTAAAAGAGCATCACTCGTCCGGAGGAAATGAAATGCCGCTCCAACATTGCGACGGAGTCTGTCAAGCAAACGTCTGCCCGTCGCCCACGCAACCTATAGGTCGCGCACGTAGCGGATCATCCCCGGGGACCCGATGACCCTTTCGAAGTCAGGGTGGCGCTTCTCGTCGAGGTACTTGAAACCGGCTTTCTGATAGGCTCGCTCGCCCGGTGTGTTGCCGATGTAGAAGCTGACCTGGGCCCGTTTGAAACCCAGTTGGCGGCCGCGGTCAAGAACCGCCTCGAGCAACTTGCTTATCGCTCCGATCCTGCGGTACTCGGGTCTCGTGGCCACCTGCTCGACGACCCACGCATCCGGAAGGAAGTCCGAGTGGCAGGTCATGAAGGCCGCCAGTTTCTCTATACCAGGAGCCATGTCCTGCTCCGTCAGACCCATCTTCTGCATGACGCTGGCCATGGGAACGGTCATTGTCTCCTCACCGTTGGTCACCGGATCAAACCCCTCGAGGGCCGCTGCCGGATGTCCGTCCACCTCGGCCACCATGAACTCGGTGTAGTATGCCATGTGCCGGGGTCCTTCAAGAGCCAGCATCTCCAAGAACTGCAGGCAGCGTTCCTCCGGCTGCGAGATGAGGAAATCCCAGATCCCAACGTCCAGATGCGACCGCCCCGCCATGAGCATGCACCAGCCGAGAAGCTTGGCATCCTCGGGGCGCGCCTGTCTGACCTTGATCTGCATTTGTCGACTCCTCCCGTTCCTACGATTTGCCTGGCCGCCATTGTGGCGATACAGCGGAATTGACCCAGCGGGATAGATGCGGGCCTCAGATGGTATCTAGCGCCGACGCACACTTCGCCCGTGCGTCATCTACCATATCAGGAGTCATCGCAAACGGCAAATCAGGCCACAGAATGTGGTCCGGGTGCGTTCACGCCGACGCGAGGATAAGCGAGTCAGAGCGGGGATGCGGAGGTGAGTCCGTTCGCGGTCTTCCGAAGACGTCGAGGACCGTGAGGAGCCTATTCAGCCTCGCCAACGTAGACCACCTGGTCCTTGTTGACGGCAACGAATTCGAAGGAGCTCTCCCCGGTGACCAGTGGCGGGGATATCTGCACCTTCGTGAGCGGGATGAACGTTTCCTCCTGATGCAGGCTGGTAACCAGTTCGGCCCAGGCAGCACTGTGCAACCTGCCCACCAGTATGTACGGAACCATGCATAGCCTAGCGTCCACAGGTTTCTTGGCGATAATCACCTTGCCGACCTTGGTGTCCCCTTCCGGCTGGCCTCCGCCCCTCTCAGCCACGAAGACCACATTCGCCTTCCTTATGTGGACCGAGGCCATGGCCGTTTGCCCGCCTTCCGGAAGGTACATCTGCACTTCAGTCATAGGCATGTAGTCCAGGCCGATGCGTGTTCCCCTCGCTGCGAATCCCTTGTTCAGCGAGTCCAGCAACCGCAGTCTGCTGGAACGGTACGTGTGGCCAACAAATGTGCCAGCGGTAGTGCACACTACAACGTCGACCTGTCTGAGATCCGGGTCACTTCGCCAGTCCAGGGCATGCTCTTGATGGGGATTCATCGCGGCCATTCAACAGAACCTCTCTTTTCACAGATCATTCGGTCCCACCGTTGCCTAGCGTACCCTTCTAACAGGAACATGATCCAAAGTCAACTACGTTGTTCTTGGTTTCGCAGCAGTCTGCCCACCGCCGCTCGTGCGGCTTACGACAATCCCTCGAACCACGGCTACACGCTCAGAAGCTGCCCTCGGTCCACACTTCCTCCGGCTTCCGGCCCACCGGGCCCGACGATGCCGTCTTCGCACCTCTTGTCTTCGGCTTCCTCTTCCTAACGTAGTCCAGACTGAAAACCACCCAGTCGTGACCCAACTTCTTGCCCTTCAACTTCCCCCTCTTCAGCAGGAACCTGACATGTCTCTCCGTCAGTCCGAGCTTGGCTGCCGCCTCTGAGACGCTGTTCATGTGCAGTCCACCAAGCGGCTTTATATCCGATAACGGAGATAATGTCAAGCATATCCCCGTATTACTTAGCCGCATGGCATGAGTCAGCCCCCGAGGCCCACGCGTCGGCGCACACCCTGTGCTCCTTCGCGGAAGACTCAGCGTCTGATTTCGCCCGGCAACCCCACGGCAAAGGGCCAGGCGGGGGCGTGATATCGTTTCAGAGGTGCCAACGCAATTATTGACATATTCATTTCTCTGCGATAGACTCGCCGCCGTACTCGGTCAATCCACAGACGAGCCTGCGGGGTGGTGGGGAGGCTCCAAGGCAGTGAACCCCAGAGCATACCAGAGGCTTGGCCTCAGTCCGCGGTAGACGGGGACACTGACACACTTCCCAAAGTCAGGAGGTTGCCATGGTGGGGAGATGCAGGCTTTCACCGCACAGAGGACATTACTGGGTGGAAGAGATGCCCGATAGCGACACGTGGGAATGCCGTTGGTGCGGCCGCATCAGGCACTTCAATCAGGAGAGGCTCGAGAAGGCCCATTGCGAGGACGGCTCCCCGGCCACCGGGTACGCTTCACAGCAATGGCTTTCCCGCCAGACCGTGCAACCCTGGTTGAGACACGGTAGGACGGGCTCCGTTGAGTCAGATCTCGGCATCTATTCAACACCTTCAATGACCTGAGAGTATTCTGCTGTCAGACTGCCTTCAATCCTGGCATAAGTCACTGATACCCTCCGTACGGACACTCCAGATCCACACCTCTTTCTTGGCATGCACGCCATCGCCATCACCGGGATTGCGCTGCTCTGAAGAAGCGATCAAACCCGGCAACGCTGCAAGTTGAGTCCAGTTGCACGATTCCTGACTGCGAAGCACCGCCGCCCATCCCGGCAATGCCTCTTCAGAGAAGCGGCGCGATCAGCAAGAGCCAGTGCAGATCAGAAATCAGTCTCGTTCCTTTCCTCTTTTCCGAGACACAGACGCGAAATCCACCATCCTCACGGGAGAGACTTTTGTGAGGTCGTGCGCCAGCCAAGAGACACGGGTGTGACTGATCAACCTCATACTGATACCGACAAGACGGTTGCTGGTCGGCAGGCCTCAGCCAACGAAATACTGGTAACCCCCGCCAGTGGGAAAAAGAGGAGGACGTCTATGGTAAGCGATGTTGCCGGAGATATCAGAAGTGTAGGTGCCCTGGTAAGGGCCCTCTGTGATGAGGATTGCTATGTCCGTCAGGAAGCAGCTTCAGCCCTCGGCGCCATAGGTGACCCCCGCGCCGTCGATGCCCTCATCGAGCTGTTGGAGGAAGACGACGATGATGACGTTCGGGAAGAGGTAGCGTGGGCCCTGGGGAAGATCGGAGATGCGCGCGCGGTTGAGCCCTTGATAAGGGCGCTTTTCGATACCGACAAGGATGTTCGAGAAGAAGCAGCGTGGGCGCTGGGCAGGATTCGAGATGTCAGAGCGGTCGAGCCCCTGATTCAGGCGCTCAAGGATGAAGAGGAGGATGTCAGAGAAGAGGTAGTATGGGCATTGGGGCGGATCCGCAGTGCGAAAGCGATCGAGCTGCTAAAGCAGGCCACGAACGACAAGTCCGTGCACGTCCGTAAAGCAGCAGCAGAGGCCCTGGCGAACATTGGGGCAAAGGGGGCGCCAGCGAACTAGAGCGGTCAGGCACGGCCAGCCTGCAGCGCGCCAGTGAGGGAGAAAGATCAGCATGAGACAGACCTACTACTGCAACCATTGCGGGATAAACTGCGACTCCATCTTCAACGTGTTCCTCCACATATTCACGGATCACATGCACACGGACATCGGCCTGGAGAAGGCTGAGGCCCGGGTGTTGGTGGGACAGACCGAGCCCTACCGGGTCCGGGTGATGTTCTTCTGGCCGAACTAGTCCTGGTTGATGTTGGAACGCGGCATTAGAAGAGCAGTCCGCTGGTGAGCGGACCAAACGTGTGGAAAGTGAAGAGGCCCTTGCGTGGCGAAGACAAGCCTCACACAAGGGCCCAGTCTCTTCTTGAGCCAGACTGCAGCTCCGCCTGATCCGCCTCTGCTACTCGTCTACTAGCGGCCCTTGTAGACCGGCTTTCGCTTCTCCTTGAAGGCCTTCATGCCTTCCCTTGAATCCTCGGTGGCGAAGATCGGTATCCCGATCTCATCATTCTTCTTGAACGCCTCTGGCAATGGGACGGATGCGTCGATCTCGCGGAGGGTGCGGGTGATGGCCTTTATGGACAGCGGCGCATTCTCGCATATCTGCTGGGCGATCTTCATCGCCTCGGCCACGGCCTGGCCTTTGGGAACCACCCGGTTGATCAGTCCGAACTGCAGCGCCTCCTGTGCTGTGATGTGGCGACCCAAGAGCAGTATCTCGGCTGCCAGGCAATAGGGTATCTGTCGGGGAAGGCGGAATGCGCTGCCCGCCATGGGATAGAGGCCACGGGTGACTTCAGTCACTCCGAATTTGGAGTCCTCGGACCCGACCCGGATGTCAGTCCCCATCAGGATCTCCGTGCCCCCGGCTACGGCGAAGCCCTCCACAGCCAATATGATCGGCTTGGAAGGGAGGTTCTCCCGCAGCAGAGCCTGCCAGTGCAGGTTGGGAACGGTCTGCATCAGCCGCTGGATCTCCTCGGCGTCTTCCCCGGCAGCCGGCCCGGTCTTCAGATCCATGCCAGAGCAGAAGGTATCGCCTTTTCCGGTCAGGATGGCACAGTACAGGTCGTCGTCTTGGTCCAGCAGCCGCCACGCCTTGTACATGCCCACGAGCATAGGGGAGCTGAGGGCATTCTTGGCTTCAGGCCGGTTGAGGGTGACGATCAGGACGTGCCCTTCCCTTTCCACCGTGCAATTCTTGGTAGTAATGCTCAGTTGTTCAGCCATATTGTGTTCCTCCTGACACTCGTGCGATCCGCGGGGGGGGGGGGGGGGGGGG
>JAUCPZ010000073.1 GCA_030372995.1 Dehalococcoidia bacterium
CAGCGCTGTCTCGTGGGCTCGGAGATGTGTATAAGAGACAGCGGTAGAGGCGGCCATAGCCTATTGCCAGCAGGGAGTCGACGAACTCGTATTCCTTGACATATTCGCCACGTTGGAAGGAAGGGCAACCAAGCTTGAGTGGGTCCGCCGTGTCGCCGAGAAGGTTACCGTGCCTTTCACGGTCGGCGGCGGCATAGCCAGCGTGGACGATGCCGCTGAGCTGATCAAGCTGGGAGTGAGCAAGGTCTCGGTAAACACCGCGGCAGTGGAGAATCCGCGGTTAGTCCGGGAGCTGTCCCAGCGGCTCGGACAGGAGCGAACCGTCGTCGCCATCGACGGACGCAAGAACCCGCCGGGCAACGGTCTCCCAAGGCTGGAGGTGGTCACGCGGAGTGGCACCAAGTCCACCGGTATAGACATCGTGGATTGGGCCAGGACGGTGGAAGGATTGGGCGCCGGCGAGATATTGCTTACCAGCAAGGACGCGGACGGCACTCAGGCAGGCTATGACCTGGAGATGACCCGGGCTGTGGCCGAGGCAGTGGCAATTCCGGTGACTGCTTCCGGCGGTGCCGGCAAGTTGGAGCATCTCTACGAGGCCGTGACCGAGGGAAAGGCATCAGCCGTGCTGGTGGCATCCGGCTTCCACTTCGGCGGCATGACGGCCAGGGATGCCAAGACATATCTCAGGGACAGAGGGATCAGCGTCTATGCGTGACGAAGTTCCCATGAAACGGTGAATCAGTATCCAAACGAAAGCGGACTTCAGTAAACAAGTTGAAGAAGGAGAGGACAAGAGATGACTCAGACAGCCGCCCGCGAGGCCTCACCAACTGCGACCGAGAATCCCTTCAAGGTAGTGCAGCAACAGATAGACAAGTGTGCCCAGATACTGAAGCTCGACCCCCAGACTGTCGCCATTCTGAAGACGCCATTGCGGGAGCTTCACGTCGCTATCCCCGTCCGCATGGACGACGGCACAGTCAGGGTGTTCCAGGGATTCCGCATCCATTACAACGATGCCAGAGGCATTGCCAAGGGCGGCATCCGGTTCCATCCTGAGGAGACGATTGACACGGTGCGGGCTCTGGCGGCCTGGATGACGTGGAAGTGCTCTCTCCTGGATCTGCCTCTGGGCGGGGGCAAGGGCGGGGTCGTCTGCAATCCCAAGGAGCTTTCCACAGGTGAATTGGAGCGGCTGAGCCGGGCCTACGTCAGGAGCGTGTACAAGTTCATCGGACCGGACCTTGACGTTCCCGCTCCCGATGTCTACACCAACCCACAGATAATGGCCTGGATGATGGATGAGTACTCGGTCATCTCGGGTAAGCCGCAATTCGGCGTCATAACTGGGAAACCGCTATGCATCGGGGGTTCGGCCGGTAGGGGGGATGCTACCGCCCGGGGTGGCATGTATGTGATCAGGGAAGCGGCCAGAGAGCTGGGGATTGACCTGAGCCAGGCCACGGTTGCCATACAGGGCTATGGTAATGCCGGCTATCATGCAGCCCATCTGATCAAAGAAGTATTCGGCGCCAAGGTCGTGGCCGTATGCGACAGCAAGGGCGGCAGATTCTGCAAGGCGGGCATCGACGCCAGAAAGGCGCTGGAATGCAAGGAGTCTACGGGCTCCGTATGTCAGTTGCCTGTCGGGGATTCCGTATCCAACCAGGAGCTTCTGGCTCTTGACGTAGACATCCTGATCCCGGCGGCCATCGAGAACGTCATCAACGAGCGTAATGCCGCCAAGGTCAAGGCCAAGATTGTGGCAGAGCTGGCGAACGGCCCCACGACACCGGAAGCCGACGAAATCCTCTTCAACAAAGGCGTCCATGTCATCCCGGACTTCCTCTGCAACGCCGGTGGTGTGACGGTGTCCTACTTCGAGATGGTGCAAAACGCCTCTCTCTACTACTGGGATGAGGCAGAGGTCTATGACAAGCTGAACAAGAGGATGACCGCGGCGTATCATGCCGTTCTGAACACGAGCCGCCAGTACAAGATCAATATGCGCCAGGCGGCTTACGTGGTAGCCGTGAAGCGCGTGGTTGAGGCCATGAAGGCGCGCGGCTGGGTGTGAGCCGCCAATCATAGTGGGAGGTGGCTGCATTGCCTCCTGGCGGGGTCGAGCCTGATGTGCTGACGATCGAGGCACTGGCCGCAATGGCCGGGGCCGGTGCGGTCTCACCACGCCTGCGGGAGCTCGCGTCCCTGCGCCAAGGTGCGCCACCAGGCCGCGTCGTGATCGCGGTCAGCACCGGCAGTTGTGGTTTGGCGCGTGGCGCTGCGCAGGTAGCAGAAGCACTGGATAGAGAGCTGCGGGAGCGGAAGCTGGGCAACGAGATCCAGGTGCGCCGGACCGGCTGCCACGGCTTCTGTGAGATCGAGCCTGTAGTGGCCATATACCCCCGCGGAGTGATTTACCACAGCGTTGCCCCCACCGACGTGCCAGAAATCGTCTCAGCGTCGCTAGTCGGTCAGGGCACGGTTGACAGGCTGCTCTATACGGATCCAGAGAGCGGGCTGAAGTGCCTCCAGGAACGCGACATCCCGTTCTACCGGAAGCAGTTCCGCCTCCTGCTGGGGAGCAACGCATTGATTGACCCGAGGCACATAGAAGACTACTTGGCACAGGGCGGATACTTCGCACTCTCCAGCGCCCTATTCGAAATGAAACCTGATGAGGTCATCGCGGAGATCAAACGGTCCGGCCTGCGGAGCCGCACAGGCACAGGATTCCCGACCGGACGCAAATGGGAGGAGTGCCGCAATCTCCCGGCCTGCGACGGCGTCCGCCGCGTTGTCTGCAGCGCCGATGAAGGTGGTACGGGCGCCTACATGGCGCGAGGCCTTCTTGAGGGAAATCCCCACAGCATTATCGAAGGAATGATCATCGGCGCCTACGCGGTTGGCGCTAGCCTCGGCCACGTCCATATCAGGGACGAGTACTCGCTGGCCGCCAGGAATCTGTGCGCGGCTCTGGAACAGGCCAGGGCCTGGGGCTTTCTGGGAAAAGACATCATGGGGTCGGGCTTCAGCTTCGATATCGGAGTAGCGCGGGGCAGGTCAGCACCAGTTTGTGACCAGCCAGAGACGCGTTCCCGCCGGTCTGAGGCGAGGCCGGGCAGCCTGTGGCTTGCCGGGGACAAGACGCGGATTCAGGCTGTGTACAACTGCCCCCTGGTGATCGATGATCTGGAAACCTGGGCCAACGTGCCAGCAATCGTGGCGAAGGGCGGTCAGTGGTACTCGAGTATCGGAACCGGTAGTAGCAAGGGGACCAAGATCTTCGCCCTAGTGGGCATGACGCAGAATACCGGCCTGGTGGAGGTGCCCATGGGGCTCTCCCTGCGGGAGATCGTCCATGACATTGGCGGGGGGACAAGCAACGGAAGCCGCGTCAAGGCGGTTCACCTGGGTGGACCCGCGGGTTCCTTCATTCCGGCAGGCATGATGGACATCAGAGTGGATTTCGACGAACTAGCGGCCCGGGGCGCAAGCATGGGTTCGACCATCACGGTCCTGGACGAACACGCCTGCATGGTGGACATGGCCCGCTATTTCACCCGGCTCCTGGTGAAGGAATTGTGCGGGAAATGCTCCGGATGCGGGGAGGGTCTGGACAAGATGCTGCGGATTCTCGATGACCTGGCTGAGGGCCGCGGCATGGCCGAGGACATCGCGCTGCTCGAAGGGCTAGGCAAGAGGATCAATGAGGCGTCACTCTGTCCGCGCGGGGCGAACGCAGCCAACCCTGTGCTATCCAGCATCATACACTTCCCTCGTGAGTACCTGGCGCATGCGGTAGAGAGATACTGCCCTGCTGGCGTGTGCAAGTCGCTCATAACTCTCCATGTTGACCTCGCGAGGTGCACCGGTTGCCAGTCGTGCGCGCGGGATTGCCCCCAAGAAGCGATCACCGGCCGGAGGCTGGAACCTCACCACATCGACCAGCGGAAGTGCAACAAGTGCCGTATCTGCCTTGAGTCCTGCCCGGTCAACGCCATAGTGGTGTCGTAGACAGAGGACTGGATCCCCTGTTGCCCCTGTCTGCCTCCGCATACTGAGGCGCGCACACGCACCGGCTCGGCCAAGGTATGCTTGGTGGACCCCCCGGCGGGCCACAGTGCACCGTATCGAGAACCGTGGGCTTCGAGCCGGCGTTCAGTCTGGTCAATTTGGCCTGAAGGGTGGTGGGTCACGGTGTGCGATAGCAGGAACTGCAACCTTCAAGTTGGCCTTCAGTCTGGCAGCGGTAGCCTGAGGAGTGGCAATAACACTGGGCACGGCTCCAAGCCCTTCGCTGCTAAAGGATGAACTCTAGCCGTTCTTGACCACTACCTCTGATCGCGGAAATCCTGGGGGAAGCTCTACCACCGGATTCACGATCCCGGGCGGCACCGTCACCTCCACGGCGTTCTCTTTCTGCCGAGCTTCAAACGAAAGCTGACGCTGTCCGTCGAGTATCTCACCGGCAGCCCTGCCTTGGGCATCAGGATAGACTCTCAGCGTGAGGCCATCAGTGCTGAGCTGATCCGTGGACTGGGCTGCGGCTGCCAGCGGCAGGATCGTCCCGCCGCGCACGTAGACCGGAATAGTCTCGATGTCCGCCTCCCGGGCGATCCACCGCGCGCCCCCGATGCGCTCGCCGGTCCAGAAGTCATACCAGACGCCTGACGGCAGGTAGACTCGCCGCGAGTTGTTTCTGGCGAGGATCGGTGCTACGAGAAGGGCCCGGCCGGTCATGAACTGGTCCTCGATGTTGAAGACGGTGGGATCCTCCTGGAAGTCGATCACCAGGTGCCGCAGCAGAGGGAGCCCGCCCGCGGCGGCGATATGTGCCTCTGTGTACAGGTAGGGTATCAGCCGATAGCGCAGTTCGAGGTAGTTCCGAACGATGCGCTGCGTCTCAGCGCCGAACTGCCATGGCTCCCGGAACTTGGGCGCCGTGCCGTGGAAACGCATGTGGGACTGGAATACCGTGAGCTGCGTCCAGCGAACGTAGAGATCGTCTGAGGGGACCCCTACGAACCCGCCGGTGTCCTGGCTCCAGAAGGTGAAACCCGAAAGCCCCAGGCTCAGCCCCCCGCGCAGGCACGAAAGCAGGTTCTCAAAGTTGGCCGAGTTGTCGCCGGACCAGTGCACGGGATAGCGTTGGGAGCCGGCGTAGGCACTTCTGGCCCAGATGATCCCCTCCCCCGTGGTTTCCTTAACGGCATCGAAAGCGGCCTTGTTGTACAGGAGCGGATACAGATTGTGCATCTGCCGTCCGTCATAATTCTTGAATCGCATGGAAGGCTCGATGCCTTCGCCGAAGTCGACTTTGATGGCTGACGCTCCCATCCGCAGGACGTTTCTCAACTTGCCCTGGTACCACTCCACGGCCTCCGGGTTGGAGAAATCGATCGGGGAGGCGGGAAAGGCAAAGATGAATAGGAAGGGGCCCTTCTTCCTGGCCAGCAACTTCCTCCTCTGGGCCTCCCGGTAAACGTCTGTGCCCTCGATGACATAGGGCATCTGCCACAGGCAGATGCGGAAACCCATCTGGCGTGCCTCGCGGAACATGCGCTCGGGATCAGGGAAACGCTGCTTGCCGAAGCGCCAGTCGCACCGCCAATCCTGCTCAAACCAGCCGGTATCAATGTGGATCACATCACTGGGAAAGCGCATCTCGCGCAGTCTCCTGGCTACTTCCATGACTTCCGTCTGGGAGAAGTAGGTCATCCGGCTCACCCAGGTGCCAAACGACCACTTCGGCGGGACCTCTGCCTTCCCTGTCAACTCCGTATAGGTGCTGAGTATCTTGGTGAAGGCCGGGCCATAGATGAAGTAGTAGTCGATCAGGTTCCCCTCGATGGCAATCTGGTGGGTGCATGTCTCCCGGCTCCCCACCCAGCACATGATGGGACGGCTCTCGTTGATGAAGACGCCGTACCCTTGGGTGCTCATAAAGAACGGAATGTGCTTGTAGTTCCGGCCGGACGTGTTGCCGGAGCCTTCGGTATTCCAAAACCCGACGGTGCTGCCCACCTTGTTCACGCTGCCGTACTGTTCACCCAGGCCGTAGACTGCCTCACCGGGCGCGAGCACGAAGTTTTCCACGCCATACGAGCCAGGGACGCCCTTTGTCTTGATGAATCCGAGAGGGAAGGCATCGATAGCGATGGGAAACATGTTGCGGGTCTGTCCGCCGGAGGTCGTGATCAGAGAGCCGCGGGCGTCGCTGATCTCGATCCGGAAATGCTCTTTGTAGACGGCCAGGCGCAGAGCAGAAGTGCTGAGGACATAGCGGTCGGGTTCCTCCTGCATCTGCACGGCGAGGTCCTGGTCGCGGATGTCCCTGACCACCATGGGCGTGTTGTTCTCGGGCACCGTTGGTCCCTCGGCCAGCCTGACCCGGTAGACGCCGTCCTGAAGGAAATCCAGTCGCAGGGTCATCTCGCGATACGGCGTTTCGGGCGTGACCTTGTAGGTCTGGCTGTAGTTGCCCATGACATCCGCGATCTTGTAGATGTTGTACCCGCGGGCCGCAAAGACGAAAGAGTTGCCCTGGCGTTCCTTCAGGGACACCCGCAGAACGCAACGCGCCTTCTTCCCCGCGTGCTTGCCCACGTAGCCGTAGGGCGTGAGATAGGCCGTCGATCTCCGGTCAAGAGGATGGTCAGTGTAGCCGAAGTAGACGTTGGGCTCGGCCTCGCCCAGCACACCGCCCGCCTTCACAAATGGATGACGGAGGAACTCCTTGACCATGTTGACGACCACGCGGGACTTGCTGATAGTCGTCAGGCCCTTCTGCTCTTCCATCGGCCGCCTCCTTCCGGCAGGTCACCG
>JAUCPZ010000074.1 GCA_030372995.1 Dehalococcoidia bacterium
GAGGTGAAGACCCAGGCCGGCAACCAGGAGGTGAAGATCAAGGCAACACCTGCCATGGCTCCAAACGCTTACCTGTATGTAACAATGCTGCAGCCCCACTCGCAGACTGTCAACGATGCACCTGTGAGGCTCTATGGTGTTATACCCGTAATGGTTGAGGACCCGGCTACCAAGCTTGAGCCGGTGATCACCATGCCGGACAAGATCCGCTCGCAGCAGGAGGTGGAGATCCGTGTAGAGGAGAAGAACAGGCAGGAGATGACCTATACACTGGCTGTCGTGGACGAGGGTCTGCTCGACCTGACCGGGTTCCGCACCCCTGATCCCTGGAAGTGGTTCTTCGTCAAGCATGCGCTGGGAGTTAAGACATGGGATCTCTATGACATAGTATTCGGTGCGTTCGGAGGTAAGCTGGGTCGCGCATTCGCGATAGGCGGCAGCGAGGCTGCCGTCGACCAGAGCAAGAACCGTGCACGCCGGTTTGAGCCGGTGGTGCGGTTTATCGGGCCCTTCACCCTCGCACCAGGGAAGACAGGAACACATAAGATCAGGCTACCGCAGTACACCGGTTCTGTCAGGGTGATGGTAACCGCTGCCGGGAAAGGAAATACCTTCGGTTCATCCGAAAAGAGCGTAACAGTTTCTGACCCGCTGATGATACTTGCAACTGCGCCGAGGGTACTCTCGCCGGGCGATAAGGTGGCGCTTCCGGTGACGGTGTTTGCCCAGGAGAAGGGGATCTCGGACGTGAATGTTTCCGCCACTGCGAATGATATGATCAGCTTTACACAGGCTGCCGGTTCGGTCCGTTTCAGCGAGCCGGGCGACAAGGACCTGGAGCTTCTTTTCAATACTGCTATGCAGCCGGGTACCGCTTCAATCAGTGTGACCGCAGAGGGGAGCGGGGAGAAGGCTGCATACAGCCTGAACGTTCCGGTCCGCTCACCGAATCCTCCCGAGAGGAGGGCCGAGACGAAGAGCATTGCTGCCGGGCAGAAGTATGAGAAGAGTTTTACGCCGTTTGGCCTGTCAGGCACCTCTGCCGTGTCTGTTGAAGTATTCTCACTGCCCTCGGTTAACCTGGGCCGAAGGCTGAAATACTTAACTTCCTTCCCGCACGGATGCACCGAACAGATCACCTCTGCCGCATTCCCGCAGGTTTACCTGGCTGACCTCCTTGGATCCGGGCTTCAGGATCCTGCTGCTGTACGCAACAATGTGCAGGAGGCTCTGAGGGCCATCGCCTCGAGGCAGATCGCCTCGGGAGCTCTTACACTGTGGCCGGGAGGAAGCTATCCTGACGACTGGGTGACATCATACGCAGGTCACTTCGCCGTTGAGGCGCAAAAGGCCGGATATGCAATACCCGCAGGATTCATGAGCAAGTGGACGGCATACCAGAGATCGCAGGCCACGGCATGGAGGTACCAGCCGCAGTATCGCTATACAGCCAACGACCAGGCGTACAGGCTCTTCACAATGGCGCTGGCCGGTTCGCCCGACAAGGGCGCAATGAACCGCATGCGCGAGATCACCGATCTTCCTTCCCTGGCGAAGTGGTTCCTGGCTGCAGCCTATGCAACAACCGGCCGCACCGAGGTGGCGC
>JAUCPZ010000075.1 GCA_030372995.1 Dehalococcoidia bacterium
CGCTGTCTCGTGGGCTCGGAGATGTGTATAAGAGACAGGGCCTGTGCCATGTATGATGAATTCAAAGGCCCCGTATATGCTCCGCCGCCGCTGCTGAAAGCGATGGTCACCATGGGACGTTACGGCAAGAAGAACGGCTGGGGATTCTACAAGTACACCTAGGGCGTCACGATTCCCGAATCGTTGGGCTGCGGTCGGGGCTGCCAGGAGCGCCAGCACCGACCGTTCTTTATCGGCATGGGATTCGCACTTGCCCGTCGCGGGTGCAGACAGGTGAGCACGGTAATCCCGCTGGATCCAAGCGGCAGGAACAGCCAGCCGGATTTCGGCGTTGCGTGCGGATTCCCGAAGACGTGACGGGAATCATGGGCGCGAATCTGCTAAACTTGGGTAGTCAGATGAAGATACTGGTCACGAACGACGACGGCATCGATGCGCCCGGCCTCTGGGCACTGGCTGAGCAACTGGTCACGGTTGGGGAGGTTGTGGTATTTGCCCCTGCCCACGAACAGAGCGGGGTGGGGACCGCCATCAGCCTGCACCGTTCGGTCGGATTGACGCAAGTGGCGACCCGGCTGGCTGGCATACCCGCCTTCGCCGTTGACGGAACGCCCGGTGACAGCGTTATCTTGGCGCTCGAGGTGATGAAAGACATTGGGCTGGTGGTGTCCGGCATCAACTGCGGGGCCAACATGGGCTGCGACGTGCTGCTTTCAGGTACGGTGGGGGCGGCGCTGCAAGGATATATCCATGGCAAACCTTCGCTGGCGGTCTCGGTCCAGGCCCGTCAGGACTCGCGCTTTGATGTTGCCGCCAGAGTAGCGCGGCTGCTGGCCAGCAGGATTTGTGATAACGGCGTTGTACCAATCCTACTGAACGTGAACGTGCCGAACCTGCCGCAGGCTGAGATCAAAGGGATAGAACTGACCCGCGTTGGGAGGGGTGGCTTCAGCACCGCCATCACCATGGGGCGCGACGGAAGCTGGGACAAGTACAAGATCAGCATCGGCAAGCCTTGGTGGAGCGCCGATATTGGCACGGACATCCACGCGGTGGAGAATGCCCGGATATCCATTACCCCTCTGCAGGGCGAGTTGAGCACCGCCGAGAGCATTCCCTTCCCCGAAGACCTGCCCCAGGCGCTGTTCAAAGAGCTGTAGGCGGCACGCGTACACGTTTCTCCGCTTTCGTCAGGCCGATCGGACAATCTTTGGGTCAGCGCGGAGCGACGACCTCGCAAGCGCGAACTCCGACCAGATACTGCAGTCCTGCGCGCAGAGCAACGGTCGGGCCCGAAACAGGGACTAAGGTCCCAGGACAAAGGTGTGTTGGCCTGCAATACTGAGCGGACATTGAGGCGTGGAGGTAACGGCCATGGTGAACGTGGTTCTGTTCGCATTCATTGTATTGGCTGTGGCTGCTGTCATTGCTCTCGTGGCTATCAGAACGGCTATTGCGCGCCGCCAGGCGCCTGTGGGACACAGCGGCTTTGCTGTCAGCATCCTGCCGGCGAGTTCTCTGGGTTGGTGGTCGGTGGGTTTGGCCATAGCCCTAGTCCTGGCTCTCGCTGTTGTGTCGGTCCTGCCCGGAGACGATCCGCTTGACGCCGACTCTAGCCCGGCCCTGGCGCTCTCTCTGAAGATCGTTTTCATCGTCATATCAGTGGCCTCTCTTGTGGCGGGGCTTGTCAGTCTTGTCAAGCGGAAGGAATTGTCGGTCCTTGTCTTCATGGGCATGCTGGTTACTCTGTGGATGGGGCTGATAAACATGGTGGCACACCTGTTCATGGAGTAGGCGGTCGGCTTGGTTTCCTGGCTCAGATTCCGGACATTCGACGGACGCGGCGAACAGATTGCCCCTACTGTGGCATGCGCTACTCCAGCATCAGCCTGATCTGGCGCGCGTTCCTCACGGCCTTGTCCTCGTGGCAGTTATTGAACAGAACGTGGCACTGCCTGGTGTTGCCAGCCAAGGTCTTGATGCGGGGCACCCACTCTCGCAGCTCGTCCTCGGTGTACAGGTAGTTGAAGCGTTCGGCGGTGGTGATGCCCGGCTTCTCCCAAGTGTCGCGGTTTCGGCCGTGGAAGCGCACAAGAGCGATATCCGAGGTGGCTTCCGCCAGCGGGGGTACACTGGATTTGAACCCTTGAGGTTCGTCGACGCAGACGAAGGGGACGTCATTTTCGCGGAGAAAGGTCAGTGTTCTGTCTCTGTTCTTGTCGTTCACCCAGGAGTTGTGGCGGAACTCCACGGCGATGCGGTACTGCATCAGCTTCTCCTTGCATGATAGGATGTAATCGCGCTGAGCGTCCCCGGGGTAGTACCAGGGCGGGAACTGGAAGAGGACGACTCCGAGTTTGCCGGCGCTATCGAGCGGCAGAAGGGCCTTTTCGAAGCGTAGCCAGAGCTCGTCAGTGAGCGGCCGGGGCAGGTCGCGCTGGTAGATGTTGGTCTTGTGCCGCAGTTCTTCTGGCAGCGATTCCCTGATGTCTTTGGGGAGGACCTGCAGGGTGGTGGGGTGCATGGTGAATAGCCTGAAGGCTTTCACATCGAACACGAAATCCGGGCCGGTCCGCGTGGCCCAGAGTCTGGCCGTGGCTTCGCTGGGCAGGGAATAGTAGCTGCTGTCCACTTCAACCAGACGGAACTGGCTGGCGTAGAATTGCAGCCTGGCCTCGGCCGTCTTGGCCTCGGCCGGATAGAAACGCCCGGACCGGATCAGGGTCGGGTCGGTCCAGGAGCAGGTGCCGACCAGGATTTCACCCATTGTTGGTCCTCTTGCCGGGGTATTCAGGCCATTCTAACACAGGCAGGTGATTCCGAGGTGGGCGTTGAAGCGCCAGCCTGTCAGGCGAAGTTGCGCACTCTGGTCAAAGGCATTGTTGGAGGAGGCTCGCTCTCTTGGCGAGGTTGCCGTACGGGGCGCAGCCTCCGGGCCGCTACGTTTACTATTCCGTCATGCTTCTGTAGCGTGCCGTCCACCACGATGACGGGCTCCAACCGGGCGATCTGACGGTATTTGTCATAAACCTGCGGTCTGAGAATGATGTTGATCAGGCCGCACTCGTCCTCCAGCGTAATGAAGACGTGTCCTTTGGCTGTGCCAGGCATCTGCCGGCAGACCACACAGCCAGCCACACTCACTGTGGTGCCGGAAGGGATGAACGCCATGTCTGAGCTCTTGAGCACGTCCTTGGAGATGCAGCTGCGGAATACCTCCATGGGATGGTGGGTAGCCGACAGCCCCTGGATCTGGTAGTCCGCGGCCACTCTGTCTTTCAGCGTCATCCGTGGCAGCTCTGCGCTTGGTACTGGCAACTGGAGGGGTATGGCATCTGGTGGTTGTTTCATCAGTATCCCCAGTTGCCAGAGCAGTAGCCGCCGGGGTACTCCGAGAAAGTCGAAAGCCCCCACCATAATGAGGTTCTCTACGGCTTCCCAGTCCAGCCTGGTCCTGGTGTAGAAATCCTCCAGGGAGGTATAACCCCGGCCTTTTCTTTGCTCTTCTATTCTGTGCCAGGACTTCTCACCTATACCGTTGACATAACGAAACCCCAGCCTGATCTGCCCTTCTTCCATCGCACATCTGCCCCGGCTGCGGTTGATGTCCACAGGGAGCACCCGGATACCTTGGTGCCGGGCTTGGTTGACGATGACCTCTGGCGAATAGAAGCCCATGGGCTGGCAGTTGAGCAGGGCGCAGTAGTATTCGGCTGGATAATATAGCTTCAGCCAGGCGGACCGATAGGTGGTCTCTGCCAGGGCTGCTGCATGGGCCTTGCAGAAACCGAACTCCGCGAAGCTGGCGATCTGCTGGAAGGCGAGGCTGGCCGCCTCCTCATCTACGCCATTTCTTCTGGCTCCTTGCAGGAAGTCCTCTCTCAGGCGCTCCATGGCCTCTCTTGAACGCTTGCGGCTCATTGCCCGGCGCAGCGCATCGGCTTGTCCCGGGGTGAATCCGGCGATGGCCATGGCTACCTGGATTACCTGTTCCTGGTAAATGATGACGCCCAGGGTTTCCTTGAGCACCGGCTCGAGGCTGGGGTGCAGGTAGCTCACCTTCTCTTTGCCTTGCCTGCGGTTGAGGTATGGGTGGACGGCATTGCCCTGGATAGGACCGGGGCGGATGATGGCCACCTCGGCCACCAGATCCTCGAAGCACTGGGGCCGGGAACGGGGGAGGGTTGCCTGCTGAGCCCTGGATTCCACCTGGAACACGCCCAGGGTATCCCCCCGGCACAGCATGTCATAGACTCGGGGGTCGTTCAAGGATATGTTATCCAGGTTCAGATCTATGCTGCGGCTTTCCCTGATCAGGTTGACGGCTTCTTGGATAAGGGAGAGCATGCGCAGGCCGAGAAGGTCGATCTTGATGAGTCCGATGTCGCTGATATCATCCTTGTCCCACTGGGTCACCACGCGGCCCGGCATGGTGGCCTTCTCCAGTGGCACGATGTCGCTGAGAGGGGTGGTGGAGATGATCATCCCGCCCACGTGGATGCCCAGGTGGCGGGGGAAGTCGGCTATCTGGCGGCATATGTCGAGGAACTGCTCCCAGGGCTGAGCGCCCATGGCACCCTGGAACTCAGCCAGCCCGGACAGGCTTTCCTTCACGTTTGCCGCAGAGTAGACATCCAGTGACCTAGCTGCCCTGTCCACCAGGTCCGGCGGCAGGCCCATAGCCTTGCCTACTTCCCTGACCGCGTTACGTGCCTTGTAGGTCACCACGTTGCACAGCATGGCCGCACGGCTTGGCCCGTGCTTTTGGTAGATGTATTGGATGAGCTTCTCCCGTTGGTCTTCGCGGTCGGAGGCGATGTCTATGTCTATGTCTGGTATGGCCGACATCTCGTCGTTGAGGAACCTGCCGGCGAACAGCCTGTGCTCCACAGGATCGACACGGGTGACTCCCAAGATGTAAGTCACAATGGAGCTGGCAGCGGAGCCACGGCCTTGGGCGGGGATGTCGTTACTACGGGCATATTCCATGATGTCCCATACTGTCAGAAAGTAGCCAGCCAGCCCCAGCTTGTGTATCAGGCGCAACTCTTCCTTCAATCGCTGCTCCACCTCCTCGGTCACGGGCCGATACTTCTGACGCACCCGCTCCCAGCAGAGCTTCTCCAGATAGCTGTCAGCGGTTTCCCCCTGCGGTACCGGGAAATCAGGGAAGCGGTGGCTGGAGAGATCCAGGTCCAGGTCGCAAGATTCGGCTATCCGCAGGGTGTTGGCCAGAGCCTCTGGACATTCCCGGAACAGCCAGGACATCTCCTCGCCCGACTTAAGGTAGCACTCGGAGTTGGGCCGCCGCAGGTGGTGGGAAGTGTCCAGTGTGCTGCGGTTCTTGATGCAGACCAGAACGTCTTGCAGGCGGTGGCCTTCTCTCCAGGCATAGTGCACGTTGTTTGTGGCCACGTAACCGATACTCAGGTCGGTGGCCAACTCTACTAGACTGCGGCATAGCCGCCTGTCCTCGGGGCGGAGGTTGTTTTGAAGCTCGATGTAGAAGTGGCGCCCGAAGATGCTGCGGTAACGGCGGGCGGCACCGACGGCTTCCTCTTTCCTACCATCCAGGACCAGTTGGGGAATCTCCCCCCTCCGGCATCCGGAGAGGCAGAAGAGTCCCTCGGAGTGGTTCTCCAGCGTCGCTGGATCCAGCGACGCCTGGCCTTTGCCATGGCTGAGCTGGGCGTGACTGATGAGGCGGCACAGGTTGGAGTAGCCGGCCATATTCTTGGCCAGCAGTGTCAGATGACAACCATTATCGAGCGTCATCTCCGCGCCGATTACGGGTTTGATTCCCTGCTCCTTGGCGGCGTTACGAAACTTGACCATACCGTACAGCCCGTTGTGATCTGTGAGCGCCAGCGCGGTCATGCCCAGTTCCTTTGCCCTCGAAACCAGGTCCGCAGGGTGAGAGGCCCCGTCGAGGAAGGAGAAGTTGCTGTGGCAGTGAAGCTCAATGTACATGGCTAATACCTCTGGTGGGACCAGTTTCCGGAAACGAGATCTTGAAATATCGTGACCACCGAGCCATCGTTCAACTCCAGCTCGAAGTAGCGGCGGGATATCTCCTGACGCCACCACTCATCGTCTATGCGCCAGACATTCCTGATGCGGACTACCCGCCTCTGCCTCTTACCCATCCAGATGGAGACAGGGTTGCCACCTTCGCCAGCAGTAACGCGGATATCCCTGGGGATGTTGAGTGGTGTGGCCATGTTGGTTGACCTTTAGACATTGGTTTGGGCATCGACCAGTGCCGCCCGGCGCTCCGGTATGCGGGAGTTAAGGTCAAGCACCACCACCTTCTTGAGCGGGCTGCGCCCGAACCGATCTCCCAAGTCTTTCTCCAAGCGCAGCAAAGCTTCTGCCTGGCGGCCTTTTGTTCCGGAAGGGAGAGGTACTTGTTGGCCGAACTCGCTGCCCAGTCTGGCCAAGGCAAGAGAGATCTCTGACACTCCTGCAGGTAAAGAGGCTGTTTCTAGATGGCGCTTCAGTACGCCCATGATTTCTGATTTCGAATCCAGGGGCGTTTTCAGATTTATGGCGTCCAGACACGTC
>JAUCPZ010000076.1 GCA_030372995.1 Dehalococcoidia bacterium
GCTGCGAGAACACAGGAAGCTGGGGCTGATACCCGAACTCGTCTCCGAAAACGAAGGGAGGGATGCCGGCAAAAGATGTGTCACACCCAAACCGGCGATTACGTCACACTAGAAACCGGCGTTGACATGGATCCTACTCCGCTTTCGTAGAATGGCGGAACTGCATCGCAGAGTTAGCTGGGTACCGCTTGAAGCAGGTCGATATCTGTGATGGGACAGTGACCTGCAATGTGGATATCGACTGGGAACACATCACCGATGCGAATGTGCTGGGAGAATGGGAGTTCACCCCGGTAGACCCACTGCTGGTCCTCCTGGTCCACTCCGACTGTGAGGGGTTCATATTCTCCGAGCAGACGACCCCGCTGGCCGATGCATTGGAAGCTCTATTACCAGCGATCCCCGACGGAGAGGAAGGCTATCCCACCGATTTCTGGAGAATCAGGACAAGAGAGTTCGTGGACGGTCTCCGGAAGGCCGCTATCGCTAGTGAGGCCGTCGGGTTCTTCTAGAGTTCAGGATACTACATCGAGGACTTCGTCACGATTCCATGAACCGCCAGCCCCCCCGACTATCACCAGAGTCTACTCTATCCTGTGTCTGCCGAGAGGGGAAGCTTACAAGCCGACCGCAACATCTAGGAGATGCTCTGGAATCTATTCCCGGAGAACTGACTGGCCTCAGCTAGTGTGCCACTCCGTGCTAGTGTGCACATAGTGCCCAAAGCAAGATTACAAGGGCAACAATGCCTAGCAGTATGCCGCCTACGAAACACCCAGCCGCTTTTGTAGTTTCCTTAAGTACTTCATTTCGATCTCTCCCACAAGCTGGACATACTTCGAAGTCCAAATCCTTGGTCTTGAACTGACTAGAATCATAGCCGCAATTCAGGCACTTCATGTCATCCTCTCTGGTAGCGACTTTATGCAACCGTCAAATGATGAACTCCATACTCAAAACGCTAGAAACAAGATCGTAAAACAAGACCCTCCATGCAAATACCTGAACATCTATATATGGTAGATATTTTGTGAGGGCAACTGACAGAAGGCCGGCATGAGATGAGCAGCATCCCCGGGAAGCTCGTCATCGGTAGGGAAAGGCTTAAGCGCGAGGGGGAGAAACTGGCTTCGCGTGAGGCAGGGTACTGCGAAGTCGAGGAGCTTCTCGCGGCGTTTGAGACACAGCTCGGGCTGGCGGTTCCCAATGCCAAAGAAGTTCTTCGTGCCGTCGGGCTGCTGACCAGGCTCGGTGTCGAAGGCGCGTTCTGGGCCGAGTCGGCCCCAAAGGATCCCCTGGCTACCGCGCTCAAGCTGCTGCGGTGGAACGAAGAGCTTCGGCTTGCGGGATGGCAGGGGCAGGCGGTGTCGCCCAGGCTTGGGCAACTCGCGAAGCTCATGGAAGGGACCGAGCCGGGGGTCGCCGGGCGCACAGCCCGGGTGATCGAGGCGCTGGAGGTTCAGGAGGTCGATCTCGACAGGATCGAGCTCCTGGGCATGGTGCGAAGCGAGCTGCCGGTGCTTTTCAGGCGCCTGCTGGATGCCCTCGAAGCCAAAGGTACTGTCGTTTCGGAGACTTCCCTCGAATACGCCACGGGCCTTGGCGACCTGGCGGGGTGCCTAGAAGAGGGCTACGCACCCGCAGGCACGGGCGAGCTTTCGATGATCCGGCCGCAGGGGTCTCTGGGTGCGGCCGACATGGTGGCGGCGTGGCTGGCCGGGCCGGGCGGCCTCGAGGGCACCGTAGTGATCGGCGGGGACGAGATTCTCGATCGGGCGCTCCACAGGCACGGT
>JAUCPZ010000077.1 GCA_030372995.1 Dehalococcoidia bacterium
TTAGGAACTCTTCGGCAGCGTCAGATGTGTATAAGAGACATATCTGCAGGTTGTCAGTGCCCTGGGACGCTACCTATTCCAGCGACTGCTCCGTCCTGGCGATGATGTCGTCCTGCAGGGTCTTGGTCAGGTCCACGAAGTAGGCCGAGTAGCCCGCCACTCTCACGATCAGGTCGCCGTGCTTCTCCGGGGCCTTCTGGGCGTCCTTCAGCTCGTCCGGGTCGATCACGTTGAACTGGATGTGGTGGATCCCCAGGTCGGACCACGTCTTCAGGTAGTCGGCGAAGATCTCCCGGTTCTCGTGCTCCAGGAACTGCGGCGCAAACCGCTGGTTGAACAGGTGGTTGCTGGACAGCAGCGGGTCGATCTTCCCCACCGACTTCAGCACCGCGCTGGGCCCCTTCTTGTCCCGGCCCTGCACCGGCGATACCGTCCCGTCGTGGAGCGGCTCCCGCGCCTTGCGCCCCTCCGGCGTGGCCGCCACGTCGAACCCCAGGAAGTACCCCACCGAGGCGTTGGTGCCGTCGGTGTCGTACGGGTAGCCGTAGTAGGTGGTGTACTTGCGCACATCCTCCAGGATGCGGAAGTGCACCTTCTCGGCGATGCTGTCCACGTACTCGTCGTCGTTCCCGAACTTGGGCGCCGACAGCAGCATCTGCCGCATCTCCTCCTGCCCCTCGAAGTTCTTCTTCATGGCCTCCAGCAACTGCGGCATGGTGATCTTCTTCTCTTCAAAGACCAGCTTCTTGATGGCCGCCAGCGAGTCCGCCACGTTGTTCACCCCGGTGGGCATGACGTAGTTGCGGTGGAAGTAGTAGTAGTCCCGGATGTCCTTCCCCTTGGCTATGCAGTCATCCGACAGCGCGCTGATCAGCGGCCGCGGCAGGTACTCCTGGTACAGCGCGTCGGCCACGTTGTTGATGTAGACCTGCTTCTCCATGTAGAAGTTGAACTGCACCATGGTGGCGTCGATGATCTCGTCCACCGACTTGAAGGTGTTCGGGTCCGGCGTGGGATAGCCCGCCTTCTGCCCGGACAGCCAGTCCACCCCCTGGTTCAAGGCCAGCATCATGCAGTTGGTGAAGGAGAACATCCCCATCCCCTGCCGGTAGACCATGGCCTTGCCCGGTATCACCCAGGACATGCAGTTGCTGATCCCGTAGTCCCGCGCGTCGTGCAGCGGTATCCCCTTCTCCAGCAGGTACGGGATCATCATCTTGTCGTTGAAGAACGCCGGCTGCGCCACCCCCGTCCTCAGGCAGTCGATGGCCTTCAGCACCAGCGCCCGCGGTATCTTGTCATGGTACCGGAAGCACAGCGGCGGCTGCACCGAGTGCAGCTCCTTCGTCGCCTCCAGTATCATGTACGACAGCTCGTTGCTGGCGTCCCGCCCGTCCGCGTCCACCCCGCCCAGGGTCACGTTCTGCCAGGCCAGACCCCCGCCCGCCGATCCGAACAGCCGCGGCGGATGGATGAAGCCCATCTCCTCAAACTTGATCCACAGCGACTCCACCAGGTTCAGGGCCTCCTCCTTCGTGATCCGCCCCTCGTCCAGGTCCTTCTTGTAGTAGGGGTACATCACCTTGTCCAGCCGGACCCCACACCCCACCGACGGCAGCTCGATGAACCCCACGATCAGGTGGATGAAGAAGAAGCACTGCATGGCCTCGTGCATGGTCCGCGCCGGGTTCTGGGGCACCCACTCGCAGATCTCAGCCAGCTTCTCCAGCCGGGCCTTCTCCTCCGGCCGCTTCTCTTTCGCCGCCTTCTCCCGGGCCAGCTTGGCGTACCTCCTGGCGAAGTCTATCGTGGCCTGCAGCGAGATGATGGCCGCCTCCAGGAACCGCTTCTGGGACAGGTACTCCTTCGCGTCCATCGAGGTGTCCTTGCCGATGGCCACCAGCCTGGCCTGGGCCTCCTGGATGATGGCCCCCAGCCCCACCCTCAGGATCTTCTCGTAGTTGGGCAGCACCATGTCCCAGGTGTAGCTGAACACGCTCACCGGGGTGTACCCGGTGAATATCTTGTACTCCGGCGGCACCAGGTTCCGCTCCATCCCGTGCACCGAGAGCTTCGCCCAGTACTTGTCGATCTCCTTCAGCTCCTTCTTCCCTTCGTCCGAAAGCAGGTGCTGGTACTCGTTGTCCAGGGCCTTCTCCACCCAGCGGAAGGCCAGCTCCGGGTACAGGGGCAGCGAGTTGACGTCCGCCGCCATGTTGCCCACCAGCCGCTCTTTGTCCTGGATGTAGATGGTCATCCCCTCCAGGATCTTCTTCAGGCCCTTGGCCCTCCGCAGGACCATGGGCTCCCCCTCGGTCTCCCGGTACGACTGGGTCAGCAGGCGCGCCCGCTCCAGGCACACCTTTACCTCGTTCCGGTAGCCGGCGTCATCGTCTATCCTGGTCTGGCCCCGGTACAGACCCTTGACCGCCTTGATAACCACGTTCTTCTTGAGCTCTTTGATCGCAGCGTCCATACTCTTGCCCTCCTCAGCTAATCTCCTTCCTTCTTCTCCTGGCAATCACGGCACAAGCCACGGAACTCCAGGCGGTGGTGCCAGACCTGGAAGCCCGTATTCCTCTCCACCCTCTCATCGATCCCTCGAACCAGAGGCTCGTCTATGTCGAAGACCCGGCCACAGCCCCCACAGCGAAAGTGGTAGTGGTTGGCCGCGTTCCCGTCGAACCTCCGGAACTGTCCCGTCTGCTCCAGCTCCAGTATCTCGCCCCGCTCCTTCAACAACTTCAGGTTCCGGTAGACCGTCCCCAGGCTCACGTTGGGGATCTCCTTCTTGACTTCCTCGTAGACCCACTCGGCGGTGGGATGAGAGGTGGTGCCCATAAGCACCCGCATAATGGCCTCCCTCTGCCTGGATCTTCTCATTACAGTTCTTGCTGATACTGATAATAGCAGCTAATACTATTTATCAGTATACAATTCTACCGGCCGTCTGGCACTCTGTCAAGAACCCTTTGTCTCAGTTTCCGGCACCAGCAACCCTCAGGCAGCAGCCCTTGTGCTCAACTGCCGGCCCCTGCTGACCGCAGGCGCTCGCGGGCCACTGTTACAGAGTAGCCAGGAATGCCGCGAACCGGTATGACCTGGATCACATAATCCTTACAAACGTCGGGACCAGCCCCACCCCACGAAGGACCATGCCCTTCCCGGGTGGCAGCCCTGGAGTATAATACTGGCCTGCCAAAAGAGCAGCGTACTGCCCGAAAGCACAAAACGGCATGGTCCGTAAAAGGAGGAGGAACTCTAGGCATGGGTTTGTTCGACAAGGTTCTGGGCAAGGACGGCGAGATCAAGCTGGACAAGAAGGAGGCCTTTGGCGCGGTGGCCGTCGCTGCTGTGGCCTCGGATGGCGATGTCAGCCCGGAGGAGGTGCAGCGCATCGCCATTGACCTGATGACCCTGAAGGCCTTCCGCAAGGCCGACCTGCGGGATCTGGCCAACACCTGTCTCTTATACACATCTGACGCTGCCGACGAGTTCCGAA
>JAUCPZ010000078.1 GCA_030372995.1 Dehalococcoidia bacterium
GCACAGGCACACTTCTTTTCCTTGGGCTATACCCTCTCCGATACGACCGGCCGTGCAGATGTGCGTCATACGCACGCGTCACCCGTTGAAAGTCCATCGCAGGCAAAGGGTGTCAAGAGGGGCGAAGCCCCGCACCTTCGGTGCGAAGTCCCAAATCCTAAATCGCAGGTTCCGGTCTTGCAGGCCCAGCCGAACCCGCGTAAGCAAGGGGCGTTAAGAGGGGCGAAGCCCCTCTTTAATCTATTCGTGCGGCCCGAGAGAGGGCCAGGTGATGAACGGAATCCTTGCTCTCAAGTTCCCTTTTCAATATACTTTCTCCATTACGATGACTGGCGACGAACTCCGCAAGGCATTTCTCACTTTCTTTGAGGGCAAGGGGCATACTATTGTCCCCAGTTCTCCGCTTATTCCCCAGGGGGACCCGACGCTCTTGCTCACGACCGCCGGCATGGTGCAGATGAAGCCCTACTTCCTGGGGCTGGCCACGCCGCCCAACACGAAGCTGGCCTCTTGCCAGAAGTGCTTCCGTACCACGGATATCGACTCGGTGGGGGACAACCGCCACCTGACCTTCTTCGAGATGCTGGGCAACTTCAGCGTGGGGGACTACTTCAAGAAGGAGGCCATTGAGTGGGGATGGGAGTTCGTTACGGAGTGGCTGAAGCTCCCACACGAGCGGCTCTGGATCACCATCTTCACGGATGACGACGAGGCGATGGTCCATTGGCGGCGCATGGGGGTGCCGACAGACCGCATCGTGCGCCTTGGCGAAAAGCACAACTTCTGGGGTCCCGCGGGCGACTCGGGGCCCTGCGGCCCCTGCAGCGAGATCCACTACGATTTTGGTCCTGAGTATGGCTGTGGCCAGGCTGGATGTGGGCCCGATTGCGACTGCGGGCGCTTCTCGGAAATATGGAACCTGGTGTTCATGCAGTTCGACCAGGACAACCAGGGCAAGCGCACGCTTCTGCCGAGGCCGAACATCGACACGGGTATGGGACTGGAGCGGGTGGCCGCCATCATGCAGGGAAAGAGGACGGTGTATGAGACCGACATGTTCGCCCCGCTGGTGGCGAGAGTGGCAGGCCTGGCGGGGAAACGATACGGCAAGGATGAAGGAGCTGACCGCTCTATCAGGGTCATAGCGGAGCATGCCCGAGGGATCACTTTTCTGGTCGCAGACGGTGTGGTTCCCAGCAACGAAGGCAGGGGCTACGTGCTGCGGCGGCTGCTGCGGCGCACGGCGCTGTTCGGGAGGAAGCTCGGACTGGAGGAAGCATTCATTGCAGGCCTGGCGGATCTCGTGGTGGGCATGATGGGGCATGTCTATCCAGAGCTGCGTCAGAACCGGGAGATGGTGCGCAGCATAATCAGTCTTGAAGAGAAGAGGTTCGAGGAGGCGCTCAACAGCGGCCTGAACGCGCTCGAAAGGGTCATGGAGGCGGCCGGAGCTGACAGGAAGGTACGCGGCGAAGATGCCTTCATGCTTTACGATACGTATGGCTTCCCGAAGGAACTGACCATAGAAGTAGCCTCGGAGAGGGGCTTCACAGTAGACGTTGAAGGGTTCGATCGCGAGATGGAACGGCAGCGCGAGCGGGCCAGGGCGTCCCACAAGTTCGGGGGCGGCGAGAAAACGGAGTTGAAGGCGTATGAGCAACTGGGAGTGACGGCATGCGGGTTTGTGGGCTATGAGACCTGCTGCCACGAGTCCGTGGTGGTCGGGCTGATCGCCGGGGGAAAGCCCGTGGATTCCGTCTCGGAGGGGGATGAGGTAGAGGTGGTTCTGAAAGACTCGCCGTTCTACGGTGAAATGGGTGGCCAGGTGGGTGACACCGGGGAGATTCGCGGACCGAATGGTAAGATCGAGGTGCGGCAGACGGTGCGACCGCTGCCGGATCTGATTGTGCATCAGGGAAGGGTCACTGTGGGCCGCATTGCCGTCAGCGAAAGCGTGGTGGCGGAGGTTGACATAAAACGCAGGATGGACATTGCCCGCAACCACACGGCAACGCACCTGCTGCAGGCAGCGCTGCGGGCGGTGCTGGGTCAGCACGTTCGCCAGTCGGGGTCTCTGGTGACGCCGGACAGGTTCAGGTTCGATTTCAATCACGCAGAGGCGGTGGGGAAGGAGCGTCTGCTGAGAATACAACAACTGGTGAATGAGAAGATCAGAGAGAACCTGCCTGTCAGGGCCAGCATCATGCCGTATAGGGAGGCGATAGCGAAGGGTGCGACGGCGCTGTTCGGCGAGAAGTACGGCGATGAGGTGCGCGTACTGGAAGTGGGCGAGCCACCTTTCAGCGTGGAGCTCTGTGGTGGAACGCATGTGCGGGCTACGGGGGAGATCGGGCTGATGTACATCGTTTCTGAGGAGAGCGTGGGGAGCGGCCTGCGCCGCATCGAGGCAGTGACGGGGAGGGGGGCAGAGCATCTTGTTGAGGTGCGGCTGGCGGCGCTGGACTCGCTGGCGGCGCGGCTGCAGACGATGCCGGAGGGGGTGGAGGCGAAGGTGGCCGCAATGGCTGAGGAGCTGGACAGGGAGCGCAAGCGGGCTCTGGCCATGGAGCGGGAGTCGGCGAGGAAGGCAGCGGGGTCGTTACTGAGCCAAGCCCGTGAGGTGAATGGAATCAGGGTGATCGCTACGAAGGTGGCGGCGAACAGCGCTGATGCGATGCGCGAGATGGG
>JAUCPZ010000079.1 GCA_030372995.1 Dehalococcoidia bacterium
GTGACGCGGAGCGTCACCCACCCTACATCTGAACAGGTTGAATACAATTAGACAGGCCATGCCAATGATCAGTCCGGCAATGCGCTGGCGGCGTGCAGCCTTGGGTTCCGCCAGAACGAGAGCTACATTGGCCCAGTACCCGTAGGGTGGGTCAAACGCGTGGTATTGACCCACCACCATCCTGGTCTTGCAGTGAGCCTTGTCAGCGAGTTGGTGGGTTACGCTGCGCTTCAACCCACCTTGCATCAAGCCCCCATCGTTGGCGACTAAAGTCGCATACACCCCTGGTACCTCGTCCTAGAATACTTTCGGCCTTTCAAAAAGGACGGCAATATGGTTACGAAGACGGCAACGACTCTGAGGGAAGACAAGGAACGCCCGGCAGTGGAGACCAGCCGGTGCCAGCACCACTGGCTGATCGATCCGCCTGAAGGGCGCACCAGCGACGGAGAGTGTCTTCTTTGCCGCGCCAGGAAGACATTCCCCAACTACCTGTCGGACTGCCTGATCGAGAACGACAGGGAGAAATTTGAGGAATGGCTGGCGAGGCAAGGACGGAAGAAGGCCAAGGCGAAGGGGAGTTGGGATATTCTCTCAGAGATTGAAGAGGGCATGTAGTGGCCAGGCAAGCGACAGCAGCAGTACCAAGACGCCGCCGGGGTGCGAGGTGGTACCCCAAGAAGTGCGATGACTACATCATCGAACGGTGGGCGGCAGCATGCAGCCGGCTCAATCAAGACTGCCGGGACTGCGCGCTTCATGATGAGTGTCAGGATCTGGCCGACCGCCTCATCGGGTGCATAACGGTGAGGGCACCCGAAAGGCACCGCCAGAGACGGGAGATGAGTCTGACCAGGAACTGAAACCAAGACTGCGAACGACCCAGCATACGGCCAGAAGTGCCGCGAAGCCGCATGGAGGAAGGAGGGCTACCAGGCAGCTTCCCGAGACATCTGGCCGAAGCTATTGACTGTAGGGATGGGCTGGGGTGATGATGGAGCGACAGGAGACACGCGGGACCAGGGAGCGGAAATGGAGTACAAGGACTACTATAAGATAATGGGCGTGGACAAGAAGGCGACCGCCAAGGATATCAAGGCGGCCTACCGGAGGCTGGCCCGCCAGTACCATCCCGACGTAAACCCGGGGAACAAGCAGGCTGAGGCCAAGTTCAAGGAGATCAACGAGGCCTACGAGGTGCTGGGCGACGAGGAGAAGCGCAAGAAGTATGACGAGTTGGGCGCACACTGGAAGGAATATGAGCAGTGGCAGAGGTCAGGCGGCGCCGCCAGCGGGCAGCCATTTGACTGGAGCCGGTACGGCTTCGCCGGGGACGGTGGGCGGGGCGGGGTCCATTATCAGACCCTTACCGAGGAAGATTTGCAGAACCTGTTCGGTGGAGAGAGCCCCTTTTCCAGCTTCTTCTACACGTTCTTCGGTGATGAGCCGGGCATGGGGACAGGTAGCGGAACCCGCTTCCGGACCTCTGGCAGATCGCGGCGCGGCCAGGATTTCGAGCATCCCATAGAGATCACGCTGGAAGAGGCCTACAGCGGCACCACCCGCATGTTCCAGATGGATGACGGCACTGGGAAGACACGGCGCATCGAGGCCAAGATCCCGGCCGGCGTGCAGGAAGGATCCAGAGTGCGATTGGCGGGGCAGGGA
>JAUCPZ010000080.1 GCA_030372995.1 Dehalococcoidia bacterium
CTCGGAGATGTGTATAAGAGACAGGTCTGCCCACCAGGCAAGCATCTCTGCCCCGCCTGCGGCTCCCGGATAGCAGATGGTTCCAAGACCTGCAGATGGTGCGGAGCCGGGCAAGACTAGCATTACGCATCCTGTTTGGTCCCACACTCTACCTGAGCTATAATCTGTCGCCAAGAAGAGGGTGGCCATGTTCTGCTCAAATTGAAGACAAATATCGCTGAAGATAGATGAAGTCATTCTTCAAACGCTTTCGTGCATCCCACGCTGAAGGGTTCAAGTTCGTCTACGTGAACCAGGATGGCTCTGTCCGAGAACTATCCCCCAATGAGCAAGTGTATCTCAGCCAGGAGTTCCACCCTGCGGATGGAGCCAGACCGTTCGTGAAGTCTTCGTACAGATCTCTCGATGGATGGGGCAGCATGTCAGGTTTCCTGCCCCGGAAAAAGGTACCCTCGGATGTGCGCATCGACCCGGTCAATGGACTGTACGACTCTCTGGTGGTTGAAGACCCGATGTCCGATTTCCTGGAAGATTGCCGAGCCGCAGGTGACATTACCAGGATCGATGCAGACGGCTCTATCCAGTCCACGCCTAATCCAGAGATATCAGCCCAAGAGAGATTCGAGAGGATCCGCCGTTCAACGCTGGAGCGCCAGGAGAAACGGGAGAGGCTTGGCAAGCCTTCGGAAACCGATGCCACCCGTGCTGCGGAACACACCATACCTGAAACCAAACCAGCCCCTGAAAACAAGGGCCCAAGCCAGGTGAACCCGAAAGGCTAGCTTGGTCATGGCCTGGTTTGATCCTCTGGGGTAGGATGGACGCAGTGGACACCAAAGTCGGAGTAGGATTAGAGCGATGGAGGTGTCAACACGGAGGGTATTCCACACGGCAGATACACCAAGGAGTTCCGGGAAGAAGCAGTCAGGCTGGTAGTGAACGAGGGGTTGTCAGTGCCCCAAGCGGCAAAGCGCCTTTCGCTGCCCAAGTCCACGTTGGGGAACTGGGTCGGGCTGCAGAAGCAGGGGAAGCTGGGGAACGTTGGCAAGGCATATCGGCCCTTGACCGATCTGGAAATGGAGCTGGCCCGCACCAAGAAGGAACTGGCTGAGGTGAAGATGGAGCGGGACATCCTAAAAAAAGCAGCCGCGTACTTTGCCAAGGAGTCGCTGCCCGGTACGCGATGATCCAGGAATTGCGACTCAAGTATCCGATAGACCGCTTGTCCCGGGCTCTGAGCGTCTCGGCCAGTGGCTACTACGCCTGGGTCAGCCGGCCACCCTCCAGGAGATCACAGGAGGAAGCCCGGCTGGAGTTGGAGATACGGGCGGCTCACCGGCGAACCAGAGAAACATACGGAGCCCAGCGGCTGCACCACGAGATGGCCAGCCATGGCATCCATGCCGGCATCTGCCGCATCAGGCGCATCCGCAGGAAGTTGGGCATCCAGTGCAAGCAGAAGAGGAGGTTCAGGACCACTACCGATTCCAAGCACAGTCTCCCGGTGGCGCAGAACCTGCTGGACCGGCAGTTCCGGGTGCACCAGCCGAACGCCGCATGGGTCAGCGACATCACCTACGTCCCCACAGACGAGGGATGGCTGTACCTGGCCAGCCACAAGGACCTGTTCACCGGCGAGATCGTAGGGTATGCCATGGGAGAGCGTCTCACCAAGACCCTGACGACCCAGTCCCTACTGCGAGCCGTAGAGGCCAAGCGCCCACCACAGGGGCTGATCCACCACTCTGACCGGGGCAGCCAGTACTGCTCCCACGAATACAGAAGCTTGGTGGAGCACTTCGGCCTGAGGGTGTCGATGAGCGGGACAGGCAACTGCTACGACAACGCGCCGATCGAGAGCTTCTGGGGGACGTTGAAGCAGGAACTGGTACATCACCGCCGCTACTCAAGCAGGAGAGAGGCAGCCCAGGACATCACGGAGTACATCGAGATCTTCTACAACCGCCAGCGTTGTCAGGCCAGGCTGGGGTTCCTGTCCCCCGCGGCCTTCGAAAGGCAGTACTACGCTGAACCGGTGGCAGCATGACAGGTTTGGTGTCCACTATTGACATCACACCTCACTTGGCCGACGGTTTGCCATTGTGGTTCCGATTATCCTGCTTTCGGTGTTGCTATTCCTGCTCTGGCCCAGGTCCAATGAGGAGCTGTCTGTGATCATCTTGGCTTGGACATTCCTGGGCCTGTGTTGGTCCACGTCCATAAGACGACTGGAGGGCTAGTTCACTTCACTCATACCAAGCCTCACCAGGGAAATCCCTCGGGTGATAGGCACGCTGCCACGGGTCCCCCAGCCACAGCCTCTCCTCGATGCTGTAGCTCAAATGGTATAATGCAGCCCATCATGGAATCCCGAATGATCTGCTATTGCTTCCGTTACAGTGAAGCTGACATTGTGGAGGATGTCCTGAAGAACCGGGGCCGCTCACTCATCCTCGAGAGGGTAGCCGAGGCCCGAAGAACCCTGACTTGTCAGTGTGACGACAAGCATCCAGAGAAGAGGTGATGTCTTCCTGATGTCCGCCGTGTCGTGGACAGGATTAGAAAGGAACACCAGTTTGAATGATAGAACCGAAATAGCGGTGTCCAAGTTCCTGGAAGGCTACAACTGTGCCCAGTCAGTTCTCTATTCGTACTGCGACGCTCTTCAGTTTGACAAGAACACTGCCCTGAAGATGGCCTGCGGACTTGGTGCTGGAATGGGGCGCAAGGGTGAGGTCTGCGGCGCTGTGACCGGCGGCATCCTTGTGATCGGGGCCAGATACGGCAGGGGCGAAGGGGATGACCAGACAGCCAAGGAGCTGGCTTACATGAAGACGAGTGAGCTCATGGATCGATTTGAGAAGAAGCATGGCAGCTTCATCTGCCGCAAGCTGCTTGGTGGTTGTGAACTCTCAACTGAAGAAGGTCAGCAGTACTTCAAGGAGAAAGACCTATCCCATAAGACGTGTAAGCTGTGCGTCCAGAGCGTGGTAGAGATCCTTGATAGCATGATTGAACCCGCCTAGGCATCGAAACGCTCGGGTGGCCCGCCGCAGCCATCAGCCGCCGACCGGCACCCAAGGTAGCATCTCCCCGAGATGGCGAAGATGTCCACAATGCGGATGACATCAATCATGTATTGCAGTTGAGGGTCCGGACCCCCTCGGGGTCGCCAGCAATCCCTCCCCATACGCTGCTGAACTCCAAGTTGCCATCTCTCTGCATTCATCTCCATCCCCCGGTTTGGGACCAAGGTCTCAAGACGACTGGCCCTTGAGGTGTGATACTGGGAGCGTGGTCAAGGAGAGGAGGGGTAGCATGGGAGCCCTGCTCGGCGGTGTCCTAGGCTTCTTCAGTGGCGGAGGAGTGGCATTTCCGGCTGTGGCTGCTGCGTTCAGCAGCGCTGACAACGTGGATGTGGCTCAGGTCGGTGGCCTCTTAGCTATTCCCGCTGGCCTGCTCGGGGGCGGGATCGGAGCATTCATCGGCATGATTGTGGGTGCTCATGCAGGCAACGAGGAGGAGGAGAACAGCCCCTACCCAAGCCATCACGCCTGCCCCGGCTGCGGCTGCAAGGTTCCAGACGTCTACAGAACCTGCCGGCATTGCGGAGTCAGGCAAGAGCAGCAGTAGACGCCCGCAAAAGGCTGCTGAGTCGGGCACTTGCTGCAGCCGCGACGAGACCTTTCCGTGATGCCCCAGAATTACCCTGAGACACTTTGGAGATAGTCGCATGGTACAACTCCAATGCGCCTGAAACAGGGACCAAGGTCTCAAGACAACCCTTCACCCGAGTGGGATACTGATCGCAGGCAAAGGCCAGACTGTGTGGACCAGATGAGAAAGCGAACGCTCCTTCAGAGAATCGCCGGCGCTGTCGCCGGCCTGGTGGCCGGCGGAGTGCCCCTGGGGTACCTTCTGGGCCATATCGTGTCTCGAGGGTACTCCGACACCGGCGACATAATAAGCGCATGGCTCCTCTTCGGCGGTCTGGGGTTCTTGACTGGGGCCACCCTCGGAGCGGCTGCGGGAGCCACTCTGGCGCAAAGGCTCATGAAGCGGAGGTCCCACTTCTGGCGAGCCTGGCTGGGAGCAGTTGCCCTTCTCCTGCTGGGAGCATTTGTCAGTTTGCCGATCGCCATGGATGCGATAGCGGGCTACTATGACAAGCCCGGTACCCCTGGCCTCTTCCCCCTTCCTGTCTCTTATACACATCTGAC
>JAUCPZ010000081.1 GCA_030372995.1 Dehalococcoidia bacterium
TCTTCTTGGCCGCGTCGATGAAGGCATCCCATTCCATCGGTTTGTCGCTCGCAGGCTCCGGCAGGCCGGCTTCCTTGAAGCAGTCTTTGTTATAGAAAATCGCCGCGCGCCCCTCAAAGAAGGGCACGACGTAGCGGGTGCCGTTGACAGTGAAGTAGTCAGTCACCCAATCATCCCAGTAGCCCTTGGTCTGGTCAGCGACCCATTGAGGCAACGGGGGCATTAGGCCGGCTTCGATGAACTTGAAGTTGGCATACAGGGAGCCTTCGTAGACATCAGGGCCGGTGTCGGTCGGCACGGAGCTGGCCAGCTTCTGCTCGTGATCCCGCAGCGCGCTGGTCAGAACATTGACTTTCACCTTGGGATACTTGGCCATGAAATCAGCGGCTACTTTGTCATAGACCGGCTTGAATTCGGGATAGCCACTCCAGAAATTGAGCTCCCCAGAAAACTCTTTGGCGGGGGCGGCAGCAGGCTGAGCAGCTGCAGGTGCGGGAGCGGCAGTCGGAGCGGCAGGCGCTGCACACGACATCACAAAGGACGCCACGATCAACAGCGAAACGACGAGGGGCAAACGCGGAATACTTCTGGTCACTTCGGATCCTCCTTCATTGAGAGACGTCACATGAACACAGGTCAACATGGTCGCAGATTGGAGCGCTCTTGCAGTAAACCTCCCTTCACACAAACAACGTTCAATGAACGCCAGGTCGAGCGAAGCCCAACAACTGCGCTTTGTCACCACCGGCGATAAAATCCCCAGAATAATCGGGATAGAATTCCCCACCCTTGTCGGGAGATGCTCCCTGAAGCAGAATGGCTTGGTCAGCCTGACTGCCGAGGGGAGGATCACCGATGCTGAGCGTGGAGAATCGTTTCATGATCAAAGACCTACATCGCAAGGGCTTGTCCATCAGTGAGATTGCCCGGCGGACCGGCAATGATCGCAAGACCATCCGCAGGATTCTTGGTGAGCCGCTGATCCGGGAACGGCAGCCGCGGGCCAGGCGCCGCAAGATCGATCCCTTCGTACCCTACCTGGAAAGACGGATGGCCGAAGGGGTTCTCAATGCGCCCAAGCTGCTGCGGGAAATCCGGGCCTTGGGCTATCAGGGTGGCATCACCCAACTACGCATGTTCCTCCAGCCATTCCGGCAGCCCAGGGCGGCAGTGGTCACGGTGCGCTTTGAGACTGAGCCTGGCGAGCAAGCCCAGGTGGATTGGGCGCACTTCGGCTTCATCGTGCATGAAGGCCGGCGCCGCCCGCTGTATGCCTTCCTGATGACCCTGGGTTGGTCCCGGGCTATGTACGTCGAGTTCACTGTATCTGCCGACGAGGGCTGGTTTCTGCGCTGTCACTTACATGCCTTCCACTACTTCGGCGGCATCCCTGAGGAAGTCTTGCACGACAACCTCAAGACGGCGGTGCTGAGCCGAGAGGCTGACGGCGCCATCCATTGGCAGCCTCGCTACCTCGACTTTGCCCATTACTACGGCTTTGCGCCCCGGGTCTGCCAGCCCTACCGGGCGCAGACCAAGGGCAAGGTGGAGAGTGGCATCCGTTACTTGCGCAGTAGCTTCTGGCCCGGCCTACGCTATACCACGCTGGCCGACCTCAACCGGCAGGTCTGGCTGTGGCTGGACACGGTGGCCAACGTACGCACCCATGGCACCACCGGCGAGATGCCGTTTGCGCGCCTGCCCTTAGAAGGCTTGCGGCCGATCCTGGGCCGGCCCGATTACGACACCAGCATCCTGGCCCATCGGCACAGTAGCCGGGATTGCCTGGTCAGCTACCAGGGCAACGACTACTCGGTGCCAGCGACCCATGGTCAGCAGCCGCTGCTGGTCAAGGAGACTCCTGCCGGCGAGCTGCTGTTCCTCGACGCCGCCGGCGAGATGATCGCTTGCCACCCCCTGGCGCACGGCTGCGGTCAACGCATCGTCATCTCGGCGCACTACCAGGGCTTGCCAGGCCCCAGCGCGCCGCGCCGCCGCCCAATGGCGGTCCAACTACTGCCCCCCGATGACTGGTCGAACCTGCCGGCCGCGCCGGAAGTAGAAACTCGCTCCCTGCGCTGGTACGACCAACTGCTGGAGGTGGCGGCATGAACGAGTTGGCCTATCCCCGTGTCCAAGCCCACTTGGGTCGTCTCAAGCTGCCCCGTATGGCCGACTGCCTGGACGGCGTAGCCGAACAGGCTGCCAAACACGACTGGACCTATCTGGAGTTCCTGGACCACCTCCTGGAAACGGAAGTCTCGGCCCGCTATGAGCGGGATGTGACCATGAAGACCAAGCTGGCCCACTTCCCCTTCCCGAAAACCCTGGACCAGTTTGACTTCGTCTTCCAGCCCTCGATTCCCGAACGTCAGATCCGGGAACTGGCCACCTTGCGCTTCGTCGCCAACGGTGAGAATGTGCTGCTGCTAGGGCCACCCGGAGTTGGCAAAACTCATTTGGCCATCGCCCTGGGCATGGCCGCCATCCAGCAAGCCGTCAGCGTCTACTTCATCACCATGGTCGATCTCTTGGAGCAACTCCAACGCGATGCCAAGGAGGATCGCCTGCCGCACCGCCTGCACACTCTGTGCCGGCCCAAGCTGCTGATCCTGGACGAGATGGGCTACTTCCCGCTCGACCGTCTGGCAGCGCAGTTCCTGTTCCAACTGGTCAGCCGCCGTTACCAGCGGGGCAGCATCATCCTGACTTCCAACAAGTCCTATGGCGACTGGGGCGATATCTTCGCCGACCAGGTGCTGGCCACTGCCATCCTGGACCGCCTGTTGCACTTCTCAACCACCATTAGCATCCGCGGCCAGAGCTACCGCCTGCGCGAAAAACGCAAGGCTGGCGTCTTCACCGAGCTCACCGAGCCAGCCAAGGAGGTTTGACCGCCAAGCACCAGGACCTGACACAGTCGGTTTGACAAAGGGCCAAAGCTCGCCTACCATGGGAGGCACCCCAAGGGAAGGCGAGCGGAGCCGGTCTATCCGGTTCCCTCGCTTTTCAGTTTCACGAGGTTGATGTAGCCCTGCCGCCTCTCCCAGGCTCGCCGCACCGCAGTCTGTGGCCCGCTGTCCAGCCGCATGAGTCATCCGAAACCCCAATCCGAACATCTGGTCTGAGGAATTCTATTCCGATGATTTTGGGGATTATTATCCCGATCTTGACACACTACGCCTGATACGTCCGAGTGAGTCGCCCCCCACGTGGGGGCGTGGATTGAAACCTCACGCAATTGTTGGAGGATGACGATGCTGGCCGGTCGCCCCCCACGTGGGGGCGTGGATTGAAACCCTACTACGTCAAGGACGGCAAACTCTACAAACGTCGCCCCCCACGTGGGGGCGTGGATTGAAACATAAGCCCGGCTCCGGCCCAGGAACCCGGACGCGTCGCCCCCCACGTGGGGGCGTGGATTGATACTGATCGGCCATAATCTCCTCGTATCCGCTGGCTGGTCGCCCCCCACGTG
>JAUCPZ010000082.1 GCA_030372995.1 Dehalococcoidia bacterium
GCCGCAACTTCGTTATCCTCTTGTCCCGAAAGTAGATTTCCCCATGCTGGGCGCGGTAGAACCCGTTGATGCAGTTAAGCGTGCTGGTCTTGCCGGCGCCGTTGGGGCCGATTATGCCCACGATGTGTCCCTGCGGCACCTCAAAGCTCAGGTTGTCCAAGGCTTTGACGCCACCAAAGCTCAGGTCGAGGTTCTCTACCCTCAGTTCGATGGTGTTCGCGGTCTTGTCTGGCATTTCCGGTCTTCCAGTTCAACGCCAGAGACATATCAGCTCTCTGGCCCTGCGCCCCACTTCGCGGATGTCCAACATACCGGTCTCTCTGGAGGGCCCATGGGCCCTCCAGAGAGACTTCCTGCACCCCAGAGTCTGCTTGCCGCCACAGAGCGACTATGTTTGCGTCAGGGTGTAGGTATAGTTCTGGATGTCATCTTCGTGAGACACCTGGACTTCGGCTACCGCAGTCCAAACTATGGTGCCAGCCTGGATCTTGTCGAATACCTCCATGGCCATCGCCCGGGCCGTGTTCGTGTCCACGCCGGCCATTGCCAACCAACTCAGGAGGTCGTATGTCTTCGTCGGAGCCAAGACCTTCAGTACGATCTCTCCCTCCTCACCGTCCGCCATGCCCGGCACCCATATGTCCTCCAGTACCTGCCTGGCCGCATCTACTTCCTGAGCTGATGCCCCGGCAGTTGTCTTGAAGTAGAGCCTGATGACGTCTATCAGGATGGGATATTTGTTCGGATTCGTGATCTTGATGTAGAACTCACCCACGCTCTCCCGGATCAGGACCGCGGCTGCCGCCGATTCCGCTACTGACTCCCTGGCCAGCCACTTGTAGAAGGCTGACCGCAAGAGCATGCCGTTTTCCACATCTGCCTTGAAGTTGGCTGCAGCGGTCTCGCTCGAGAAGCCTTTGGCCGCCATGGTGTTCCTGAGCGTCATCGCCAGGGTGGTCTGGTCTATGGCTACGGCATCGGTCATTTCCGCCTGCACCTTGCCCCACAAACCAGGCATCGCGCTGTTCGTTACGTAGGTCTTCTCTCCACTCCCCAACGATGCCCACAGGGCTGCATGCACCGGGACCTTCTCGCAGGTGGTCAGCGAGGCGTAGGTCTTGCCCGTTGGCAGCGCAGCAGCCAATTGAGTCGGGTAGAAGGTAGCGGCGGTCCCGCTGCGGAACGGCTCATAGGCCATCCATTTGTAGAACGCCAGCTCGCGGTCGAGGCCGGCGCCCACGTCAGCGGCCCATCCCTCCGCTGCGCTGGTGCCCACATTGCCCGCCAGTGTCTGGTAGAGTATGTTCGAAGTCAGCGGCATAGCGGGCGACCTCTGAGCGACCGAGAGAGCAAACGTGCCCAGGTCCGCCTGGTCAACCACTGCCTGCTGGGCAGGTAACAGCGCCGAGTAGTTGTCAGTGCCAAAGTATTTGTAGGACAGCATGGAGATCCATTGTGGCTTGTCGTACTTCAGTTGAGCGTAGAAGTCGGCGTTCTCGCTTGTCCCCGGCGTTTTTGTCTGCAC
>JAUCPZ010000083.1 GCA_030372995.1 Dehalococcoidia bacterium
GCCGCAACTTCGTTATCCTCTTGTCCCGAAAGTAGATTTCCCCATGCTGGGCGCGGTAGAACCCGTTGATGCAGTTAAGCGTGCTGGTCTTGCCGGCGCCGTTGGGGCCGATTATGCCCACGATGTGCCCCTGCGGCACCTCAAAGCTCAGGTTGTCCAGGGCTTTGACGCCACCAAAGCTCAGGTCGAGGTTCTCCACCTTCAATTCAACGGCGCTCGCCGTCTTGTCTGTCATCTTCTGCACTGCATGCTATTCTGGATACACATCTCTCAGGGGCTGCAGACACCCAACCACGGGCTCTGCCTTTCGAAGACGCTCTGGAGGGCATCCTGCCCTCCAGAGCGTCTATTCCTGAGTCACACGTCGATTCCACTGGTGCCTGATCACGATACCGTCAGGTTGGTGTAGGTGTAGTTCTGAACCTCGTCAGCGTGCGATACTTGGATGTCAGCCTGGACCGTCCAGACCACCGTGCCAGCTTGGATCCTGTCGAAGACATCCATCGCCACAGCGATGGCGGTGTTGACGTCTACCCCACTAGCGGCCAGCCCGAGGAAGGCAATGTCATAAGTCTTTGTCGGAGCCAAGACTTTCAGCACGACCTCTCCATCTCCCTCATCGGTCTTTGCCGGCACCCATATGCCTTCAACCATTTGCTTGGCACCTTCAACTACCTGATTCAACGCGCCGCCGGTCGTTCTGAAGTACAGCATCATGCGGTCGATGCTGATCCCATACTTGTTCGGATTGGTGATCTTGAAGTAGAACTCGCCCACGCTCTCCCGGATCAGAACCGCCCCCGCCGCCAATTCCGCTACGGATTCTCTCGCCAGCCACTTGTAGAAAGCTGACCGCAAGAGCATCCCGCTTTCCACATCTGCCTTGAAGTTAGCCGCAGCGGTCTCGCTCGAAAAGCCCTTGGCGGCCATGGTGTTCCCGAGCGTCATCGCCAGGGTGGTCTGGTCTATGGCTACGACATCGGTCATTTCCGCCTGCACCTTGCCCCACAAACCAGGCATCGCGCTGTTCGTTACGTAGGTCTTCTCTCCACTCCCCAACGATGCCCACAGGGCTGCATGAACCGGGACCTTCTCGCAGGTGGTCAGCGAGGCGTAGGTCTTGCCCGTTGGCAGCGCAGCAGCCAATTGAGTCGGGTAGAAGGTAGCGGCGGTGCCGCTGCGGAACGACTCATAGGCCATCCACTTGTAGAACGCCAGCTCGCGGTCGAGGCCGGCGCCCACGTCGGCGGCCCATCCCTCCGCTGCGCTGGTGCCCACATTGCCCGCCAGTGTCTGGTAGAGTATGTTCGAAGTCAGCGGCATAGAGGGCGACCTCTGAGCGACCGAGAGAGCAAACGTGCCCAGGTCCGCCTGGTCAACCACTGCCTGCTGGGCAGGTGACAGCGCCGAGTAGTTGTCAGTGCCAAAGTATTTGTAGGACAGCATGGAGATCCATTGTGGCTTGTCGTACTTCAGTTGAGCGTAGAAGTCGGCGTTCTCGCTTGTCCCCGGCGTTTTTGTCTGCAC
>JAUCPZ010000084.1 GCA_030372995.1 Dehalococcoidia bacterium
AGGTCTTCTCTACATCGGTGTAGATGCAGAGGCACCGCCCATCCTTCAGGGGTAGCGCCCACTGCAGCTCCGGCTTGATGTGCCTCACCAGGTACTCGTCGAAGTTCAGGTCACTGTATATGGGAGCGTAGTCCACCATCATGTGGTAGATGGCGTGGGTGTTGTGAAAGAAATCGGGCAGCGTCACCTGTTCGGTCATCAGGCCGCCCCCGACCTCGAACCGCTTCTCCAGAAGCAGGCACTTCTGTCCCGCTTTGGCCAGGTATGCCCCGATGGTCAGACCGTTCGGACCACCACCCACGATGATGAAATCAAACTTCTGGGCCATTCCTACCTCCTCAAAATGGATTTCTTCAGATCCAGATACAATCCGCTACATTTTCGCGTCGGAGAAGTCGTCTTTCGAGACAACACCTGCGTATTGCACAGTCTAATACCTGCACAATTACCTGCAGCTGCAAGAGTAGAGACCCCCCTTGGCCACCACGTAACGCCTATAATACACCACGCCACAATGACTAAAACATGATGATGAAATGAGTAGGATATGAGGAGTATAATCATGATCCATGGCCAGGAACAAGTCAAGGCCCAACGGAAACTTGAGAGCCGCCCTCGCAGAGATCCGCAGCGAGAATGCCCGGCTGCGCCGGGATTTGGCAGAGCATCGGGCTGCTGACGCAGGCGCCCGCGTACCCGAGGGTGCCTTGGGGCTGTCACTGGAACAGGTAGCAGACATTCTGGCCAACGCCGGCGATGCGATTCTGGTGGTGGATCTGAACGGCACCGTGATCTACGTCAACAAGAAAGTGGCCGAGGTCTATGGGGACCGCGATGTGCTGGGAAAGCGGTTCGTGGACGTGGATATCTTTGGCAGTGACAGCCTCTATGAGAAAGAGGTCTGGTTCCATGACCTCAAGGCGCTGATGCAGCAGGACAATCCTCCTCTGGCTGAGGTCGAGCTTCTGAAAGGCGATGGAACGCCGATCTACACAGAGGTGAGCTCTCATCCTTTACGTAAGGACGGCCAGGTCTGGGGCATGGTGGTTGTCATCAGAGACATCTCGGACCGCAAGAAGGCGGAGGAGAGGTTGAGGGAGTTGTACGCCGAGGAGAGGAAGGTCAGGCAGGAGATCGAAGCGGAGATGAAGAGAAGGCTCGAATTCATGCGGGCGGTGGCGCATGAATTGAAGACGCCCCTCACACCCATACTGGCTTCTATCGAAACGCTGACCGATGAGCTGAAGGATGAGCGGTCCCTGAAGCTGGCGAGGAATATTGCTCAGGGTGCGTCTGCACTCGACAAGAGGGTGGACGAGCTTCTGGATTTGGCCCGTGGCGAGGTAGGCATGCTGCAGCTCAGGTTGGAGTCGACGGACCTCAGGCCCATGCTGCGCGCCGTTGCCGACAATATGACCCCTCTGGCGCTATCCAACGGCCTTTCACTAATTGCGCATCTTCCCCCCAATCTTCCTAAGGTGCGCGCTGACATCACTCGCCTGGAGCAGGTCCTCACTAACCTCATGCACAATGCCATCAAGTTCACGCCGCGGGGCGGCAAAGTCACCCTGTCCGCAAGAGATCACGGGGCCAATATCATCATCGAGGTCAAAGACACCGGTCCTGGCCTGTCGGAGACACAGAAGAAGCACATCTTCGAACCATATCGCCGGGCGGACCAGGGTCTCAGAGTGCGTCCCTATGGCATGGGGCTGGGACTCGCTCTCTGCAAGATGTTCATCGATCTTCACGAGGGCCAGATATGGGTTCGGAGCCGACTCGGGAAAGGCTCCACCTTTGGTTTCTCGCTGCCAGTAGAGACCCCAACCACGCTGCCCGGACAGTCCGACCACGCAGGCAAGCTGTGGAAGGTACTGATCATCGAAGATAACCCGCAGATCGTCAATTCCATTTCCCTGGCTCTGGAATCCGAATGGCCGCATGCCGCCCTGCTCTCGACGAGAATGGGCGAAGAAGGAGTGGACCTCGTGGCCACTGAGCACCCGGACGTGGTGGTGCTGGATCTCGGGCTTCCTGACCGGGATGGGCTGGACGTCCTCCAGGAGATACGCCTGTTCTCTTCTGTTCCCGTTGTCGTTTTGACGGTCAGGCAGGAGGAGCAGGACATCACCAGGGCGCTCAGTCTGGGGGCGAACGATTACATCACCAAGCCGTTCAAGATGAAGGAGCTCCTGGCGCGTCTGAAGGTCCAAGTGCGGCGCCAGATCCCATCAGGGGAGGAGGGCCCCATTGTCCATGGGCCGTTGCGTCTTGACCCGTCGACGTTCGAATTGACGTACGGCTCCAGGGAGATTAGTCTCACGGTGGTGGAAGGCCACATCCTGAGACAGCTCATGCTGAACGCCGGCCGGGTGGTGACTTATGGGCGTCTGGCTGAAGCAGTCTGGGGTGACGAGGACTACCCTGGTGCTGTGGTTACGCTCCGGACATATATCAGACAACTCCGGCAGAAGCTCCAGCCGTCGCCCAGCGATCCGAAGATCATACTCACGAAGCCGAGTGTGGGCTACTCGCTCGTCAGGCTGGCGTGATTCACCCAGATGCCAGTCCTCACTCGAAGGACCGTGGTGCAGCCCAACGCCTCCCTTGGTAGGATCAGTGACGCGTGTGTTTTGCCGCGCCGCGCGTCAGAGCGCGGCCGCGCTGGCCCTGGATGTCGAATGACAGCCAGCCCCATCATCAGCAGAGTTGACGGCTCGGCTCACTGTTGCTATTCTCCGTTGTCGGGGGACAACGCGTACACGGCCTGTCCATTGCCCCTCGGGCTAATGGACCACAGCGTTGCCAATCGGATACTCGACCGTGCGTGATGGTCCTCCAGTGGGAAAGGAGAGACTGAGAAGGATGGCAGAGAAACAGGGGAATCGAAAGTGGGATGCCGAGGTTGATGTCATAGTGGTGGGCTTTGGCGGCGCAGGGGCCTGCGCTGCACTCGAGGCCGCACAGCATGGGGCCTCGGTACTGGTATTGGATCGCTTCCACGGTGGCGGGGCTACTGCCGCCAGCGGCGCCATCATCTATGCGGGGGGTGGTACTCCCTACCAGAAGGCCGCGGGCTTCGACGACACTCCGGAGGAAATGTACAAGTACCTGAAGCAGGAGATCGGCGAAGGCGTCATGTCAGATGAAACGTTGAGGCGCTTCTGCGAAGAGTCGGTAGATGACATTCGCTGGTTGAATGAGGCGGGCGTTCCCTTCGAGGGGTCGATGTGCCCTTTCAAGACCTCCTATCCCACCGATCTTTATTATCTCTATTACTCCGGCAGCGAGAACAATGAACTCTATAAGGCGAAGGCAAAGCCAGCGCCGCGCGGTCACCGCGTCAAAGGCGCAGGCATCTCCGGCTTGACGCTGTTTCACAGCCTCGAGAAGGCGGTACGGAAGAACGACAAGATCCAGGTCCGGTGCCAGACGCAGGTTACGAAGCTCATCCAAGCGGAGGATGGCCGCATCATAGGCGTCGAGGCGCGGTCCATACCCCCAAGCTCCATATTCCTGAGGCGCTTCCACGGGGCCATCACCTGGGTGAATGCCAAGTTGAACACGTACATGCCCCCGTTGGCGAGCCTCCTGAATCAGATAGCCACCCTCATCGCCAAGGTCCGTGCGCGCCCCTTCGCGGCAAGGGCCCGCAAAGGTGTCATCCTGGCAGCCGGCGGATCCATCTTCAACAAGAAGCGGGTCGGCGAGTGCAACCTGATGTTCTGCAAGTGTCTGCCTCTGGGCACATACGCAGATGACGGCTCCGGCATCGCGCTGGGCGAGAGCGTCGGTGGTGTGACATCCCACATGGATAGGATGGCAGCATGGTGCTTCTACGTCCCGCCGGAGGCGCTGATGCAGGGTGTTCTCGTGGATAAGAATGGGAAACGCCTTTGCAGCGAGGACCTTTACGGCGGCAAGCAGGGTGACTATATCGCATCGAAGGGTGGCGGGTATGCCTACCTGATCGTAGACAGCAAGACATTCCAGGAAGCGAAGGCCCATGTGAAGGACCAGTGCGCCCCATTCCAGAAGCTGGCCATGACCCCCATGCTAATGTTCGGCCGCAAGAAGGCTCAGTCACTCCGGGAACTGGCTAAGAAGATAGGCGTATCCCCTGAGGGGCTCGAAGCCACGATGAAGGAGTACAACGAAAGGGCCAAGAGCGGCCAGCCTGACCCGCTGGGCAAGTTCCCGAAACGTTTCGTGCCTCAAGAGACGCCGCCGTTCTACGCCATGGATATCTCATTCCAGGGCTTCTCCTCAACCTTCACGAAGGGAGGCATACCGACAGCGGCGATCACGCTAGGCGGGCTCGTAGTCAACGAGCAGACAGGAGAGGTGGTAAGGAAGGATGGGTCGCCCATCCCCGGACTTTATGCAGCCGGCCGAACCGCCATCGGCCTCTGCTCCAACGGCTACTTTGCCAGCGGAACCTCCATAGCGGACTGTGTCTTCGCTGGCCGGCGGGCCGGCAGGCACGCGGCAAGCCGTCAACCGGCGTAGGACCATCAGCGGCCCTTGCATCGGGGCTTTGGCGGCGGAACGGAGCGAAGCTCCAATAGCTCGCAACGCCTACGGTTTGAGCTTGATCTCAGGGTGGCGGGCAGCGATCATACGCCGCATTCCGTCCTGCCACTTGACCCGGCAATCGCCGACGAGTTGCTTGCGCCGGGTAGTGTCACTTACAATCACCTTCGCCGCCAGCGGGTCGTCGGGGGCCTCCTGGAACTGGACCTTGATCCCAGCGATCTCTGCCATAAAAGTGCAGTAGGTGCGCATATCTACGGCCTCATCACCGCACCAGTTGACAATGGTCGCCGGGATGCTCGCCGCAGCCAGCATGCCGCCCACTTGGTAATTGATGTCATCCTCGTGAATCGGGCTGCAGATCGAGGCGCGGTTTGGCTGGACCGGCACCGGCAGACCGCCCAGCATCCACTCGAACTGCCACGGAGGGAGTCCACCATATTCCCCGTAGTACACGTTCATTCTGGCAATGGTGGTGGGAAGATTCAGTTGCCGCGCCATTGACCTGGCGACTGCCTCCTGAGCCATCTTGGAGACGGCATAGGTTGGGCAATGAAGCGATCGTGGCCCTCCAAGCGGATCCGTCTCCTTGACCGGGTAGCTGGGATCCTCCGGCAGATCATAGATAGCACAACTGGACATCACCAGGGCTCCGCGTGCCCTCCGGCAATGGCCCATCAGGAGAGCCGTTCCCTCAGCATTGACGCGCAGCGCCATGTCGAAGTCAAGTCCACCCTCCTGGTAGACGGCAAAGTGAATGAGGTAGGTGAAGTCATCGGGGAGTCCGCGGAAATCGGGATTGGCCAAGTCGGTGGCATGAGTCTTGATTCCCTTGCTCTCGAGTTCTCTGCGCTTCCCTTCATCCCTGAATCTCGCAAGCCCCCACACTTCGTTATCCTTCGCCAGATAGAAAGCCAGGCGGTAGCCTATCTGGCCGGTGAGCCCGGCGAACAGTATCTTCTCGTCCTTCAACGCTTTCATGATCCCTCCTCATGATTGGCCAGGCAGCCCTGTGAATATGCCGTCAGCCAAGTTCCCTCGACTGCAATCGCGGCTACTATACATCCAGTCTTCGGCGCCAGTCAAAGGGGCGCCGATACCCTGTGTGGCACGCCTCGCCGCAAGAGCTCCCCCGGCCATCCGTCGGTCTTGACAACCGAAGGCAGCGGCTGCTATCGTCCGATTCAGTTCCACCTGGCCCCGGCATCCCCATGCAAGCTCACAGCGCCCGAGCATGATTGAAGCCAGGGCTCCAGCAGGACGCCTACCGTTGATCGATCGGACAGGTGCAGCCATCAGCCAACAAAGGAGGCAGAGCCGAATGATTAAGACCATCGCCCTCATCCAGCGGAAACCCGGTGTATCGCACGAAGAGTTCGTAAAGCACTACGAAGAGCACCACGCGCCACTCGCCCTGAAGTACTTCCCCACATTTCGCAGGTATGTCCGCAACTATCCCGTTGCTATGCCCGGCACAAGCGAGCCGGATTTCGACTGCATCACCGAGTTCTGGTTCGACGACCTCGAAGGGGCATTGAAGGTCCAGGAGATACTCGGCGACTACAAGACGGAGATCGGCAAGATCTTCCTGGAAGACGAAGAGAGGTTCATGGCCAGGGACAAGACGCGAACGTTCCTCATTGACGAGAGGGTCTCGGAGAAGTAGCCATTCGACCCGGTGGGCGCGCACCAGATCAGTCCGGGCGGGAAGCCGCTCTGCTTAGCGGGACTGCGAGAACCGTGCCAATACAGGTGTCGCCGTGAGAGTACTGGTGACCGGCGGACTGGGCAATGTGGGACGGAGTTGCCTTGCGGAGCTTCTGAGGCAGAAGCACCAAGTGAGATGCTTCGACCTGAAGACGCCAGTCAACCTGAAGCAGGCGAGGAAGCTCACAGGTCAGGTAGATTTTGCCTGGGGCGACCTCCGCGACCCCAGCGCCGTGTCATCCGCAGTGCAGGACCAGGAAGTCGTCGTCCACGCGGCTTTCATCCTGCCCCCGGCCAGCGATGAACGACCCGAGCTGGCGCAGTCAGTAAACGTTGGCGGCACCAGGAACCTCCTCGAAGCCATGAGGCGCTCCGCGGCGCCGCCCAAAATCATCTTCATTTCGTCCTTCAGCGTCTACGGCGACTGCCAGAATAGATTGCCACCACGGACCGCCTCCGATCCCTTGCAGCCAATGGACAACTACAACCGCCACAAGGTGGAATGCGAGGCCATGGTGAGGGAGTCGGGCCTGGATTGGTCGATCTTCCGCCTGGGAGTTGTTCCACCGAAATCGCTGGGCGGATTCACGCCGAAGATGTTCGACACTCCTCCCTGGCAGCGAACCGAGTTCGTTCATCCCGACGACGTCGGCCTGGCGGTCGCCAATGCAGTCACCAGCGATCAGGTATGGGGCAAGGTCCTGCTCATCGGCGGTGGTCACAGCAGCCAGATGTACTTCCGGGATTTCGTCGGGGGCATGATGGATGCGATGGGGATCGGACGGCTGCCAGACATCGCTTTCGCCACGAAGGCCTGCGCCTTCTCCGACTGGCTCGACACCACCGAGAGCCAGCGGTTGCTCCACTACCAGCGTTATTCGTTCAAGGACTTCACCAATCAGATTGCCGCCTCACTCGGCCCGCTGCGGTACGCCTTCCGCCTGCTCTCGCCGACGGTCCGCTGGTGGATGCTCAGTCAATCGCCTTACTACAGGGCGAGGAAACGGGCCAGACCGTCGACCAGCTAGACAAGAAGGCTATTTGCCCGCACGTCCTCCGCCGTTCGAAGCCTAAAAGAAACCCACGAGTTAGGTCAATCGCGTACGCGTCTGGCTGCGTTCGGCTCGGCCGCTGGCGTAGTGCGCCACCGAGGTCTTACAATACGGAAGACAGACTCAGCCCGGAAAGGTCGACCCGTGCCGGCCACTAGGATGCGCCGAACCGCGCTGCATGATTGAAGGAGGCTCCACGTTGAAAGACCGTCCCCAGTTTCCAAGGTTGCTCGAGCGCGCCCAGATCGGGAAGATGCAGGTCAAGAACCGCATCGTCATGCCCCCCATGGGCACTAACATGGGCACTGCAGACGGCCACGTGACCGAGGACATCGTCTGCTACTACCGCGAACGGGCCAAGGGCGGCGTCGGCCTGATCGTGGTTGAAACCACGTGCGTCGATGCTCCCGTGGGAAAGACAACAGCCTACCAACTGGCCATAGATCATGACCGGTTCGTACCTGGGCTCAGCCGGCTCGCCGAGACCATACACCGCCACGGTGCAAAGGCAGTGCTTCAGCTTCAGCATGGGGGCAGAGGCACCAAGTCGTCCATCACAGGCGTCCAACCCGTAGCGCCATCGCCGATCCCCATGCCATATGGCACCCAAGTTGGTTACGAGGGCGAGATGCCGAGGGAGCTTACAATCGGCGAGATCGAGGAACTGGTGCGCAAATTTGGCCGGGCGGCCGAGCGTGCCAAGAGAGCGGGCTTCGACGGCGTAGAGATTCATGCCACGGGCTACTATCTGGTGGCCCAGTTCCTTTCATCAACAGCCAACGCGCGGCGCGACAAGTACGGTGGCAACCTGAAGAACAGGGCCCGGTTCTTGACGGAGATCGTGCAGGCTGTCCGCTCCGCAGTGGGAACAGAGTATCCTATCCTCTGCAAGATTAGCGCCATGGAGCTCGGCCCCGGCGCGGGGCTCACCTTCGAAGAAGGCCCAATGGTGGCCAGGCTTGCAGAGGAGGCAGGAGCCGACGCCCTCGAAATCGCAGCCATGCTTTGGGGTGTCCTGCCCGAGATTCCACCGCCGACTGCCGAGGCGCCGGGCGGCCTGCTCCCATTCATGCCCGGATTGAAGCAGGCAGTCAAGATCCCCATCATCGCTGCCGGACGCATCACTCCGGAGCTGGGTGAGAGAGCACTGCAGGAGGGGCGCGCCGACCTCATAGCGATGGGAAAGGCGTTGATCGCCGACCCCGATCTGCCGATGAAGGTCGCCGAGGGCAGGCTCGATGAGATCAGGCCTTGTATCGGTTGCCTGCGCTGCATCGATAATCAGACGGTTAAGGGCAAGGGGATCATGTGCTCCGTCAACGCGGCCGTTGGCAGAGAACAGCGAAGCGAACTGAAGCCGCCGGAGAAGCGGAAGAAAGTGTTCGTTATCGGCGGAGGACCGGCGGGGATGGAGGCGGCCAGAGTGGCCGCTCTCCGGGGCCATGAAGTCACACTCTGCGAGAGGCAGGGCAGGCTGGGTGGCCAGTTGCTGGAGGCTGTAGTCCCGCCTCACAAGGACAACCTGAGGCCCTTCCTGGGATACCTCAGCAACCAGATGGCCAAACGGGGTGTTGCCGTCAGGCTGGGGGTGGAGGCAGACCGAGCGGTTGTCGAGGAGGCGAGACCGGATGTCGCCATACTGGCCGCCGGCGTGGCTACGAGCATTCCGGCGGTCAAGGGCATTCAAGGCGTCGGGTTCCTCACTGCCAAGGAAGTGCTCAGAGGTGCGAAGGTGGGTGACAGGGTGCTGATTGTCGGTGGTGGCCTGGTCGGTTGCGAGACCGCCGAATACGTGGCTATGCAGCACAAGACTGTGACTGTTGTTGAGATGCTGGATGAGGTTGCCGGCATGATGCCTCTGGCTCTGCGCAGGATGCTGCTGGCGCGCATGGAGAAAATGAAGGTCACGATCCTCACAGGCGTGCAGTGCCAGGAGTTCAGTAGAGGGAGTGCTCGTCTTACCAAGAGGAACGGAGAGGACGTGACGATCCAGTTTGACACCGTGGTTGTGGCCGCCGGCGGCAAGCCAGATCAAACGCTATTGCCATGCCTACGGCAAACAGTCTCAGAGGTGTACGCCGCTGGCGATTGTGTTGAGCCCAGGGGCATCGCGGAGGCCATGGCTGATGGCCTCAGAATCGGCCTCGAGGTATAGTGGGGACCGCGCCAGACATGAACAACAGAGGTTGCATCGCGCCCGGCTCTTCAGACTGCGCTCTATCCGACGACAGAGCCTTGGACTGGATCACCTCTGGCTTCGCCGGTAGAGCCAAGATACGGACTGCGGCGTACTTCCCAGCTTTGGACCACAGCATCCTTGAGTAATGCAGGCAAGATAGACAAGTCAATGGTCAGTCGAGTTCTGCTGATCAACCCGAACCGCATGAAACCTCCGGTCACGCCGATTGCACTGGACTATCTGGCAGACGCACTAGCCAGAAACGGCATCCAGCCCCATGTTCTCGACCTCTGTCTCGCCGGGGACTGGCGGGCCGCCATGGACGTGTTCTTTGCGCGGACCACCGTAGACGCCGTAGGCATGACGCTGCGGAACATTGACGATACCACCTTCGCCAGCCGGGAGTTCTTCCTTCCTGGGTTCAAGGAGATCAGTGATTATGTCAAACTCAAGACCGATGCCCCCACCATCGTTGGCGGCTCAGGATTCTCCATAATGCCCGAGGACGTACTCGAATACTGTGGCCTCGATCTGGGGGTCGTCGGCGACGGCGAAGGGCCCCTGCCGATGCTAGTGCGGATGCTGACCGAAGGCCAGGACTACCGCCATGTCCCGGGGTTGGTCTACCGCGATGGGGCAGGCTTCAGCCGGAATGCAGCCATCTGGCCAGATATCCAAGCCGCCCCACCGCCAGGACGCCTGGCTGTGGACAACGGCCGCTATCTGGCTGAAGGAGGGATGGGAAGCATCGAAAGCAAGCGCGGCTGCCCCAACCGGTGCATCTACTGTGTCGATGCACTCAGCAAGGGTCACCGCTGGCGGTGCCGCTCACCGGAGAGCGTCGTCGATGAGATGGAGGCGCTTCTGGCCCAGGGTGTCGACTGTCTCCACTTTTGTGACTCCGAATTCAACCTCCCTGCGTCTCACGCACGAGACGTTTGCCGGGAGATCGTGCGCAGAGGACTGGGTGACAGGCTGGGGTGGTATGCCTATGCCAGTCCGGTGCCCTTCGACAGCGATACCGCGGCCCTCTACCGTCAAGCGGGCTGCAGAGGCATCAATTTCGGTGTGGACAGCGCCGATGACCGGGTACTTAGAATGCTGGGGCGTGATTACACCGCCGAGGACCTGAGCCGCACCGCAGCGGCCTGCCGCCGGCAGCGATTGACCTTCATGTATGATCTCCTGCTGGGCGGGCCTGGCGAGACTAGAGAAACCCTGGAGCGCACCGTGACGGCCATGAAGCGAATGTCCCCGGACCGCGTCGGTGCGGCGCTGGGCATCCGCCTCTTCCCGGGCACACGCCTCGCTGACATGATCCTGGCCGCCGGCCCTCTCGACTCCAACCCCAACCTGCATGGTGATGTAGCGAACAATGGTCGTCTCTTTCGGCCGGTGTTCTACCTTTCGGCCGAACTGGGCTCCGAGGCACCGCACTACCTGGACAAGCTGGTAGGCGGCGATGAACGCTTCCTCCTCATGAGGCCGCCCCAGGCCGGAGATATGAACTACAACTACAATGACAACAGCCGCCTGGTGGAGGCCATCCGCCAAGGGTACCGTGGCGCTTTCTGGGACATTCTCCGCAGGGTGTCAGACAGCGGCTCCAACCCGTGAAGCACCAGCCGCGCACTATTGCTGGGCAGCCTGCCGCGGCTGGCCACTGATGCGGCCATACGGGACCGAGTCCGACCATGGTGTGTGGCCTGTGGCTGGGACCCGGTAGGGGGTGGGGCAGGCCATGCGCTCCGGCGCTCGCGCCGGCGCCGCGCTTGTCATGTCTTCGTGGGCACCGTTCCCCCCGTTGCCGTTGCGGAATATCCAGTGAGGGAACGAGAACTGGGTGAGAAACACGCGCCGGCGCGGCTGACCGCCATGCGCGAAATTCAGGTGGCAGTCGGGATCCGTGATGCAGAGTATGACGCAGTTATGTGCCTTGTTGCTTCCGCCCTCGTCGAGCGGCACCAGATCATGGGCCGTCCACGCGCCCTCATACCCCCGTCTGTCTTCGTAGACGGCGTTCAGGTACTTCCCGCACTTGGCGCAACGGCCATGCTGTCTGACGAAAGCAGCATTCTTCACATTGTACTCGAACTGCATGTCTCGCCCTGAAACTCACGAGGGGAAGTGGCACAGCAGGCACTGCCATGATCCCCTCCGCTGTGGTGCCAACAGGCGCGTCGCTTAGGTTCCGGAGTAGGCAGCTTCCTGGGGCTCATCGTCTTCCACCCGGTCAAAGTGGAACCTGTTCTCCCTGAAGATTCTGAGGCAGGCTTCGACCGCCGACGGGTCGTAGAGCGTGCCCTTGCCAGACTCTATCTCAGCCAGAGCTTCATCCAACGTCAGCGCCGACCGGTAGGGCCTGTCGGAGACCATAGCCTCCACTACGTCCGCCACCCCGATTACACGTGCCTCGAGCAGGATGTCCTCCCCCTTCAGCCCCAGGGGATAGCCGGACCCGTTGAGCCTTTCGTGGTGCTGGTGCACAATGTCAGCGATCGGATAGAAGAGGTCAATCGTCTTCAGTATCTGGAACTCCGTCTCGGCGCTTTGCTTGATAGCAGCGTACTCGCTTTCGGTCAGCTTCCCGGGCTTGTTCAGCGTCTCATCGGCAACAAACACCTTGCCCAGGTCATGCAGCAACGCTGCGAGCCCAATCGTGTCCACTTGAGCCTTGGCCAACCCCATCTCGCGCCCTATCGCGCAGGCCAGCTTGCACACCCGCGCCTGGTGGGCCGCCGTAGGCGGGTCCTTCATCTGAACGATCTTCTGGATGGCTGCGATGGTATCCTCGAGCAGCTTGCCCAGTTTGGCGAACGCATTGTCGAGCACCTGTTCGTCCTCGGCGCGCTGCGTCGCTTCATTCTGAAGGACTTCGTTCAGTCGTGCCACCTCGCTTAGCGCCTTCCCAATGCTGACTTCGGCTTCCTTACGTGCCGTAATGTCGGTGACCACTGCCATCAATTCCCATGGACCGCACGCCGCGGTCCGAACCTGATAGTGGGAGGTATGTCCGCCGTACTCGATCGTGAACTCCGTTGCCTGGATTGCGCCGGTGGACAGGAATGCATCCATCAACGCTCTGCCCCGGCAAGCCAATTCCTGACCCACGGTGCCGGTCAGCTCCAGTGATCTCGCCTTGTCCTCCTCAGGCGCCGCTGCGGCCGCGGTCCCAGGATCAGTCGCGACCTGGGCGCCCGAGCGTCCGTCCTTCACCAAGATTGAGCCATCCTGCCTGGCCTTGATCCTGTACACCAGGTCCGGCACCAGCTGCAGCAGGACGTCACGCTCAGCCTCCATCTGGATCAGTCTCTTGGATGTGGAGCCGTTGCCCTTCTGGGCTCCAGGCCTGGGGGTGTTTGGTGGCCCAAAGACTACCAGCTGGCTCTTCCGGCTCGATCTTGATGTCGTAGACATGGCATGACCTCCGTCACGATGCGTACGCATAGTGCTGTGGCAGCATCGGTACTGATGATAGGACGCGTAGTTTACCTGATCCTCACAGAAGCCGCGCATATTGTCACAAAATCATCTGAATACTGGAGTTTCCAGGGAGTACCTGTCGAAATCGAGGGAAACGGCCTGCGCAGTCCGGCCGGGCGATCAGTACCCCGTCAGGGTGCAGACGCGGCAGGGCATCCGGACGAGGTGCTTGCCGGACCGGCAAGCGCGGATGCCGGCCGCAGAGCCCCCACGCACCGAATGGTGCGGACAGGCACAAGTTCTTGACAGATCAGGCATCGACGAATATGATGCTGAGTGACTACACCACATACGTACATCTGCCTCGGCAGCGTTGTGCCAGCACTCATCCGCAGCGACCGAGACAGCTGCTACGAGGGGGGAGAGCAGCAGATAGTGCGGCTGACTGTGCCGTCCAGCCAGGAGCGCCGGGCCAGTCCCGTTAGAGGATCGTGCGTTTATCGGTCAGCGGGGACACGGACTGGTCCCGCTACCCGCCGCAATTCGCAGCGCGCCATGTGAGTGCAGAGCGAAGAGAGTCGGAATCTGCCGTCAGCAAGCCGAATACAGAGAAATCAGCGTCCGTTTCGAGACCAGGGAGTCGCGCCTGAGATGAGCATACCACTGAACTGCATAGACAAGGGATTGCTGGCGCTCCATAGCAAGAATGAGCCAATGATGGAGCACTGCATAGTCTCGGTTGACGGGCCCGTTGACCCTGCCAAGTTGCGGGCCGCCCTGACAGCCGTGCTGCGTCGCCATCCCACCTGGAGATCAATCATACATGCGGGGCTGTTCCGCCAAGTGAGGGCGGAGCGGGATTGCCGCGGCGAAGATGTCTTGAGCGTGTGGGATTTCCCAACCCCGCACGATTCACTCACACTTCAAGGCTGCGACATTGAAGAGTGGCACAACAGACGCCTTATTGAATGGATGAACCGGCCTCTCGACCCCTTCAGGGAAGTGCCATGCAGATTCCTGTTGCTGAGAAGAAACCGCCGGGGTTCCACCATTGTCTTCACCTGCCACCACTCGGCAGCTGACGGGCTTCACCTGTTTCGTTTCGCGGCCGAGGTCATCGGGGAGTACAACGGGGGCAGCGGAATCCGATGCCTGACAGCGTGCACCGCGCCGGACGGAGGGAGGGATGGACTCGTGGCATTGGCACGCAGCCGGAGGCCGAAAGTGACCCATTTCTATCTCAGGATTCTAGGTAGCCTCATCCACCGGTTTCTGCTCGCTCCTTTCTCGCCCAACACCAAGCTCTACCGGCGAAGCCACAAGCGATCGCCTGAAGTCGGGCTCTGCCTGGGATCTCTCACCCCGCACGAGCTGAGTCAGATCCGGTCGAGATCGAAGGCTTCCGGCGCCACGATCAACGACGCTCTCCTGGCGGCATGTTTCAGAGCTGTTCAGCAGTGGAATGACGTTCACCGGAAACCCACGCGCAAGATCAGTATCATGGTTCCAGTTGACATTGGCGGCAGCAATCCCTCGCCCCTAGCGGGTAATCAGGTTTCCTTCATATCCGTCTCGACCATGCCCAAAGACAGGACTGACCCGGACCGCCTTCTGCGCAGACTAGCAGAGAAGACATCGCATATGCTTGAGAAGGGGATCGCCTTCTCCATCGTGTACGCGGCCCGTTTCTGCACCCTTCTCTCTTCTCGGACAACGAAGTGCGTAGCCGATTTCCTGATGGTTACCCGGATCTACCTGGACTCCATTCTCCTCACCAATCTAGGGGTGATCTGGCCGAAGGGAATCGTGGTAGTCGAGGGAGGCAAGTTGGGCGACTCCAGGATTGCCAGCGTTGTGGGCATACCGCCTGTCGTCAGCCCGATGGGGATGAGCCTTTGCGCGTGCACATTTGAAGATCACCTGTACATCACCCTGACGTACAAGAGTGAACAGTTCAGCGAAGCGGAGGCGAAGTCCTTTCTGAATCTCTACCTCCATGAGCTGCGGGGTTACCAGAGGACTCCGGAGGGATTGCTGGCGCCGGAGGTGAGGCAGGTGCAAGCCAGGGACGCTGCGATGGTCAATTAGCCATGGTGGTGTCCGTAGTGAGGTTGGCTGATCCCCAGGAGTCGTTGCGTCAGGCCATAGCACGGTGCGACGGTTTTGCGCGTCTGAATAGACACGGCAAGGTCCTCCTGAAACCGAACATCCCCACAGGCTTCAGATTGCCACCCTACGGTATGACCACCACTACCAGCATCCTGGAAGCGCTCGTCAGGCTGCTGATCGAAACCGGGTGCAGGGATATTGCCATCGGTGAAGGCTCCATTGAAGTGCTGGGGTTCGGCACTAAGCAGGGATACGCGCGCACAGAGATTGACAAGCTCGCCAAGAGATATGGCGTGAAGCTGATTGACCTCAACGAGGGACCCTTCCGACAGGTGGAACTGGGAGACTTCAAGATCGGGATTGCCGAGGCTGTCCTCGATGCAGACTTCCTGATCAATGTCCCGGTGCTGAAGACCCATGGTCAGACCAAGGTGTCTCTGGGCTTCAAGAACCTCAAGGGTTGCCTGAGCCTGGCATCCAGGCTGAAGTTCCACAAGACAAAGCGGCTGG
>JAUCPZ010000085.1 GCA_030372995.1 Dehalococcoidia bacterium
TTTATTCCAGGATTTCGGTGATGACACCCGCGCCGACGGTGAGGCCGCCTTCACGGATGGCGAACTTCGAGCCTTTTTCCAGGGCAACAGGGGTGATCAGTTCAACCATGAGGTTCACACTGTCACCAGGCATGACCATCTCCACCCCATCGGGCAGAGTGATGGTTCCCGTCACGTCCATGGTACGGATGTAGAACTGGGGGCGGTAGCCGGTGAAGAAGGCCTTGTGCCGTCCACCTTCGTCCTTGCGCAGAACGTAGACTTCGCTCATGAACTTCTTGTGTGGGGTGATCGACTTCGGCTTGGCTAGCACCATGCCGCGCTCGACTTCTTCACGAGTCGTCCCGCGCAGCAGAATACCCGCGTTGTCACCCGCCTGGGCCTGGTCCAGTTCCTGGTGGAACATCTCAATGCCCGTCACTACCGTCTTGATGCTCTCATCCCGCAGCCCGATGATCTCGATTTCTTCACCCTTCTTCAGCGTACCGCGTTCCACTCGTCCCGTCACCACCGTGCCGCGTCCCTTGATGCTGAACACGTCTTCCACCGGCATCAGGAACGCCTTGTTGTAGTCGCGCTCCGGCGTCGGTATGTGGTTGTCTACGGCTTCCATCAGATTCCAGATGCACTCGTACTCCGGCGCGCTGGGGTCCTTGCTCGTGCATTCCAGCGCCTTCAGCGCTGACCCCCGCACAATCGGTACACCTGTGAACTTGTAGCTTTCCAGCAGCTCGGTCAGTTCCATCTCGACCAGTTCCAGCAGCTCTTCGTCTTCCATCATGTCCACTTTGTTCAGGAAGACGACCATGGCCGGCACTTCCACCTGGCGCGCCAACAGCACGTGTTCCCGCGTCTGCGGCATTGGCCCATCCGGAGCCGCCACCACCAGGATCGCCCCGTCCATCTGCGCCGCACCCGTGATCATGTTCTTGATGTAGTCCCGGTGTCCCGGGCAGTCTACGTGCGCATAATGACGGTGTTCCGTCTCGTATTCCACGTGCGCAATGGCGATCGTGATCCCGCGTGCTTTCTCTTCCGGCGCATTGTCAATCGAATCGAACGCCCGGAAATCCGCCCACCCCTTCAGCGCCAATGTCTTGGTGATCGCTGCCGTCAGCGTCGTCTTCCCATGGTCGATGTGCCCAATTGTCCCCACATTCACATGGGGCTTCGTTCGCTCAAACTTACCCTTGGCCAT
>JAUCPZ010000086.1 GCA_030372995.1 Dehalococcoidia bacterium
CCTAAACACCCAGCACGAGACTCCAAACCCATGCTCCGGTCTTGCAGACCCAACAAGACGTACGTAGGCAAAGGGCGTGAAAGAGGGGCGGAGCCGCGCGCCTTCGGCGCGAAATCCCAAACCCTAAACCCTGAGTTCCGGTCTTGCAGACCCAACAAGACCTACGTAAGCAAGGGGCGTTAAAGAGGGGCGGAGCCCCTCTTTCATCTTACTCGTGTGGCCCGAGAGAGGGCCAGGTGATGAATAGAAGTCTCTAGCTCAGAGCTGATAGCTCATGGCTCATCCCACCCGGCATCTTCCGCATCGTCCATGGCGGCTGGGCGCCTGCCCATCCTCGCCATGGGGCGTCAAGAGGGGCGCAGCCCCTCTTTGGTTTGCTCGTGTGGCCCGAGAGAGGGCCAGGTGATGAAGAGAACACTGGAAAATGAAGCGTCGGGCTAATGGCAATGGGCCCGTAGGGCGCTACTGCATGTCTCCTGAGTGCGCCCCGTGTACTCTGGCGCTGTGGTCCCAGCACAGGGGCACATGCGTGGCAACGCACTGGGCGGGTCGAGCCGTGGCGTGGTTACTTCAAGGAAGCCTGGATCTTCTCCACCATCCCCGGGTGGGTCCGGTCAAAGTCCATCAGCCTGCGGATGGCTGCTGCCGCACCCTTCATCGAGAGGAACAAAGGAAACCCACAGTCAATGCACAGCTTCTGGAGCTTGAGGGATTTGAGCCAGGAGTCCTCGTTGGCAATGAAGTGGACCACTGTGGCGACAGGCAGGCGCGATTCCTTCGCGGCTACGATCAGCGGGCCACCACCTGTCGTGAGCTGCCATGAGTAGATGCCCCCGGGCACGGAGTCGATGCAATAGTGAAGCACCAGGAAGTCCAGCCCCTGCCAGTCGTCGAGAGCGCCGATAAAGTCGCCCATTCCCCCATCGCCCCTCTCGAACCTGGCGTTCCACAGTCCCTTCTCCCATTCCTTCATGCCAGTCTTCGAGAGCAGCCTGGCCTGCTCAATGCCCATGAGCGGAGCCGCATCGATCGGATTCCGCGTCATGCTGCCCGCGGGTGGCACGAGCTTCCGAATTCGTTCGCTGACATCCGGAGGAATTCGAGGAAGGCAGAAGCCCGCCCTCTCAAACTCGTCGGTCGCCAGCACGCTACCGCCGCCGCCGTTGCCCACGGCGCAAAGGTTGCGCCCCTGCGGCGGCTTCATGCGTAGAATGGCCACCAGCATGTCAACCATCTGCCCGACACTCTGAACCGGCACGGCCCCGGCCTGCCGCAGCAGGGCCTCGAAGGCAGCGTAGGACCCGGCCAGAGAGCCGGTATGGGTGGCCGCCGCCCGGCTGCCGCCTTCGGAGAACCCTCCCTTGTAGATGATCACCGGCTTCGTGGAGGCGGCGCGCTCGAGCAGGTGCCGGAAGCGCGGGGCATCCCTGATTCCCTCGATGTAGGCGGCGATCACCTTGGTCTCAGGATCCTCGGTGAAGTACTCCAGCAGGTCGCATTCGTTGATGTCGCAGGCGTTGCCGTGGCTGACGACTTTGCTGAAGCGGAGGCCACGGACGACGGCGCTGCGCACCACGTAGGTGGAGTTGCTGCCGCTCTGGCTGATCAGCCCGATGGGGCCCGATTCCTGTGGGTAGTTGTGGCAGAAGCTGATCTTCGTCGCGGGGCAGTAGAGGCCCATGCAGTTGGGCCCCAGCAGGCGCATGCCGCTGCCCTTCGCTATTTCGACGATCCGGTTCTGGAGCTCGATGCCTTCCGGATCGCCGGTCTCGGCGAAGCCGGCACTGAAGAATTGGATGACCTTCACCCCGCGGTCGCGGCATTCCTGAACGAGCTGTGGGCAGTTCCTGGCGGGGATGGCGCTGACCACGTGATCGATCGGGCCGTCGATCTCGGCCAGGCTGCGGTAGATCTTCATCCCCTTCGCTTCGCCGCCCTTGGGATTGACGGCGTAGATCTTGCCGGGGTAGCCGAACTTGATCAGCGGATCGATGTAGTATTCATTTATCCACCAGTGGATCGGGTCGGTCGCTGCGCCGACCAGGGCGACTGACCTGGGATGGAAGATGTACTCGAGGGCCGGCACGGTGGGAGTGGAAGGTTGCGGAAGCGGAATCCTAGCCCCGGCTGGTGTTGTGTCTTGACGGTCAGAATGACTCGTTCTTGCGGGATCGTGCTTACTCATTGTCAGGTGGTTGTGTAACAAATGGTAGCATTTTGGCTTGCGGGCTGTCCAACAGTCCCGCACGGCCTGACAGCGCAGATGGCAGTGATCCGAACAGGGCTTGGGTGGCCCCCTGAGGATTATGGGAATCACCTGGCCCTCTCTCGGGTCTCACGAGTAGATCAAAGAGGGGCTTCGCCCCTCTTAACGTCCCTTGCCTATATTGCCTATAACAGGACGCCGCTGGCTGCGACGAGCCGTGCCAGAGCTGGTCGGTGCTGTGAGCTATCAGCTATGAGCCATGAGCTATGAGCTTGGGGTCCCCGTCCTGTCATCACCCGGCCCTCGCTCGGGTCAGAAGAGTGGACCAAGAGGAGCTTCGCCCCTCTTAACACCCTTTGCTCACGTGGGTCTTGTTGGGTCTGCAAGACCGGAACTTGGGACTTCCGTTCGTGG
>JAUCPZ010000087.1 GCA_030372995.1 Dehalococcoidia bacterium
TTGACCTTGTCCTGATTCCTGGGCGCGGTGCTAATGATGACCCTCGACTGGGACTCGCCGAAGAGCAGGGCATCAGTTCGCATCTTGTCCCTGAGGGTGACCGCCGCGCCGTGTCCTCCCATGATGCAGCACTCCGCCAGGGCCACTGCCAGGCCTCCGTCGGAGCAGTCGTGCGCGCTCGCTGCCAAACGCTGGCCTATGATCTCCAGTACCGCCTCCTGCACGCGTTTCTCTTGTTTCAGGTCCAGCGCGGGCGGCGTGCCTTTCCTGATATCGTGGATGATGCTGAGATACTGAGACCCGCCAAGCTCCTCTTTGTTCCGGCCAATAAGCAGGATGATGTCCCCGTTTTTCTTGAAATCGCAACTGGTGACATTCCTGACGTTGTCGATGACTCCCACCATGCCGATGACCGGCGTGGGATGGACTGCGCCCTTGGGGCTTTCGTTGTTGAAGCTCACATTGCCGCTGATGACCGGCAGGCCCAGGTACTTGCAGGCGCTGGTGATGCCGTCAACTGCCTTTTCGAATTGCCAGTAGATCTCCGTATTGAATGGATTGCCGAAGTTCAGGCCGTCGGTCACCGCCATTGGTTGCGCTCCGCAGCAAACGAGGTTGCGGGCTGCTTCAGCCACGGCGATCTGTGCTCCAACAAAGGGGTCGAGGTAGCAGTACAAGCCGTTGCAGTCGATGGTAGCCGCGATCGCCTTGTTTATCTCCTTGCAGTAGTAGACGCCGGCATCATTACCGCTTCTCACGCAGAGGGGCGAAGTGAGTCTCGGGTCAACCTTCTTGGCAATCCACTCCTTGGAGGCAAGAGTCGGGGAGGAAAGCAGGGTGAGGAGAGTCTTGTTGAGGTCCTTCGGCTCCTTGATCCTGGAGGGTGTAAGTGCTCTCGTCTCCTTCAGATAGCCTGGCTCTCTTGACTCCCGGTCGTACTTGGGTCCGTTGGCCAGAGCCTCCGCCGGGACCTCTGCCACAACCTTGCCGTTCTCTTTCACTCTCAAGATACCGTCCCTGGTCACTTTCCCGATGACGCTGAACTCAACATCCCACTTCTTGAAGACCGCCTTCACCGCGTTCAGCTTCTTGGGGGATACGATGAGCAGCATCCTCTCCTGAGATTCTGAAAGCATGATCTCATATGGATTCATGCCCTTCTCTTTGCGCGGGACAAGTGCGATGTCTATCTCGATGCCGGTGCCTGCCTTGTAGGCGGTTTCGGACGTTGAACACACGATGCCCGCCGCGCCCATGTCCTGCATGCCGACCACCAGTTTCTTTTCTGCGATTTCCAGGCATGCCTCGCGAATCTTCTTGCCGATGGCAGGGTCGCCGATGGCCACGGCGCTCTTTCTCTCTTTGGCACTCTCATCCAGACCCGACGATGCGAAGCTGGCGCCTTCGACGCCGTCCCTCCCTGTGCGGCCGCCGGCAATAATGACTAAGTTACCCACGCCCTCCGCACGGGCCCTGACGATGTTCTTCTTCTTCAGCAGTCCGACCACCATGGCGTTCACCAGAGGATTTCCCTGGTAAGAGGGATCGAAGTAGACCTCACCGGCAATGGCCGGCAGACCGACTGCATTGGCGTAATCCGTGAAGCCGCGCGCGATTTTCCTGAAGAGGAACTTGGTCCTCTTGTCACTGAGAAGGCCAAACCGGAGGGAACTCAGAAGGAACAAGGGGCGGGCACCGACGGTGAAGATATCCCGTATGCAGCCGCCACCTCCGGTGGCGCTGGCTTCGTAAGGCTCGATAGCGGAGGGGTGGTTGTGTGACTCCACCTTGAACACTACGGCGTAATCCTTGCTGATAGAGACTCCCCCCGAATTCTCGCCGGCGGTGAGAAAGACGTTCTTGCCCGTAGTCGGCAGCCTTTTCAGGACTTTGATCGAATTCTTGTATGAACAGTGCTCGGACCACATGGCAGAGAACATGCCCAACTCGGTGTAGTTGGGGTTCCGCCCGAGGATCTCCTTTATTCTCTTGTACTCAGAAGCGCTGAGTCCCAACTCCTCCGCCAGCTTCACGCCCATCCGTTGCTTTGCCATGGTTACCTCCTCTTGCCTTGATTGAAGAGAATGGCCGACCTCACGATGACCCGCGCCACGCCTCTTGCAGATATGAGATGACGTTCAGCTCCGCCTGGGACCGTTTCGTCCAGGGGCCCTTTGGAAACCGGCATTAGTCTGCCCCCTGTCTAAGCCTTGCTCCTCTGGAGCCGGGAGGCGAAGGGGATGAGCCTGATCCAGTCGCCGTGTTCCCACATGACCAGCAATTCGCCGGCCACGAAGATCGAACTGTACGCGCCGGCCAGGATGCCCACCAGCAGTGCCAGCAGGAAGCTGCGGATGGGTCCGCCGACGATCAGGTAGACGGTCAGCACGGCGAGAACGGTGGTGATCGTGGTGTTCAGTGAGCGCACGAGCGTCTCGGAGATAGAGAAGTTCACCATGGTGTCATAGTCGCCACCGATGCCCCTGGCCCTGTTCTCCCGGATGCGGTCCAGCACCACAATGCTGTCGTTGACGCTGTAGCCAATGACGGCCAGCATGGCCGTGATGAACAGGGGATCCACTTCCCAGTCAAGGAAACGCCCGACCAGGGAGAAGATGCCGAAGGTCAGAAGCATGTTAAATATCAAAGCCACCACCGTCGCAGTACCGTAGCGGAAGGAATGTGGGATCTTTCTGAAGGCCCATGTAATGTAGACCAGCATCACGGCCACTGCCACGCTCACGGCGATGGCCGCGTCCCGCGTCGTCCTGGAGGCTATGGCCGGGGAGATGTAGCCTGTCTCACCTTCGAGGACCGTGCCGATCTCGCTCAACCCAGCCTTGAGGGCATCTTGCTCGTCTTCACTGAGGTCTCCCATGCGGATGAGGTAGTTTCCGCCCGTTTCCTGTATTCTGCCGGAGAACCCGCCGTAGCCCAGTTCGTCGAGCTTGCTGGCCACCGCCTCACGCGTAGTTCCCTCATGCGGCTCCAGCATTACCTGAAAACCGCCCTTGAAGTCCCATCCCAGCCTCAGCCCGCCCGGGGTGAACGCCAGGATGGCGCCGACGATCATGATGACCAGCGCTATCAGCAGAAACCAGCGTCTCTTAGCCGAGAAGTCAAACATCTCTTGCTTCCGCTCTCGCTTCCACTCCGAACAGGGGCAGCCTGTTGGCGAACCGCCCACCGGTAAACAGCATCAGAAGCGTCTTCGATATCACAATGGCGCTGAACATGCTCACCGCGACTCCCAGGAACAGCGTTACCGCGAATCCCATTACCACCGTTGCCGTGGGGATACTGCTGCCGAACCAGTACAGAATGCCGCAGGCGATGAAGGTGGTGATATTGCTGTCCCTGATTGCCGGCCAGGCCCGGCTGAATCCGGCGTCCGCCGCCGCCTTCAGCGTACGTCCGGCACGCAATTCCTCCTTCATGCGCTCGAAGATTAGAACATTGGCGTCAACGGCCATGCCCAGCGACACGATGAAGCCCGCGATGCCAGCCAAGGTCAGGGTGACCGGTATGGCCTTGTAGATGGCCAGCACAATGATGGTGTACATGACAAGGGCTATGGCAGCCACCAGGCCCGGAAGGCGGTAGTACAGGATCATGAACAGTCCCACCAGCAGCAACCCCACCATGACGGCGATGAAAGCCCGGTGGGCGAAGTCGGCCCCCAGCGTGGCGGAGACCGACTTGGGGCCGTAGGTGATCTCGAGCGGCATAGGCAGCGCGCCCGAAGTCAGCTGGATCGCCAGCTTGCGCGCTTCGCTCCGGTCGAAGTCTCCTGTTATGCTCGCGGACGATCCGTAGCTGTCCTCCGTCATAGTGGACGGAAACACTTGGGGGGCAGAGAGCAGTTCGTTATCCAGGAAGATGCCCAGCGCGCGCTGTGCGTCTCCGTAATCCCCTTTAGCCTTGATTCTCTTGGTGATCTGGTCAAACAGATCGGCGCCGGCAGAATTCCATTCGATGCCGACGGTGATCTCTGTGCTGATGCTGTCTTGGGACGGATACTGTGGCACTGCCTTGGTGAGATAGGCACCGGTAAGCACTTTCTTCTGCCCACCAACATCCCCGACAGCCGGCATCCAGGAGAGTGCGTTGTCCAGCGCCGCGTCAATGGACCCCGGATCTATCTCATCGCCGTTGCCATTGAGGTACCTCAGGCCCGCGCCGCTCTTCTCGATGAACACGGCTGGCAGCCCTTCAGCGTCCACGAAGAGGCGATTTATGGGTGTGTCCCTTACCCCGCTGTCGCTGTTATCGAAGAAATCAGTGCGGCCGTCATCTCTGTAATCCTTCAGTCGCGCTGGCTCGCTGCCGTTCATCTCGACTTCCCTGAACTCGAGATAGGCGGTCTTTCCTATAAGGGACAGCGCCTCTTCGACTTCCACGCCGGGCAACTGAATGTCGACGCTCTCCGTTCCCAGCCGGCGTATGACGGGTTCCACAACTCCATAGCTGTCCACACGTCTCTTGATGCTGGTGACGGCCGCCTCCATATCGAACGACTTCTCGTCGTCAGAGATGTTCTCGGAGAAGACGCCGCGGTAGACGACATGGGTACCTCCCTGAAGGTCAAGACCCAGGCGAAGACCAAGGTTACCCTTCTGCCTGCCGAGGACGCTGGTGCCGCTGGGCGTCATCACCCATATGGACACGCCCAGGACCGCCAGTATGAGGAGCAGCAGCCAGCCGTTCCCGCCGAATCTCGGCTTCCTTCTTACCAGCCGGCTCCGCATCATGTGGCTGTTCGAAGAATCCTTTTCTGACAACTCATCCGCGACGTTCGCTGCAGGTTGGGTCTATGATATCACTTTTGAGCGGGGTTGTCTCTTGGCCAGACGCTTGCGGACGAAGGCCAGAGCCTCCTCCCTGGTGGAGATCTCGCCGGCCCCCTGGGCTTCGCGCACAGTTTCCAGCACCTCCCCGACCCTGGGGCCGGGCTTGAGCCCGAACTCGCGCATCACATCGTGCCCGTCGATGAGCTTGGGCGGTGCGGCTACCGTCTGATCCTCTTCTTTCTGGGCGAGGACATACTCCATCAGCCTGCAGTGCCGCTCCCATTCGGCAGCATCGAGATCTGGCCCCTGCGTGGCCAGGAAGTCGGCCAGAGTGAGAAACATGATATCCACGCTCACGTCAGCCGTGTCGCGGAAGTAGCGGTATATGGCCCGCCGCGTTGGCAAACCCTGATCGCCGCCCATCTGCCACAACCGCAGATGCGACTCGATCATCTTCTGTACCATCCTTATCTCTCTGTTGCTGAATCTGAGGCGCTGCATGATATGACCCGCCGCCTCCGCTCCTTGAGTAGGGTGGCCGAAGAAGTGCGCCCGGCCACCCGGTTCCAGCGTCTTGGTCTGCGGCTTGGCGATGTCGTGCAGCAGGATCGC
>JAUCPZ010000088.1 GCA_030372995.1 Dehalococcoidia bacterium
GCATCATGGGAGGACACGGCGCGGCGGTCACCCTCAGGGACAAGATGCGAACTGATGCCCTGCTCTTCGGCGAGTCCCAGTCGAGGGTCATCATTAGCACCGCGCCCAGGAATCAGGACAAGGTCAAAGCCATCTGCAAGAAGCATGGCGTCCCCTGCACTGCTATGGGCGAGGTGAAAGGAGACGCGCTTGTTGTCAATGACCGCGTCAATCTGCCAGTAACGCGGTTGAAGCGGGTGCATGCGCAGGCGATTCCAAAGGCTATCGGAGCGGCGTGAAGAAAAGGCGAATCTCTCCCGACCAGCGAACCGAACAATGAGCCGCCGGGGTCGCTGAGAAGCACTGCGGGCCGTCAGACACTGGGTCCGCTAACAAGGGACGCTTGTTCTAAGATCAACAAGGCCTGAGAACTATGCTCATCTCCAAACAAACCCTCGACGAGATCGCTCTCAGCGAAGCCGAGTACCGGCTCATAGTGAGAAGGCTGGGCCGCAGGCCCACCACAGTCGAGCTGGGGATGTTCGGCGCCCTGTGGAGTGAGCACTGCGGCTACAAGCACTCCAAGCTCCTTCTGAAGAAGTTCCCCAATACGGGCAGGAGGGTCACGGTCAAGGCCGGCGAAGAGAACGCCGGTGCGGTGGACATCGGGGACGGTCTCTCGGTCGTGATGAAGATAGAGTCCCACAACCACCCCTCCGCCGTCGAGCCGTTCCAGGGGGCGGCAACGGGAGTGGGGGGTATTGTCCGCGACATCTTCACCATGGGCGCACGTCCCGTGGCCCTGCTCAATTCACTCAGGTTCGGGCCTCTGGACGAGGCCCAGAACCGCTACCTCTTCAACGGCGTTGTCGGCGGGATTGCCTCCTATGGCAACTGCCTGGGCATCCCAGATGTCGGCGGTGAGATCTACTTCTCGGACGCATATTCGGAGAATCCGCTGGTGAACGCCATGTGCGTGGGCATCGTGCGGAACGACCGTATGGTGAAGGCCGTGGCGAGGGGGGCGGGCAATCTCCTCATGCTGGTGGGCGCCGATACCGGCCGGGATGGCATTCATGGAGCCTCCGGCCTGGCCTCGCAAACATTCGAGGAAGAGCGGGAGCTGCGTTCCACAGTGCAGGTGGGCAACCCCTTCATGGAGAAGTGCCTCATCGAAGCCTGCCTGGAGTTGGCGGAAACTGATTGGATCGTGGGCATGCAGGACCTTGGGGCCGCGGGTTTGACGAGTGCGTCGGTCGAATCGGCCTCCAAGGGCGGCAGCGGCATTGAGATCGACACGGCGCTGGTGCCCCGCCGCGAAGAGGGAATGAGTCCCTACGAGGTCATGCTTTCCGAGTCGCAGGAGAGGATGCTGGTGGTGGTCAAGAAGGGTTTCCAGGACCAGGTCAAGGCGCTTTTCGACCGTTGGGGACTACACTCCGATATCATCGGCAGGGTGACCAATGATGGCATGGTCCGCATCAGGGACGGCAAGAAGGTGGTGGCAGAGGCGCCGGTGAAGATCCTGACCGATCCGCCTTTGTACCGGGTCTCGTGCCGGAAGCCGGCCTGGCTAAAGAGACTTCAGGCGCTCGACTTAAGCACCATCCCCGACCTGCCGCGGAAAGAATGTGAAGCAACTCTGCTGAAGCTCCTTGCCAGCCCGAACATCGCCAGCAAGCACTCCGTGTACCGGCAGTACGACCACCAGGTGCAGACCAACACCGTCGTCCTTCCGGGCGGCGATGCGGCAGTACTCCGCATCAAGGACACCCGGAAGGCAATCGCGTTGACTGCCGACGGAAACGGGCGTCTCTGCTACCTCGACCCCTATCATGGTGGGGCAATGGCGGTAGCGGAGGCCGCGCGCAACGTCGTGTGTACTGGGGCGGAGCCCCTGGCCATCACGGACTGCCTGAACTTTGGCGACCCGGAGAAGCCTGATGTCTACTATCAGCTCAAGGAGTGCATCCGGGGCATGGCCGCCGCCTGCCGGAAGCTGAACACGCCCGTCATCAGCGGCAATGTCAGCCTGTACAACGAGACCAGGGCAAAGTCCATCTACCCAACGCCGGTGGTGGGCATGGTGGGGTTGATCCAGGATATCGGCAGGCACTGCACCAGTGGCTTCAAAGACGCCGGGGATGTGGTCTTCATACTCGGCGGGGATGGCACGCACGGCCTGGGTGGGAGCGAGTATCTCGAACTGGTGCATGGCCTGGTTGCCGGCAGGCCGTTCATAGACCTCAGCCTGGAGAGGAGGGTGCAGCGCTGTTGCCTATCACTCATCCGCCGGGGTGTGATCAAGTCAGCCCATGACTGCTCCGATGGCGGCCTGGCGGTAGCGCTGGCAGAGTGCGCAATCTTGGGCGGGGTAGGGTTCACCGGGAGGTGGAACATAAGTGGCCGGCGCGACGCCGCGCTCTTCGGCGAGGCGCCGTCGCGCTTTGTGATTTCTGTCCCACCGGAGAAGGTCTCCCTCTTGAAAAAGGAAGCCTCCAGATGGGGAGTAGGACTCGTGAAGCTGGGGACGGTGGGCGGCACCAGGCTGGTCATCGAGGGACTGACGGACATGCGCACAGAAGACCTGCGCTCCGCCTGGCACGGCGGGCTGGAGCGGGCTCTGAGAGGACCAGGGAGGGGATAACCGATGGACCGGACCGAAGCCCTGGCTGCGGTCAGGGCAAGAGTACAGAACGAGAACCTCATCAAGCACATGCTGGCCACCGAGGCGATCATGAGAGCCCTGGCGCGGCGGCTTGGACAGGACGAGGAAGAATGGGGACTGACCGGTCTCATTCACGACATCGACGTTGAGCTGACGGAGGGACAACCGCAGGATCACAGCAAGGTCGGTGCCGATCTGGTCAAACAGATGGGTGCCTCTGAACCTGTATGCCACGCTGTTCTGAGCCATAACGAGGCGCATGGCGTGCCCTGCGAGACGTTGCTGGACAAGGCCCTCTTCTGTGCCGACCCACTGACGGGACTGATCACGGCCGGCGCCCTTATCCGCCAAGACAGGAAACTGGCGGGGCTCACGGTGGATTCCCTCAAGAAGCGGTTCAAGGAGAAGCGCTTTGCTGCCGGCGCCAGCCGGGAGAACATCGCCTCTTGTGAGCAGATCGGCCTCAGTCTGGACGAGTTCCTCAGCCTGGGTCTGGAAGCCATGAAGGGCATTGCCCCTGAACTCGGGCTCTAGCTGCCTTCTCCCCGCGATCAGGCCCGCGGCGCTTGATCGCGGATGCCAGCCAACCGTTCCGGGTACGCCCTGTTGTACTCGATCAACGTACGGATGGCTCTGGCCGCGCCTCTCATGGAAAGGAAGAGCGGCAGGCCAAACTCAGCCGCAAGTCCGCGCAGGTTCTCAGATGATCTCCAGGCCTGGTCATTCCCCATGGAGTGCAGAACGAGGGCCTTGGGCATCTGGCACTGGCGCGCGGCGAGCAGCAGCGGCCCTACGGAGCCAATGACAATGAAGTCATCAATCGGCATCGGGCTGATGTCAAAGCCATGCTGGAAGACAACCAGATCCAGGTTGGGCCACTCATTCAGCATCCGGAGCAGGCGCCCCCAACCTCCCCCGAGAGCAGTGTCGGCGTAGTCCCTGATCACGTCGATCGGCCTGCGCTGGCCCATGTTCCTCAGCAACGGGAATCCTTCCGTCGCCAGCGGGCTGACGTCAACAGGATTACGCAACATGCTGTTGGCCAGGTCAATGAACTCTTTCATCCGTTCCCTGATGGCCTCCGGCATGGGAGCCATCCGGAGTCCTGCCCGCTCCAGCTCGTCTGTAGCCATGACGCTGGCTCCACCACCGTTCCCGAGGACACAGACATTGATGCCCTTGGGAGGTGTAACACGCAGCAGGGCCATCAGCATGTCCACCATCTCCTCAACGCTGTACACCCTGATCACACCGGCCTGACGCAGAAGTCCGCTCCAGACTTCATCGCTCCCCGCCAGCGAACCGGTATGCGAGGCGGCAGCCCTGAGACCACCCGCAGTGTAACCGCCCTTGAACACAACGACCGGCTTGGCCGCCGCGGCCTTCTTCAGCGTGCTGAAGAAACGGCGGCCGTCGGCAATGCCCTCGATGTAGGCCGCGATGACTTTCGTCTCCGGATCCCAGGCAAAGTAGTCCAGGAGATCACACTCGTTGATATCGCTGGCGTTGCCGTAGCTGACTACCTTGCTGAACCGCAGACCGCGCGACGTCGCGTGGCGCACCGCGAAATCGACATTCCCGCCGCTCTGGCAGAGGTAGCCTATGGAGCCAGCCTCCATGGTGAAGTCCGGACTCAACCCGATCTTGCCTTTAGGGTAATAGATGCCGAGGCAGTTGGGGCCGATGATCCGCATGCTGCCCCGGCGGGCGATCTCGACGAGCCTGTTCTGCAGCTCGATGCGGTCGGGTTCGCCGGTCTCTGCGTAGCCTGAAGAGAAGACATGGACCACCTTGACGCGCTTGGCCAGACACTCCTCCAGAAGCGCCGGCGTGTGGACAGCCGGAATGGCGACGACAACATGATCTATCGGCCCGGGTATGTCCGTCAGGGTGCGGTACAGGGGGAAGCCGTCCATCTCGCCCCCTCTGGGATTGACGAGGTAAATCTGTCCTGGAAACTGGCTTTGCACCAGCGAGTCAAGGTAGAGCCGGCGGATCCACAACTTGGGCAGATCCTCGGAGATGCCGACAACGGCGATGGAACGGGGATGGAAAATGTAGTCGAGCGGATGACTCGTGGACGGCGGTGTCGTGTTCTCAAGCACGTTAGCTTCTATCGGACTCGGTCTCTACTGAAGATGATAGGCTGGCCGTGATTGCACTGTCAAAGACATCGCTGAGGCGATCGCTGCGGGGGAGAGCTGCGATCCAGCCGCCTTTCCTTTTGATCGTGCACCGACTAAAATTGTTGTTTGGCTCAAGCAGGAATGGGCATGCAGCGGCCGCGGTGATAAACAGTGTTCGACCTCCTTTCTGAAAAGATCGGCAACATCTTCAAGAAGCTGCCCTTGCCGCTCAGCTTCTTCTGTCTCTTATACACATCTGACGCTGCCGACGAGTTCCGAA
>JAUCPZ010000089.1 GCA_030372995.1 Dehalococcoidia bacterium
GGAACTCATACCGGCTGAAGGAGAAGATGAAGGCCGGCCTCATCAGGGCCGACGAACCCGAGGTCAGCAACTAGGGTGGGGACTTTTCAATTGCCGCAAACGGGGAAAATTGGGTTGCCGTTGACACCAAGCAAGGCGAACTGCGAGAGGGCCAGAGCGACCTTCCATAGACGAATCCGAAGGGTTTGCAGCACTTATTCAAGCCGAAATGACAATGGCTCGCACACTCGCGATTTTCCTCCGGGAAATCGTGTTGTGCTACGTATCGATTCCGCTGCGCGGAATTGATGGGTTGACACACACCACCTAAGAGGTATAGAAAATATATCATGACGTTCGAGTACGATGCCCGGAAGAGCAGGAGCAACATGGAGAAGCACGGAATCGACTTCGAGGGTGCCAAGCTTCTCTGGGACGATCCCGATCTCCTGGAGATCCCGGCGAGGACGGAGGATGAGCCCCGGTTCATGGTCATCGGCAGGATCGCTGGCTCACACTGGTCCGGGATCATTACGTACCGCGAGGATGTGGTCCGGATCATCTCCGTCCGCCGTTCACGCCCCGAGGAGGTGGCACTCTATGAAGGCTGAAGAGCTGGAAGAAAAGTTCGAGCGGGGCGAGGACATCCTCGGCTGTCTCGACGTCGGTCGTGCCAGACGCCCGGCGCAGGATCAGAAGCGGGTCAACGTGGACTTTCCATTGTGGATGATCCTCTCGCTCGACAAGGAGGCGAAGAGGCTGGGCATCCCCCGGCAGTCCCTGATCAAGATGCTGATAGCCAGACATCTCGAGGAGGCACGCACCTAGAGTTCCTGTCCAGACGAGGTTCACATGTCTGCGTATCCTGAGAGGGCCGGAGCGAACATCCTCAGACGAGCCCCAAAGCGATCAATTGGGCAGGCTCGCAGATCACCCTGAAGCCCGCCACTTGCGAGGCGTTCGGGGAGATCGTGGCCTGCATCCGGGTGGAGACCCGCGAGGCTGTCTAGACCAGGGACCAGACTAGAGAAATGGGCCGCCTTGAAGACGGCGGCCCTCCTCTCATCGTTGTTCGATCGGCCATTGACCTGCATATGGTTACGGCACTACACTCATGCAAGTGCCTCCATGTCCCCGTGAAGGAGGATTACATGAGAGCGTGGAACCTGTCTGCCGCTCTTCTTCTGATCACCTCCGTGGCGCTTGCCGAGTCGATGCCCTCTCTGGGAACCGTACTTGCCTCCGACGGAGCAATCGTGGAGGGGGCTTCGGGCAGTTACGACCCCGCCGGTTTCCGCATGGA
>JAUCPZ010000090.1 GCA_030372995.1 Dehalococcoidia bacterium
GCGCAAGTTGCTGACCATCTTGAACGCTATGCTCAAGCATCGTACTCCATGGCAATATGTTAATACCCATAATCTTGAGACATGTTCTTGACAGGCAAGACAGTTGCTCTGCACGCCGCTTGCTCGACACATCATTGCCGCGGAGCCTGTCCTCGCGAAGGCGGGGAGCGGGAATCCACATTCGGGTTTTGCCCTAAATCACCTGGCCCTATCTCGGGCCGTACGATTATAGATAGACGGAGCGGTGCTGCGCCCCTCTCCGCATCCTATGCCGGATTCGGTTGGCGTGAGTGTGTAGGGCCGGAGTCCAGGGTTTAGGATTTCGAATTTGGGACTTGGCATTGCTCAACTACAACTCAAGCCTGGAATCGCATCCCACGAACAGCTTGACGGTCTTGAAACGGCTGTCGGCCTTGCGCAGTTCCACGCCCTTGCCGATAAGGCTGTCCTCCAGGCGTTCAATGCCCTGAATGCGGCCCTGCTCCAGAATCACCGAATGCTCGACCGAGGAGTCTTCGATCACCGTCCCGGCGCCCACGCTGGTGAACGGGCCGATGTGGGAGTTCCTGATCTCGCAGCCCTCGGCGATCGACACTGGCCCCCTTATGGTGCTGCCCTCGACCCGGGACCCCTCGCCAATGTGCACCCTGCCGACGACCTGGCTCCTGGAGTCGACGCGCCCCTGGATGTCCCTGCGGAGCATGGTGTCGAGGACCACGCGGTTGGCCTCCAGCATGTCGTCCTTCTTGCCGGTGTCGAGCCACCAGCCGCCGAGGATGTGGCTCCTCACTCTCTTGCCGGCGTCCAGTAGCTTCTGGATGGCATCGGTGATCTCCAGTTCACCCCGCTTCGACGGTTTGATCTGGGCGATGGCCCGGTGAATGTCGGGCGTGAACAGATAGATGCCCACCAGCGCCAGGTTGGTCTTGGGCTCCTGGGGCTTCTCGACGAGGTGGAGCACCTCGCCGCGGTCGTTCAGCTCGGCGACCCCGAACAAGCGCGGGTCGGGCACCTCCTTGAGCAGGATCAGGGCATCAGGGCGATTGGCATTGAACTCCCGGACGAAATCCCTCACCCCGCCCTGGATCAGGTTGTCCCCCAGGAACATGAGGAACGGGGAATCGGCCAGGAACTCTCTGGCCGTGGACACGGCATGGGCCAGCCCGAGCGGCTCCGGCTGGAGGACATAGGTGATCTGGACGCCCCAGCGCGAACCATCCCCAACGGACTCCTTGATATTGGCGCCGGTCTCGGGGGAGATGATCATGCAAATCTCGGAAATGCCGGTCTCCCTGATCTGGTCGAGGACGTAGAAGAGGATGGGCTTGTTGGCGACGGGCAGGAGCTGCTTGGCTATGGTGTTGGTGATGGGCCTGAGCCTGGTGCCCTTGCCGCCGGCCAGGACTATCGCTTTCATGACGATCAACTACCTCCGCGACCCGCGGAGATTATAGGGCAAGCTTAGTTAGATAGTAAAGCGTTTCCTAATCGGCATGGAGAGAGGAGATCGTTTCATCACCTGGCCCTCTCTCGGGCCATACGAATAGACTAAGAGGGGCTTCGCCCCTCTTAACGCCCCTTGCCTACAACGGGCCGCCGCTGGCTGCAATGGGCCGTGCTAAATCCGCTCACTGCCATGAGCTATGAGCTATCAGCTATGAGGTAGGAACTGCTGTTCATCACCTGGCCCTCTCTCGGGCCACAAACGAAAATGCAGGGGGCCTTCGGCCCCCTGCACGCCCCTTGCCAAGAACTGGCCAGCTGCCGGCTGCAACGAGGTGTGCCAGAGCCGCTTGCTGCCATGAGCTATCAGCCCATGAGCTATGAGCCTAGCGTTTAGGACTTAGGATTTGGGATTTCGCGCCGAGGGCGCGCGGCTTCGCCCCTCTTCCGCCTGAGACGGATCTTCGATTCTCCTCGGGCGAACCTTCGGTCCACGCCCTTTGCCAAGAACGGGCCAGCCGCTGGCTGCAACGAGGTGTGCCAGAGGCGCTCACTGCCATGAGCTATCAGCCATGAGCTACGAGCTCAGCGTCTAGGACTTAGGATTTGGACTTCGAGTCCATCATGCTGTGAGTCATCGGCTATGACCCGTGAGTTCGGATTTCGTGCTTGGTGCTTAGAGCTTGGTTCCTGCGAACCACTCGATGGTCTGGCGGAGGCCTTCTTCCAGCGTGTGTGTGGGGTGGTAGCCGAACCCGGCAGCCTTGGATATGTCGGCGAAGCTGTGCCTGACCTCCCCGGGGCGGGGAGCACGGTGAACCGGATCCATATTCCTTCGGGTGAGCTTCAGCACGATTTTCGCCAGTCCGATGACGCTTGTCTGGCGGCCCGACCCGATGTTGAAGACGCCGCAGGCATCGGTCTCGGCGGCGCGGATGTTGGCCGATACCACGTCCTTCACGAAGACGAAGTCCCTGGTCTGGAGGCCGTCACCGAAGATGACCATTGGCTGGCCGGAGAGCGCGGCGGTGATGAACTTGGGGATGACGGCCGCGTATTCGGACTCCGGATTCTGCCTGGGGCCGTACACGTTGAAGTACCGCAGGGACACGGTGGAGAGGCCGTAGACGTGGTGGAAGACGGCGCAGTACTGCTCGCCGGCGGCCTTGGTGACGGCGTAAGGGGAGAGGGGAGTGGTGGGCATCGTCTCCCGGGCGGGCAGAGAAGGGGTGTCGCCGTACACCGCGCACGAAGACGAGAAGACGACCTTCTTAACCCTGTGGTCGCGGGCGGCCACCAGTACGTTCAGCGTTCCGAGGACATTGACCTCGTTGGTTCGCAGCGGGTGGTCAACGCTCAGCGGGACACTGGCGATGGCCGCGAGGTGGAAGACGTAGTCCGCGCCAGCAAGAGCCTTCTGTACCAGGGAGAGATCGGTTATGGTGCCCTCGATGAGGCGGATGCCGGGTCCGGCCAGGAGTTGCCGGATGTTCTCCACCCGGCCGGTGGATAGATCGTCTATGACGGCGACCTCGTTGCTGGAGGCGAGTTCCGCGGCGAGGTTGGAGCCGATGAAGCCGGCTCCGCCGGTGATGACTACTTTCTTGTCTTTCATGGAGGCAGTGGTTGACATGATGGCTGAACACGTGAACCGTGTCAAGGGGCAGCGCCCCTGGCCTGCCCCACCACCCCGACGGGGGGCGACCGTGCCATCACCTGGCCCTCTCTCGGGCCACAACAGTAGAACAAAGAGGGGCGCTGCCCCTCTTAACGCCCCTTGCCTATGTGGGCAGGCAGCCAGCTGCAACGAGCCGTGCCAGAGCGGGCCAGTGCCATGAGCTATCAGCCATGAGCTATGAGCCTAGCGTTTCGTGCTTAGGATTTCGGATTTGGGATTTGGCCCTCGAGCCCGTCATGCTACGAGCTGCGGGGTGTCAGTAGGCTTCGTCGTAGTCGTCCTGCAGCGCCCGGGGCCGGCGGGACCGCTTTGCCGGCTGGGCGGGAGAGGCGGGCTGCGCGAGCTTGCCTGGCATGGTGAGTCCGAATATCTGACGGATCAGGCCCGGCTGGGCCTGGGCGGTGGAAGGAGACTTCGCGAGGTTCTCTGCACCGGAACGCAGATACAGAAGCCCAGAATCGTCGAGGGTGGCGTAATGGTTCCAGGACATCCCCCCGTGGCCTACGTTGAAATGGCAATTGGCCGCGCCGGAGCAGAAGAGCACGCAGTTGTTCAGGTCGCTGCGGCCACCCTGGTCCCTGGGGATCCTGTGATGCGACTGCCAGGCGCCAATGCCGCTGTCCCGGTTTCTGTTCTCCCAGATCAGCAGCCTGCCGCAATGGGCGCACAGGCCGCCCTGCCGGCGCCATGCAGCTCTCAGTACAGGTTCGGGGAAGTCGAGGGGCTGCTTACCCTCGGCCGTCTTTTCGGGAGCGGGGACGGGCGTGGGCGCAGGCACCGCCGGCTCGGGGCGGGACACGGTCTGATGCGCTGTCGGCGCTTTGTCTTCTGAATGCTGCGGCACCGCGGGGGACTGGACCGGTTCGCCGACACGGGCCCCGGCCTTGGCCCGTGGCCGCCGTCTGGGACGGACCGCGTCGGGCTTCGCAAGTGCGAGCATCACCCCTACCCCAAGGAGAAGACCCACGATGACCGCGACGATTATCCAGCCCATGACGGTCCCCCTTTCTCCGCTGCTGCTCTCGGGCGGGCTATCTCCCTGCGGCCGGCGCCCATTTCGGGCAACAGGCCCCGCGTGAGACTGCTCATCAGGCTGCCCGCACCGGCGGTCGCGCATTCGCCTTGGTATGCTGGCCCGGTAGCTGCACGCGCCGGCGTCCTGGACTTGTGTCGCGATGATAGCACATGCCCCGACGCGATTGTCAAGCTTGTTTCTGAGCGGGCGGACCGCGGGCCAACTCACGGGATTGGCGATTGTGAGTATTGACAAAGAAGGGGCGGTTCGGTTAGACTGGGCAGCACAATCGAAGCGGTGTCTGCGAGGGGGGGTGATCGGTTGCAGGCGTCAACCGAAGTTACGCAGCAGATCTCGCACAGGTCCACCTTTCCCTTCCTCTTCTATCTTGGAGGTGGCGCATGGACAGCATAAAGATTACAGACCTCATCCACATTCTCCTTAACGACAGCGGGCCGCCGCAGGAGGTCACACTGGAGATGCTGATGCGCCTTTACGACAGGACCCACAATCGCTACCTGACCTCGCTCATCATGTTCGGGTTCATCACGGTCTGCGTCATCGGGGTGCTTATTGCGTCGGCGCTGCAGTGGGCCGAAACCAAGCTCAGCATCCTGGCGCTGGTGGCTCTCCTGTTCCTGCTGGTGGCGGTGCTGGGGATGGCGTGGCGCCTGAACCGGCTCAGCCGCGACTACCTGGACATTATCAAGGTCTATAACATGCTGGGCAGCTACATGAAGGCGGGCCGCCAGCTTTATGCCGAGAGGTACCGGTGATGTCCGCGCTGGAGTTCGTGACGGTCACGGTCTCATCGATAGCCATCGGGGCCTCGGTGGTCGCCATACTGCTGTTCGTGCTCTTGACCATGCTGCAGAAGAAACTGATCATCCACACTGGAAAGGACACCAAGGTGGATGAGGAGACGGCGTGGACGCTGCAGCTCTTCGGCGAATCCCTGAAGGATGACATCCCCGACAACGACCGTGAGGTGCTGGCCAACATCATAGTGAGATATTCGGAGGCTTCCCTGACGAGTGTTCTGGACGACGCCACTGAGAGAGTATATCTCTTGGAGGGTTTGTCGAACCCAAGCAGGCTGCCGTGGGAGAAGGCGGCAGAACAGAGGCAGGCGCAGCCGCGCAAGTAACGGGAGTGGCCCGCGCGGCTCGCCGGGACGTCAGGGTGTAAGGGAAACGGGGCAGTGCGAGGTTGCGGGTGAGATGCTCATGAAGAGGCTGTTTCAGATTCTGGGGCTGCTGGTGATCGGGGTCAGCCTTGTGTGCTGGGGGCCGGCAGGACTTTCTCACGGTGAGGAGTCCGCGGGCGTGATGGTCGATGACTACTACCCCGGCGATCTTGAGGCACCGGGCACCCTCATCTGGTACACATCGGAGCCCGAGGCCTGGTTTGGTACCGCCGACCCGGCAGGGAGCATCGTGGTTGTGCGCGATTATGCGGCTGATATGAGCTGGGGAAACGAGGTGGACCGCAAGTGGATTTGCTTCTGGGGTGCGGGATACGGCGTTTGGGATCTCGGTGAACCGTTCTCTGCCGTGGCACTGTTCCCGTTCATTGATCATGAGGAACTCTCCCACATGTACCACTACCAGGTGTGGGGATCGAATGAGTTCGACGCGTCGAATCCTGGGGCTACCGTGTGGCTGCCGGCAAGACGCGACAAGTTCTATGTGGAGGGCTGGTCAGATGTGGGGGAGGGCGTGTATCCCGTCTGCAGTGACGACTACGTCACGGAGTGGTCGTGGGAGTCCGGCGCCAGCTACCGCTTCGTGAAGGTCAACGGTGTTCTCTGGAACCCGAAGGCTACAGTGGCTGACTGTGAGGTGGACGCGGTCAAGGCCGTTGTGGGAGGGAGGGCGGGTCCGCAGGTTTGCGGGTCCTGGGTGACCGACATTGTGGAGGAGGGGAGCACGTTCCGTTACACGTCGCTGGAGGTGGGAACGGACAACAGGGTGCACGTGGCCTATGGTGAGAAGGAACTCTACTATGCCTTGCGGAACGGGTCGACGTGGCAGATACAGGAGGTGGACCGGGGAGGCGTGGGAGCCCACTGCTCCCTGGCGCTGGACAGCCTGGGCCGGCCGGGCATCGCCTACTACGATGCGGTGAACGGCGACCTGAAGTATGCCTACCAGAACGGCACTCTGTACGACGTCTGGGGGGCCTCGGAAACGGATGTCTACGCGGCGGGCGAGAGAGGCACCATTGTCCACTACAACGGCGTGACCTGGACCCCGATGACCGCGGCCAGTGAACAGACGCTGTATGGGATCTGGGGCAGCGCGCCGAACAACATCTTTGTGGTTGGTGCGGGGGGCACCATCCTGCGGTACAACGGCACTTCCTGGGGCGTCATGCCCAGTGGAACAACTGCGGACCTCTACGGCGTGTGGGGTTTGTCAGGGAGTAGCGTGTTTGCCGTTGGAGCCGGAGGCACCATCCTCTACTACAACGGTGCCGGGTGGGCTGCCATGGGCAGCGGAACTGGCGCAGCGCTGCGGGGGGTGTGGGGCACCTCGGGAAGCAACGTCTTCGCGGTGGGCGATGCCGGCACCATACGTCGGTACGACGGTGTCTCCTGGAGCGCTATGACCAGTGGAACAAGCGTGCTGCTCTCCGGCGTATGGGGGAGCTCTGCCTCTGACGTGTATGCCGTGGGCGACTCAGGAGTCATCCGCCGCTACGCGGGATCAGGAGTCAACTGGACCGCGGTGTACAGCCCGGTGACCGATTGCCTGAACGACATCTGGGGGACCTCTGCGTCTGACATCTTCGCCGTCGGCTGCCGCGGGACGGTGATTCATTTCGCGGGGACTTCGTGGGACCAGATGATCAGTGAGACGCCGAACCGTCTGCGCGGCATCTGGGTGAGCGCCGGCGGGAATGCGGTGGCCGTCGGTGACGGGGGTGTCATCATCGGGTACGACGGCACGATCTGGACGCGGATGGCCAACGACAACGGCTGGCTGACGGAAACGGTGGACAGCGTGGGGAGGGTGGGGGAGTACGCCTCGCTGGCGTTCTCTGGCACTAGCCCCGCGGTGAGCTACTACGACGCCACCAATGGTGATCTAAAGTATGCCCGCAAGAACCCCGCAACAGGGTGGTGGACGGTGGAGACCGTGCACCCCGGTGAGCGGTGGGTGGGAGAGTACACCTCGCTGGCCTTCGATGGCCTGGGCCGCCCTTACATCAGCTACTACGATGCAACGGGGGAAGACCTGAGGATCGCCTGGTGGGACGGGCTTTGCTGGCAGATATGGATGGTGGTCGACAGCACGGGAGATGTGGGTCGCCACTCTTCGTTCGCCTTTGACAGCGCCGGGAACATGGCGGTGGCCTACCATGATGCCACGGCCGGCACGGTGAAGTTCGCCCGGTGGAACGGGTCCTCCTGGGACATCGAAGTAATCGACAATGCAGAGTGGGTGGGCTGGTACCTGTCGCTTGCCTTTGACTCCCAGGACCGGCCGGGCATCAGCTACTTCGATGTGTTGAACCGGGACCTAAAGTATGCCTACTGGGAAGGGACCCGCTGGGATGTGACGAAGGTGGACAGCACGGGAGATGTGGGCAGCTACACATCTTTGGACTTCAACACTTCTGACGGCGCGGTGATCTCGTACTACGATTACACCAATGATGCCTTGAAGGTGGCTGACCGGAGCACGGGGAAGTGGGATATCGAGACGGTACACACCTACCCATGGGTGGGAAGGTTCTCGTCGCTGGCTTTCGATCCCGAGAACAACCCGGCTATCAGCTACTACAACCCCAGAGAGGGTGAGCTCCGGTATGCGCTGTGGGAGAAAGACCACTGGGAGATAGCCAGGGTCGACGTTTACGGTGACGTCGGACGCTACACATCGTTGAAGTTCGACAGCGCCTGTCTCTTATACACATCTGACGCTGCCGACGAGTTCC
>JAUCPZ010000091.1 GCA_030372995.1 Dehalococcoidia bacterium
GAGCCAGACCTCTGCCCGTTCAGATCCCCATCGGTACAGAAGACAAGTTTGTCGGTGTGATCGACCTGGTGGAGAAGCAGGAGATCGTCTGGAAGAGCGACCTGCTGGGCACCGATTTTGAGAAGAGACCCATCTCAGAGGCTTATCGGGCCGAAGTCGAGCTCAGGAGAAAAGAGCTGCTGGAAGTCCTGAGCGAGGTTGACGACGAGCTGATGAAGAAGTACCTCGAAGACGAGGAGATTTCTCCAGAAGAGATGAGGCGGGCCATCAGGAAGGGCACGGTCGACCTCAAGTTCTACCCGGTGCTGTTTGGAGCTTCCTTCCGGAACAAGGGGGTTCACCCCCTGCTGGATGCCATAGTGGATTATCTGCCCTCGCCGGTTGATATCCCGCCGGTAAAAGGTTTTCACCCCAGGACCAACCAGCCGGAAGAAAGGAAGGCTTCCGACAGCGAGCATTTCTGTGCCCTGGTTTTCAAGATCATGACCGACCCCTTCCTGGGTAGCCTAGCCTACTTCCGCGTTTATTCCGGCAAGTTGAAGGTGGGCAGCTCGGTTTATAACGCCACCAAGGACCAGGAAGAGCGGGTGACCAGATTGCTGGAAATGCATTCCAACAAGCGCCGGGAGATAAATGAAGTCTACGCCGGTGACATCGCCGCCTTTGGCGGGATGAAAACTCTGTCGACCGGAGATACCCTGTGCCTGAAGAGCCGGCCGATCCTGCTGGAGCCACCCACCTTTCCCGAGCCGGTGGTTTCAGCTACCATCGAGCCCAGGACCAAGGCTGACCATCAAAAGCTGTTCAGCGCCCTGGAGAAGTTCATGTCCGAGGACCCGACCTTCAGGGTGGTCCAGGACCCCATGACCGGCCAGACCCTGGTCAGGGGCATGGGCGAGCTTCACCTGGAAATAATAATGGACCGGCTGGTCAGGGAATTCGGAGTCCAGGCCAGGCTGGGACGTCCCCAGGTGGCCTACAAGGAAACCATTACCGGGGAAGCCGAGGGCGAGGGCAAGTTTGTCCGCCAGCTCGGGGGTAAAGGTCAGTATGGACATTGTGTCATCAAGGTAGAACCTCTGCCCCGAGGCCGGGGTTTTGAATTCGTCAATAGACTCAAATCCGGGACCATTCCGGCCGAATTTGTCCCGGAAATTGAAAAGGGAATCCGTGAGGCCATGGAAGCCGGTCTGGTGGCCGGTTATCCCGTTACGGATGTCAGAACCATCCTGCTGGATAGCAGCTACCACGACGTGGATTCGGTGGCCATAGCCTATAAGATTGCCGCGGCCCTGGCTTTCAAGGAGGCCGGGCAGAAGGCCGCTCCGGTTCTGCTGGAGCCCATAATGAAACTGGAAATTGTAACCCCGGATGAGTATGTCGGCGGTCTGGTCGGGGACATCAACGCCAGAAGGGGACGCATAGAAGCCATGGAACTCAAGGGTAGCTCCCGGGTGATCAGGGCTTTTGTTCCCCTGTCGGAGATGTTCGGTTATGCCACCGTCCTGAGAACCATTACCCAGGGACGCAGTTCCTTCTCCCTGGAGTTCTTCCGGTACGACCCGACGCCGGCCGACGTCCAGGAAGAAATAATTGCCAGGATTGAGGGAAGAATTCCCTTCACTGAAGCCAGGAGGTAAAAGAGATGGCCAAGGAAAAATTTGCGAGGACGAAGCCGCACGTTAACATAGGGACGATCGGGCACATAGACCACGGGAAGACGACGTTGACGGCGGCGATCACGAAGGTGTTATCGACCAAGGGACTGGCGCAGTTTAAGCCGTACGACGAGGTGGCCAAGGCTGATGCCAAGATGTTCCGGCGGGATGCGACCAAGATTTTGACGGTGGCGTTGTCGCACGTTGAGTACGAGACGGACAAGCGGCACTATGCGCACATTGACTGTCCTGGGCACGTTGATTACATCAAGAACATGATCAGCGGAGCGGCCCAGATGGACGGGTCGATCTTGGTGGTGGCGGCCGATGACGGGCCGATGCCGCAGACACGGGAGCACATTCTGCTGGCTCGTCAGGTGGACGTTCCGGCTATAGTGGTCTTCATCAACAAGGTGGACCTGGTGGATGACCCGGAGATCCTGGACCTGGTGGAGCTGGAGGTCAGGGAGCTGTTGAGCAAGTATGAATTTCCTGGGGACAAGACTCCGGTGATACGTGGTAGTGCGACCAAGGCTCTGTCGGATCCTGAGGGAGAGGGTGGCAAGCCGATCTGGGAGCTGATGAAGGCATTGGATGATTTCATTCCGGAGCCGGTTCGGGAGATAGACAAGCCGTTTTTGATGTCGATCGAGGACGTGTTTTCGATAACCGGGCGGGGCACGGTGGTGACCGGCCGGGTGGAGAGAGGGATAGTTAAGGTAGGAGACGAGGTCGAGATAGTAGGGTTTGGAGAGACGAAGAAGACGGTGGTGACCGGGGTGGAGATGTTTCGGAAGATCCTGGACCAGGGGCAGGCGGGAGACAACGTTGGCTGCCTGTTGAGGGGTATAGGCAAGGACGAGGTGGAGCGTGGACAGGTCCTGGCCAAGCCTGGTTCGATCACCCCGCACAAGAAGTTCCGGGCGCAGATTTACGCTCTGACCAAGGATGAAGGCGGGCGGCACACTCCGTTTTTCACCGGGTATCGTCCGCAGTTTTACTTTCGGACGACGGACGTGACTGGTACGGTGAAGCTGCCGGCTGGGGTGGAGATGGTGATGCCCGGAGACAACGCCAACGTGGAAGTGGAGCTGATCACCACGGTGGCCATGGAGAAGGGCCTGCGGTTTGCCATCCGCGAGGGTGGCCGGACGGTGGG
>JAUCPZ010000092.1 GCA_030372995.1 Dehalococcoidia bacterium
ACCTTCGCCTTCTCTGCCTCGTCGGACAGCTGGCGGAACTCGGCGACAGTGAGCACATTGGCTTCGAATGCTACCTTCCGCAGATTCCCGGCGCCGGAGAGCAGCATGGCAAAGGCTTCGGAGTAGCTCTTGATCCCGACGACGCCAAAGTCGGGAGCCTCCTGCCGTGCCTGCTCCAGATGTATGAAGTCGGTGGCCAGCACGGATGTGTCATGTGAAATGAGCAGCGTTCCGGACCAACCTCCGGATCCGGTGAAGCCGCTGACATAGCGGCAGTCTTCTGGCTGCGTGAGGAGGATCGCGTCGAGGCCCTTCTCTGCCAAGAGTTGGCGGAGCCTCTCCAGGCGCTGGGCTATTGCCAAGCCTTCCCTCGCAGTTCGGCCACGAGTGTTCTCAGGGCCGCGATGTAGCCTCTCCAACCCAGGCCGGTCACTTGGCCCTTGGCGATGGGAGCGATAACCGACCGTTGGCGGAACTCCTCCCTCGCATAGATGTTGGAGAGATGGACTTCAACCACAGGGAGGTGTGTGTCGAGGAGGGCATCCCGGAGAGACAGCCCGTAGTGGGTGAGGGCACCGGCGTTGATGATAATGCCGTCACTGGCACCTGATTCCTTCTGGATGAAGTCAACGAGGTCCCCTTCACTGTTCGACTGGAAGATGACCACCTCGGTGTCGAGTTCGGCAGCATGCTGTTCGATGAGATCGTTGATCTCGTCCAGCGTCTTCTCCCCGTAGATTACCTTGTTTCTCTTGCCCAGTATGTTCAGGTTTGGCCCGTGGATGACTAGTATTCTCATTTCCTCTTCTCCGAAGGAGTCCTTTTCTTCCGTCTGAAACCTTTCCGCTTGAACTTGCGCTTGCGCGGCCTCTCCGACGTTTCGCCGGTCTCGCCGGGTTTGGCCAGGGCCTTGGTCGTTCTGCACTTTGGGAATCCAGTGCAGGCCATGAACCGGCCGAAGCGCCCCATCCTGATCACCATGGGCAGGCCGCAGTCGGGACAAACCTCGTCGGTGGGCTGATCAGGCTCTTTCATCTTCACCATTTCGACGCTGGCCTTCTGGAGGGTAGCCTCGAAAGGGGTGTAGAACTCTCGGATGGTGTCTTCCCATGCCTGCTTGCCCCGGGCGATCTCATCCAGCTCTTCTTCCATGCGGGCGGTGAAGTTGGTGTCGACGATCGACGGGAAATGGGATACCAGGACCTTGTTCACCGTCTCTCCGAGCTCCAATGGATGCAGGCGGCCCTCCTTGGTTCTGACATATCCCCTTTGACGGATAGTACTGATGATCGGGGCGTATGTGCTCGGCCGTCCGATGCCCCTTTCCTCGAGGGCCTTGATCAGGGTGGCCTCGGTGTAGCGGGGTGGAGGTTCGGTGAAGTGCTGTTCCGGGGTGATGTTGAGAAGCTTGAGTCTCTCCCCTTCGGACAGTGCTGGGAGGCGGGATTTCGCGTCCTCGCCATTGCCGTTAGCTTCGTCCTTGCCCTCGCTGTAGAGAACCAGGAACCCGGGGAAATGGAGAACGGAGCCAGCGGCCCTGAAGACGTAGATCTCTTTCGTGTCCGGTGGCGCGGCTTCGATGTCGACGGAGGTCGTGTCGACCAATGCGGCGGCCATCTGGCTGGCCATCATGCGCTCCCAGATCAGCCGATAGAGCTTGGCCTGGTCGGCCGTGAGGTAGGACTTGATGGCGTCCGGATCACGCTCAATCCTGGTGGGGCGGATGGCTTCATGGGCTTCCTGGGCGCCCTTCGCCTTCTTGGTAAAGATTCTCGGGTGGGGTGGCACGAGTTCCTTGCCATACTTGCTGGCTATGTACTTCCGGGTTTCTGCCAGCGCTGACTCGGCTACCCTGGTGGAATCTGTTCGCATGTAGGTTATCAAACCGACCTGACCCTCGGCGCCGATCGGCAAACCTTCGTATAGTTGCTGGGCGATGGCCATGGTGTGCTGGGCGGTGAAGCGGAGCTTGCGCCAGGCCTCCTGCTGCAGGGTGCTGGTGATGAATGGTGGAGAGGGCTGCCGGGTGACCCTCTTCTTCTTGACTTGGGAGACGGTGTAGGCTGCCCTTTTCAAGAGTTCCGCGAGCGGCCGGGCTGTGGCCTCCGTGTTGATCTCCAGCTTGTGCCTCTCGCCCTTTATGGCAGCGAGCTTGGCCGTGAAGACAGAAGGCTTCGTCTCCTGCGCCATCTTGGAGAGCTCAGCCTCGATCGTCCAGTATTCCTGCGGGACGAACTTGCGAATCTCATCCTCCCGTTCCACGATCATTCTCAAGGCGACCGACTGGACGCGGCCAGCCGAGAGACCGCTGCGGACCTTCTTCCGCAGGAGCGGGCTGATCTTGTAGCCGACGAGGCGGTCCAGCACGCGCCGGGCTTGTTGCGCATTCACCAGATTCATATCTATGCGGCGCGGGTGTTTGAAGGCATCCTTGATGGCGTCCTCTGTGATCTCATGAAAGACCACTCGGTGGGTCGGCAACTCATCGAGCCCCGCGGCTTCAACAAGATGCCAGGAGATAGCTTCGCCTTCCCGGTCAGGGTCGGTGGCGAGATACACGGCAGCGGCCTTCGCTGCTGCGTCTCTGATTTCCTTGACCACGGCCTTCTTACTCTGAGGAACTACGTACTTGGGGATGACGCCGTTGTTCAGGTTCACACCGAGGCTCTTCTGTGGGAGGTCACGGACATGACCCATGGATGCCTTGATGCTGTATCGGGACCCCATGATCTTGCCCAAGGTCCTGGCCTTGGCAGGAGATTCAACAACGACGAGGTTCTTCTTTGACATTGTCCTTGACCTAGTTCAAGACATAGTTCATGCCGCCCACCTGCCTGGCCAAGCCTTTGAGTTCCAGCATCGCCAGCGTGCTGGTTACGGTGGGCGTCGGCAGACCGCTGATACGGCAGAGTGCATCAATGTGAGTAGCCTGTTTGGACAGGTGCATTAGCACTTGGGCCTCGGTGTCGGTCGGGGCTACCAGGTCCCTCATCTCGAGCTGCTGGGGCACCATGTTCAGGTTCAACTCCTCCAGTATGTCTTCGCAATTCCGAACCAGTTTTGCCCCCTGCTGGATCAGATAGTTAGTGCCGGCACTAAGAGGCGAGAATATGCTGCCGGGGATGGCGAAGACCTCGCGGTTCTGTTCCAGCGCCCGGTGGGCAGTCAACAGGGCGCCGCTCTCTTCGCCCGCCTCCACGACGAGGACACCAAGACTGATGCCGCTGATTATGCGGTTTCGCTGGGGGAAGTGTTCTGCCTTGGGTCTCGTGCCCAGAGGGAACTCGCTGACCAGTGCACCATGGTCCATTATTTGGCGAGCTAGAGAGACGTGGCTACCTGGGTAGACCATGTCGAGCCCGCAGCCAGTAACCGCGATGGTGCGCCCTCCGGCATCCAGAGCGGCACGGTGGGCGACGGCATCGATTCCGGCCGCCAGCCCGCTCACTATGGTCACGCGATTCCGGGCCAACTCCTTCGTGATTTCCTCGGCGGCCTGCCTCCCGTACACCGACGGGTGTCTGGTGCCCACCACAGCCACCGCGCACTCATCCTCGCGCAGCAGTGTTCCCCTGACGTAGACCAATATGGGGCAGTCGTATACCTCCTTCAACCTGGGTGGGAACAACGGATCGTCGGGGCCCAATGCCGTGACATTGAGACGCTCCAGTTTCGCCAGTTCTTCATCGAGAGAAATGCTGGCGCGTGTGGCGACAAGGGCCCTCGCCGCTTTGGCGTCTAACCCAGCCGATTGCAGTTGGTCCAGCGGGGCCGTCCATGCGCTCTCCAAGTCTCCAAAATAGCTTTGGAGCAGGGAGAGCTTCACGCGCCCGATGCCTGCGACGTAAGTGAAACCTATCAGGAATCGCAGCTCTTTAAGATCGGTTCTCATAGGATCGCTCGAATCTCCGTTATCTTGTTGTCTCGCCAGTCTCCGTTATCTATCGGAACGACCGGGTCGTTCAAGGTGCTACTCGCAAACAGCAAGAGGTAATGTTATCACAGCGGGCCATGGCAGGGAAATCAGCCGTGAGGCTGGTCAGGTCAATGGCGGAGAGGGTGGGATTCGAACCCACGGTCGCTTGCGCGACACACGCTCTCCAGGCGTGCCTGATAGTCCACTCCAGCACCTCTCCAGCGCCAGCACATACAATGATAGCCTATCAGGGGCACACTGTGGTAGTCGACGCCCTGGGTGTATGTTCCGTGGTGACGGTGGGCCTGTTGCCGAGAAAGTGGCGCAAGACCGACGGGGGTCACGCGACTTGGTGATCCGTGCGGGCGGATCTTCGGTGCGGCTTTCGGGTGGCGGAGAGGGTGGGATTCGAACCCACGCTCCGCTTGCGCAGAGACCGCTTTTCGAGAGCGGCACCATGAACCACTCGGTCACCTCTCCAGGATTCAGATTCTACCCTAAGGTCGGGTGCACGGGCAATGGAGGTGACGTGACGTCGGGATGACCGGAATGCAGCCAGTGCGTCACAACGAGGTCTGGCATCGCGCGTGTTGTTGGCATGTCGTGGGAGTCCATGACGGTATTCAGGGAGGGAACGCTCTTGGGTGAGCGTCTGGCGTGGACCATCGGGGCGAACAGGCTGGCGCGGCTCGCCTGCAGTGGAGCTAGCTGATGAATGCCAAGCCAGTCGCTGACTTCACCAAGTGGATATGGGTGCGCTGGAAGGCGCGAGCATCGCCATCCTCAACATATACGCCGACTATGTAGTCGCCAGCCTTGACCGCCCTCGAAGGGATGTTGCATATGAGGCCTGAGTGGTCCAGGTTCAAGCCTTCGCCGCCGTAAGCGCTGGTGACATCCTCCCTCACCTCCGTCATGGTGTCGAAAACGTAGGTTCTCTCGTCGGATTCCAGCACTATGCAGACCCGGTCGTTGTCACATGTGTGGCCATCGATGAACGCCCAGCCACGTATTTCTGCGACGTAGGTGCCGCCTCTAACCTCATGGAGGTTCTGTCTCAGGTTGTCCGTCTCTGAGGGCAGTTTAATGCTCAACCTGTTGGACTCGCCAGCGACGACTTCGAGCCTGTCGAAGAGCGGGTCGGAAACAAAGAGGCAACACGCAACGAAGGCCGCGATAATGGAACCGTGGATCAGCATGGGCCTCCACTTCCGTCTCAGCCATCCAGTCGCCTTCAACAGCATCTCTTCTCTCCGTCAGCCCGCGCTTTGACTAGGTTGCACGTCAGGCAGCAGATCGTAGTCGGCGCCAAAGTACTGGTTGAACACGATCCGGAATGTGTTTACTGGCGATATGGAGTCGTACAGTGCCTCTTCGCCGCCCCCTGGCAGGTAGTACGCATTCAGGATCTTTTGCCACTCGCCCTCAGGTACAGGTACGTCAGAGCCTCCATGGCATCTGAGGCCATGGTCTGACTGAAGAATGATGATCGGCTTGACCTCCGACCCGGCGAGCAATGCATCGACGACGGCTTCTATTTGTCGGGAGATGAATCGGTACTGCCCCAGATAGAACTGCTTGTCTTCGAAGTTGTTGGACTCTAGCGGGTCCACGTACTCGCCATTTGGCCCAAACACGAAGGGCGCGTGGGGGCATATGATGTGTGTGAAGACGAACTTAGGACCGTCAAGGTTAGGCATGGTCTTCAGGCACTCAATCTGGTTTATGATCGCCGATCGCGTGTGTCCTGCATACACTGCTCCAGTAAGGTGGTCGTAGAACGGCCTGGCCATAGTGGTGTTCCAGAGCGTGCGGGAGAATTGGCTTACGACTGTATCTCCGCCGGAAGACCTATAGAAGTTGTAGTACAGGTCTGCGCCAACCTCATTCTGTTCGAACCAGACCCCGGAGTAAACGTACCTGTAACCAATCGATTTGAGGTAAGCAGCCACCGAATTGTTGGCCATCTTGGCAAAACAGTATTCCTGTGAGGATCCCGCAGGTATGTAGTCCATATTGAGTGATGAAGCGATGGACCAGTTCGTCAACGGGTATGCCGTCCTGCTACTCAAGGCCACGAAGAAGCCCTTGTTTGTCAGCCAATCGGTGAACTTGGAGTTGTCGTATTCGTAGTAGTCGAGCATAGTGCTTGGGTGCGCATATTCATCGAGGATGATGTAGTAAATATCCGGCATGGCGCTGAGATCACCCAAGTCGGCAGCGGCATACGCTGAACCATCGGCGGCCACCGCCGGTGGCGTCTTGCGCACCTGATGAGTGGCAATGACGCCAAGATTCAGGCAGATAAGGACTACGCACACAACGTTGAGCAGCCGTGTAGTAATCCTGAGATCGCTCCTCGCTCTGGAGATGAAGTAGACACAATAGCCCCATGCCAGTAAGCCTGCGGGGAACAGGTAGGCGTGCTTGGCGATGCGGATGTCCCAGCTCAGCAGGAGATCATAGAGGCGGCCGTAGAAGAAGAATAAGATGACGAAGGCAGTGGTTGCCACCCCTGCCTTCAAGGGGCTTCTCAGAAGCAGGCTCAAGACAACCCACAGCGCCAGCGCTCCGAGAACCGAGCAAAGAAGCGGTGTGGTTATCTGGGTTGCGGATACCTCGTCCACGTTGTGGCTGTAGAGATACACCACCGGGAACATGGCGAACAGGAGGGGATGGATAACGGAGGATGCTACCAGCAACAGTCGGGTGGCAAGATGCTTGTTCATTTCGGCGATGCCCTGTCAGACAGCTTCCATTCTGGCAATATCATGTCAAACGAAGGTCAAGAAGAGCGCTGAATACGTCACGCGTTTGTCAAGGACCTTGGCTAAAACGTCACAGACGTGTTTCATTGGGCCTTCTGCCGTGTAGGGATGACAGCGAAGCAGCCCTCGCGTCGATCAGAGGCACAAACCCTGGTGTCCTGTATCTGGACAGACGGAATAGCGAGGACAGATGTTCCACATGCGAGGCCCCACAGGTGCTTTGACCGCATTCCGGATGGAGCAAGAGGTGAGCAGATGCCGTTGGTACGGCAGTGCGCAATGTGCCGCCGGAGACTCGCTGGTGGTACCCAGACTGTAGTCCCGCAGTGTCCGTGCTAGGCGTAGCGCAGAACCAGGTAGAGGTTACAGATGCCGACCACCAGCAGCATGGCTGGGACAGCGTACCTGCAGTACCTCCCCCACGTGATCCGGTAGCCTTCCTTCTCGGCGATCGCCGTTCCGACGACGTTGGCCGAAGCTCCAATAGGCGTGGCATTGCCTCCGATGTCGGTTCCCAAGGCGAGTGACCAGGACAGCGGCCTCACCGCCAGGCCCTGATCGGTGGACAGGCTGGCAATTACGGGACACATCGTGGCCGCAAACGGGATGTTGTCTACGATCGCGGAGGCGAAAGCCGATACCCACAAAATGAAGGTCATCGCAATGGCCAGGTTGGCCCCCGAGGCATCTCCGATAAGCTGAGACAGGTCATGTAGGACGCCCGTGACCTCCAATCCACCGACGCACACAAAGAGGCCAAAGAAAAAGAGCAGGGTCCGCCAATCCACTCCCCCGATGACGTGGCGGAACTGTTCTCTGGCCACGAGGAAGACTGCTCCCAGGCTGAGAGCCGCTGCTATACAGCCTATGAGGCCCACTGACAGGCCGGTCTGCGCATGTGTCACCAGGAGCACTACGACGGAGACGAATATGGCCGTGCTAAGCATGAAGAAGCGCCGGTTCTTGATGGCCTCCCCCGGCTGGGGATACTGGTGGGATGATTTTGGCGGGTTCTCGGATGCCTGCTTCTTGAGCGCCTTCCGGAAGAAGAGGAAGAACAGCACTGCGACAACGATCATGCATATCCACGCGATAACGCCCGTATTGGTGAGGAAGTCCATGAAAGTGAAGCGGAAGTGCGTACCTATGATGATGTTCGGGGGATCGCCTGACATGGTAGCGCTGCCACCGGTATTGGAGGCGAATATCTCGGCGATTATCACCGGCACCGGGTCGAATTTCAGCAGGCGGGCTAGCTCGATGGTGACCGTGGCGAGAAACAGCATGACGGTGATGCTGTCGATAAACATGGACAGAAAGGCGGAGAGCAGCATGAACGTAATGAGGATGGGGACAACGCGGTACTTCACGAGCCTGGCCACGAGAAGGCAGAGCCAGCGGAAGAAGCCGGCGGCTCCGAGCCCCTCCACCATGACCATCATGCCCCCGATGAAGATCATGGTCTGCCAGTTGACGCCGCCGACCTCCGTCCCTTCAGCGACCCCGTCGGCCGCGTGCTTGCCGAACCACCAGTGGCCATCGACGAAGTCGGGCAGGCGCAGCACTTCCCAAAGGTTATGAGGCCCGTGGTCAACCAGTGTCAGGATCAGGATCGCGGTCAGGGCGGCACCGATAAGCGCGGGGACAAACCGGTGGATCTTGCCCCACATGATCGCGATGAACATGGCAGCAAAGATGATGATGGCGAGGATCTGCTCGGTGCTCATCGTCGTGTAATGGAGAAAATCTTATCCTGTTCTGCCACTGACAATCAAGCTCAGCGCGACTTGGCCGGCATTCCGCTCTGCGCCATAGCATGAACCGAGAGTAGACTCTCTTTACTTGCGGAGAAAGCGCGACCTATAATTGGTGGTCGATAGCATGAGCAATATGGCCGTGAGGCTTCATTCAGGCTTGTGATGCTCGCTGGTGTGCTGCGCGGCTTTTTCCGAAGCCTCAACGACCCTCTCCGCAGGAATTCTCTCTTCCTCCTGGCCACCCACGGCGTCATCGGACTGGCCGGTTTCTTCTTCTGGAGGATTGCCGATAGCTGCTACGGCGAAGAGGCTGTTGGCAAGGCGACTGCCTTGGTATCCGTAGTGCTGCTGCTACACACGCTGGCCAGGCTGGGGCTCGACATCGGGCTCATACGCTTCCTCCCGGATGAGAGTGACAAGCCGGCAATGATAAACACCAGTCTCACTGTGGTGGGTCTGGTATCTGCTGCCTTGGCTCTAGTTTTCGTACTAGGTGTCCGGGTGTGGTCTCCGGAACTGTCCGTCGTGCGCGACAATGCCTGGCATGCGGTGGGGTTTGTGGTGTTCGCCGCCACGACCAGCCTGGTGGCGGTCTTGCGGCAGGGTCTCTTCGTGGCCTATCGCAAGGCTCATTCCTCCTTGGCCATCGAGTTGGCCGGTGCACTCAGATTGCCCATTGTACTTGTCTTCGTTTCCGCCGGGGCCTATGGCATCTTCGTCGCGTGGGGGCTCGGTGGGATGGTGGCTCTGGCATTTGGCACGGCGCTGATTCTCTTGGTTCAGCGGGACTATCGGCCGGTCCCTTCCGTTCGAGCCGCCGTCCTGGGCAGGATGGTCCGTTTCTCCTTGGCTAACTACATTGCGGAGACGCTGAGAGAGTTGCCAGGATTTGTCCTGCCAGTGATTGTCCTGGGGGTGTTCGCCACCGAAGCCGGCAGCGAAAGAGGCGAATCCATGGCTGCCTACTTCTACATTGCCTGGACCATCGCCAGTGTGGTGATGATGATTTCCTATGCCACCGGAGCTTCCCTTCTCGCTGAAGGGGCGACGAAACCAGCGGAATTCGGCAGGAGCACCGTGAAAGCCTTGCGCTTTATGCTGGTCCTGCTGGCTGCAGCGATCGTGGTTGTCTTCTTGGTGGGGCGGTGGATACTAGCGTGGTTTGGCCCCGGCTATGAGGAGGAAGGGCTCATGCTCCTCCAGGTGCTCTGCCTGTCGGGACTGCCCATGGCGGTCAACACCATCTACGTCACCCAGAAGCGGATGGAACGAAAGGTGTGGCCGGTCATCCTTGTATACGCGTTTGTGTCATCCTTCACCATCGGGGTGGGCTATGCCCTGATGCACCGACTGGAACCGGAGTTGGTGGGAATAGGCATAGCCTGGCTCGGAGCGAACTGCCTAGTGGCACTGGTGGCTGGATTCCTGATGACGCGTTCGTGGCTTCAAGCACGGAGAAGCAGACGTCAAGCAAGTGCAGAGGTATCCACTTCATAGACTCGGATATCACCGTCTGAGCGTATCAACCTGTAGTAGGGACAGGCATTCAGCCATTGCAGTGTTCCCTTTGGGACAGCGCTTGCCAGGTTGGGGTTGGGACTCAGGTCGACCGCCAGGTAGCTTACCGAGGAAAGGTGCTCCAACGATGGGTTCCTCAACGCTTCGGGAACATTGTATCGGGCGACCGCTTTGCGGCAATCCAAGCCAGGTGCAGTCGCCTCGAAGGCAAAGGTGATCACTGCGAAATGACTCTGGATGTCGAACGAGAAACGCAGGTTGGCATCGTCTGCTGTTGCCCTGGTTAGAGCGGCACCGTCGATACTTAGAATGATGCGAGTCACGACCCGGCCGGCTTCTAGCTCCAGTGCCTGAATCAGTTCAACGGATGTCTGGTCCGGCGAAATGAAAACCGACTTTGGCTGGAAGCCGAAGGAGACGGGGATGTCGAGTCTTGTTACCGAGCCGGCATCAGCCCGTATGGTGAAGGTGATGACCGCGGTCCGGCTCCCCCGCTCCAGGGTAGCGGTCTGGTGCACTTCTTCTCGCTCGGTCAAGTACCGGGTCGTCATCGTCATGGACTCCGGATCACCAATGATGCTGAACTCCTTCTGAGAATCACGGGCCAGGTTGGCGGTGCCTCCGCCAGCCACGGACAATAAGATGCTGCTGTCATCAAAGGCCAGGATGTCGTGGTACCAGCCGGCGAGATACACGCCTAGCACCGGCTGGCCGGGCGCGCCGCCGTAGGGGTAGGTGGTGGCGAGGCGGAGGTTGCCGTTCTCGATCCCTTGGTTGCGGGAGAGGATGCGCTCTGCAAGCAGGGAACGTTCCCTGAGGAACGTGTACGGCGCAGTGTCCCTGTTCGTGACACAGGCTGTGTTCCTCTCCGCCTCTGCTCTGATCCACCAGCCAAGAGGCTCTGGGTACACGGCGAAAGAGGCTGCGGATGGCGTGTTGGACTTGATCCATGCCATCGTTTCCCAGCGGGTTTCGTCGAGGTATCCAAATGCCTCCTGCCCCTGGTTCAGCTTGAGCTGTGACAGCGCGAGGCTGCCGGACAGGAGTACGATTATTAGGATTGCCGCGCTCGCTCTCGAGAAGAAGCGGCGGAGGTTGCGATCAGCTGCATTCTGCTGTGACCAGAGGTGCGAGAGCACTTCTCCAGCCAGAATCCAGATGGCGGGGTACATGAAGTAGTGAGCCCGCCGGCTGAGTTCGAGGAAGGGTGGCGGGAATACGAATAGAGTCAGGATGAGCGGATAAACCAGCAGGACGCCAGCCGTGATGGCGATCCTGCGGTCCCGCACCCAAGTCCATCTCAATGCGGCGACGATGAGTGGCAACAACGCGAGAACGCCCAAGAGCCACGGGAGGAAGGAGGGGGCGAGCGAGATTGTACTCGTTGAAGTTGCCGGCGCCTGCATTTCTAGCATGCGCAGATACACGGGGAGGTATGGAAGGGAGAACACCACCGAGACGGCTATAGTCGCCAACACAGCCTTGCAGTTCTTCAGAAGGGTTTGGCGGTCGAGGGCGAAGAGGGCGATGGTCAAGAGGAAGAAGAACGGAATGAAGAAGGCCAGCGATAGTTGGTGAAACCCAACCACCAGTGAGGCAAAGAGTCCGGTGAGGAGTATATTCAGGCTCGAAGGCTTGTCCAGGACGCGCAGGAAGCAGTGCAGGGTCAGCAGCCCGAAGAACAGGCCGAACATCGTCAGATAGCCCCAAGTCAGCATGTCGGAGTAGGCCGGCGTCAGCACGAACAACAGGGTGAGTACTGAGGCCAACCAGCGGGGATGGATGCGCCTTGCCAGCAGGTAGAATGGCAGGGTCAGTATCACAGAGAGAAGAATACCGAGCAATTTCGCGCCGGTCAGATCACCGAGAATCAGGGTGAAGACCCTGAGCGGGAGCGCGATGAGCGGCGGACGGTCAAGTCCGAACCCCGTGGGGTCCTGCCCGAAGAGTATCTTGGCTGTGCCGATATAGTTGGCCATGTCGCAGCCCATATCATAGTGGGGCAGAAGCGACCAGCATCTGATGGCGAATACCAGCGTCAGAGACATCGCCAGTACGAGCCAGGTCAGGTGGGGGCTCAGCCTGCCAACCACTGATGCGAGCCTACGGTTCTGGCAACGGCCTGACATGTGTTCCAGCAACGGTCCGGCTCCTCCCGCATGAATGCGTCTCGGAGTGCAGTGCCTGAGCACTGCCTCTGGTGGGAAGCATCCCCTGTTCCGTCATGGTTGTTGGCACACAGTATAGCGGTTTCGGGAGCTTGCCCGCGAGGGCAGGACATGGACGACCCGAGTGGTGGTGGGAGCACAGATTCGGCAAGGCTGCTCTTCTCACACGCCCGCGATAGTGAGGCTCGGCCGCAATCGTGGCACCATCGGCTGACGGCCTCGGGGCTGCCGCGGTCGCTGCGTACGCGGGAGCCTCGGTCGCGCGGCAAGGCATTTGATACGGGACCGTCGGTGACCGGGAGAGACTCAGAGAGGCCTCGCGATTGGGACTATGGCAGTGCGCCGATGTTCACTTCGTAGATCCGTACGTCCGACTCCGAATGGGCAAGCTCGTAGTATGGGCAGGTATCGAACCACTCCTCGAGACCTCGTGGAAGGTCGTTCCAGATTGGCGAATCGGGTCTGAAGTCAACTGTCAGAAATCCGATATTCCTGTCCCTGATGATCTGCGGGACGTCGTATGGCCTCACCTCTTCACGCGCAGCCGGGGCAGTGGTACAAGAGATGTCGAAGGTGAGCATGATGCGGGCATCGGGACTAACGATGTCAAAATCCAGACAGATGCGGCCCTCGAGCACGCTGGGCGTTCCCATGACCGCGCCCGTGGCGCTGACGGAGAACAGCGTCGTCACCGGTACGACTCCGCTGAAAGGCGTTTCCAGTTCCTGTACAACCTTGAATTGATCATTGTCCGCCGAGATTGATGCTGGCTCATGGCAGAATACGACCGGTAGCCGAAGGTGCGTCAGTGTCTGACCAACGTCCTGCACGTCGTAGATGATGAGGGCCGTCTGTGTCCCTTCGTCGAGCACGGCTGTCTGGCTGATCGTGGCGCCGCCTAGCGGGTAGGTGGTCACCATGCGCATGGATGCTCCATCTCCGAGAACGGCGAACTGCGGAGCACCGACGCTGGCCAGCGGGAAGGCGCCCCCTTCCTTAACTTCGACAGTGGTCTCGGTGTCGGTGAACATGAGGAGATCCTGGTATCTGCCTCCCACATAGAAGCCGATGACTGGTGTACCGGGAGCGTTGATGTACGGGTAGCTGGTGGCCAGTCTCATGTTGCCGTTATACAGCCCCCGGTTCCTGGAAAGGACCTGCTCTGCCGCGAACGAACGTTGCTTCTCCACGATGTTCGCCTCCATGCTTCTCTCGGTGACCTCGAGCACGGCGCGGCGCGCAGCTCCTTCGATCCACCATCCGAGGTTCTCGGGGTAGGCAGCGATGGTGGCGTCTGCCGGCACATTCCGCTCGATCCATTGCACCACTGCCCACCGGCTGTCGTCCAGGTAAGAGTAGAAATCCAGCCCCCGGCGGAGCGCCCGCTGAGACATGACCCCTCCGGCGACAAGGAGGTACAGCACAATGCAGCAGGTAGCTAGCCTGAGGAGATGGCCCGACTGGCGACGCAAGACCAAGGGCCGCCAGGACCAGAGGAGGGACAGCGCGAATCCGGTGATGGCCCACACGGGAACATACAGAAAGTACTGGGCGCGGCGATTCAGCTCGACGAAAGGTGGCTGGAGGGTGAAGATGGTGAGGCAAAGCGGGACAACGAGGAGGACACCTAGGAGGATGGCCATGCTCCTGTCATACCGCCGCAGCCATGCCAGGGAAGCCAAGCCGAGCAGCAGGCCGAGGACTACCGCCCACAGCCAGCGGAGATACCATACCCCTGAGGCGAACTGAAGGAACGGGGCTGTTGACAACCCCGCCTCGCCCCCTTGAGATGATTGCATGTCGAGCAAGTGGAGGTAGACGGGGATATAGGGAAGGGACAGGATGACGGCTACGGCAACGCCGGCCGCGAAGGGAACAACGTTCTTGGCCAGCCGGTTTCGGTCGAAAAGCAGGAGGGCGAGGACGAGGAATGAGAAAAGGGGAACAAAGAGGGCTGCAGTCAACTGGTGGAAGCCGAACACCAGTGAGGTGCACAGACCAGCGAGGACGCTATTCCGCCACGTAGGCGATTCAAGTATGGACAGGAAGAAGTAGATGGCCTGGACCGTGAAGAATATGCCGAACATGGTTATGTAGCCCCAGGAGAGCATGTTCGAGTAGGGGGGAGTGAGCACAAAGAGTATGGTTACTGCCACCGCTATCCAGGGGTATGAGACGCGCCGGGCAATAAGGAAGAACGGCAGGCCAATGGCTACCGAAATCAGGACACCAAGCAACTTGACTCCGGTCAGGTCGCCAAAGGCCAGAGTGAGAACCTTCAAGGGGATAGCTATTAGAGGCGGCCGGAGCAACCCGGTTCCGGCGACGTCGTGTCCAAAGAAGGTGTTCATGGTGGTCAGATAGTTGGCGATATCGGGGCCCATGTCGATGTACTGGGCCACAGTGATATACCTGATGATAGCCACCGCAGTCAGCGACATTAGGAGGACTATCAAGGGAAGATGAGGCTGCACCCTGCGCCACGGGGTAGTGCGGGATACCGGCGGCGGGCTCGCAGCTTGGAAGCGGATCTCTGGTGCCGGTGACATGGCTTGGGAGACGCTCTGCCTGACGCGGACCAAGACGTTGAGCGCCGTCATGGCCTGGCTCCCCAAGCTTCCAGATATAGCTTCTCAGCCACGTCAGCGATCGCATCCCAGTCGCAGGATGCGGCGAATTGCCTGCATCTCTCCTCCCACCCGCCGGTGCTCAGCGCCCGGGCTATCTTCTGTGCCATGTCTGAGTCAGACTGGTCGCACACAAAGCCATTCAGCCCGTCTGTCACCAAGTCTTTGGCAGCGTTATGCGGGTGATTCACTGTGATCACGGGGATCCCGCAGGCGTTGGCTTCCAGGACGACGTGGCTGAAGCCCTCGCGGGTGGAAGACTGAACCAAGACTCTAGAGGCTTTCATGTAGGAATAGAGGTCCGCATCGTTCTCAACACGGCCCAAGAAACGCACCCCGGCGCCGATGCCGAGCTCTCCTGCCTGCCGCTCCAGAGCTTGCCTCTCTGGGCCTTCGCCGATGATCAGACAGCACGTGCGGCTGCCGCTCTTCATCAGTATGCCGATGGCCCTGAGCAGTTGTGCGACATTCTTTTCCTGTGCCAGTCTGCCGACGTAGATGATGTCACTTGGTTCTGGCCCGCGTGGCACGCTGGCAATGGCGGCCATGTCCACACCGCAGCCAACGACCTGTGCATTTCTGAGACCCAGCTTCATCAGACCGGCCATTGTATGAGGTGATATGGCAATGGCACTGTGCGGGAGGCGGGCAGCCATCGCTTCAACGGCTTTGCCCAGTACTCCCTTCTTGCCCAGGTACTCGTACCAGTAGTCTCCCCAAACCTCGTGCCAGGTGATCACAAGGCGGGATCTCCTGATCAGGCAACAGAAGGCGGCTGCAAAGCAGGGAAAGTATGGGAAGTTGGCCACTTCGACGACGTCAAATCTCTCCCTCGTGAGGGATGGAAAGAGGCGACAGGCGAAGTACATGGCCTCCCGTATGGACCGGCGGCCGTCCTTGAACAGATCCTGAGGAGGGCACACGCCCCACAGCCTGACGCCTTCGCTGTACTTGATGGCACTTCCCTCCCAGTGTTTCATGCCAAAGAGCGTGACATCGTGGCCCCTCTTGACCAGCCGCCGGGCTATCTCCCAGTTACGCTTCTGCACGCCGCCTATGACGTACGGATGGATGACATCGTAGACCATGGCGAGCTTCATGGCTTCAGCGCACCACTCTCTTCTTGGCAATGTGGAGCAGGTCGATGAGTCCCACCTTCCAGGCATTCGAGAGCTTGGTCTGGCCGAGACGGGCACCGTATTGGATGGGCACCTCTTTCCAGCGGCAGCCGCTATAGTAGCAGGCCTCTATCTTGATCTCGTGGGAGAGCGGCCAGGAATCCGAATGGAGCTTCAGCCGGCCCAGGAGGTCCTTCCTGAACAGCCACATGCCCGATTCGGGATCTTCGAGACGGATCCCGAAAAGGATCCTGGTGGCCAGGGCCAGCAGCCTGTTGCCGATCCTGTTCAGTAGGGGCATGGCATTGCGGTCGAGGCAAGCGAAGCGGTTCGTGGTCAGGAAGTCGAGGTTCTCGATGTGCATGGTCTCGAGAAGTGACGGGATGGCCCCTAGCGGGTAGGTGCCGTCGGCATCGGCCGTCACGATGGCATCTCCGGTGGCGGAGGCAAAACCCCTCTTGAGCGCGGCGCCGTAGCCGCGTCTGGGCTCGGAGACAACTTCCGCGCCTGCAGCTTTGGCGACTTCAGCAGTCCGATCGGTGGAGCCGTTGTCGATGACCAGCACCTGAACCCCGTATCCGGTGCTCTCGAGCTGTTTCCGGGGGACGGTGCCGATGGTGTGTCCAATCCCCTGCTCTTCATTGAGTGCGGGGATCACTATGGTCAGCAGTCTGGTCTCTGTCATTCTGTGCGCGAGGCCGGAGGCCCGCAGCGCTGCCTTATCTTAGCGCGAGAATGTGGAGGTAGGCAACGTGCGGGGCAATCAGACGAGGGCGCGCTCTCTCCGGCGGATCAGGAAATAGATGGCTGCTGCTACCACGATGACGGTGGCCACGAAGGCTCCTGCGCAGGCCCAGACCCAGATAGGAATGCCGGATGTGTCTCGTTCGGAGGCAGCGCGGTGCAGAATAACGCCTCCGTCACCGGCGACGAAGGCGCTGCGGCGGCCGCAGAAGACGTCGTGCAAGTCACGGCACGTGCCGCTGTTGACGGCGCCCCAGGTGTCGCCGTCGAAGCGCAGAAGGGTGCCATTGCTGCCGACGGCGTAGATGTCGGCGGCGGATCTCCCATGAATGCCGTGAAGATCAGCAGTGGTGCCCGCAGACATGAAGTCCCAGGTTTGGCCGTCGAAGTGGAGGATGGTGCCTTGGCTGCCGACCACGAAGACGTTGGAGGCAGAGGTTCCCCAGATGTCATAATAGAAGTCGACGTCGGTTGGTGCTGCAGCAATGCGCGTCCAGGAGCTGCCATCGTAGTATAGAATGATGCCGTCTCCCACCGCGAACACGCTGGATGACGATGCGCCCCATATCGCGTAGAGAGGGGCGCTTGTGCCGGAGGTCATGGACGACCAACTGGATCCGTCGTAGTGAAGGATTGGCGTCACATAGCCATGTGACGCGTTCCGGCCAACGGCAAAGACGTCCGACGGGGATGTGCCCCAGACGTCGTACAAATACGCGTCTGACAGGCCGCCGGTCATACTCTTCCATGCGGAGCCGTCGTAATGGAGGATAGTGGCTCCGACAGCGAAGATGTCAGAAGACGAGCTGCCCCAGACACCTTCAATAGAATCCCCGGCATTGCTGTTCACGGGGTTCCACTCGCTTCCTTCGTAATGCAGGATGGTATCACCTCCGGCGGCGAATACGTCAGGGGACGAAGTTCCCCAGATGCCTCTGAGGTCGTATGTGAAGCCACCGCCGATGCGGCTCCAACTGGAGCCGTCGAAGTGAATAACGGTCCCCGATTCGCCGACGGCAAAGACATCTGTTGCGGATGATCCCCACACGCCGCGCAGCAATGGATGGTCATCGAGAGGCATCTTTGTCCAGGTGGTCCCGTCGTAATGGCAGACGCTGTCCCCGACAATGAAGACATCCGTTGGTGAGCTGCCCCATACATCGTAGAAAGTCCCCAACGAGGCGTCTTCGGCCATAGATGCCCATGCTGATCCGTCGTAGTGCATGATCATGCGCCCGACGGCGAAGATATCGTGAGATGAGGAACCCCACAGGCTGCGTGGCTGGGGGTGGCCACCGAGTTGCGTCTGCGTCCAGGATGTGCCATCGTAGTGGTTGATCGAATCCTGGTCAAATCGAACGGTGATGGGAACGATACTGCCGACGAAAATATCCGATGAAGACGTTCCCCACACAGAGTGAACGTCGTAGTTGATGCCAGTCAGCTGAACATAGGACCACTCTGCCCCGTCGTAGTGCAACAGACCCCATGTCCCAGCGGCGAAAACATCGGTACCCGATGTCCCCCACACATCCCAGAAGATAGGGGTGGGGCTGGAGGACACAGTGGTCCAGGCGTTGCCGTCGTAGTGAAGAATGACTTGGTAGCCGACGGCAAAGATGTCTGAGGCGGAGCTGCCCCAGATGCTGTAGAGGTCCTTCGCTGTCCCGGAGGCCATCGAGGACCAGGAAGCCCCGTCATAGTGCAGAACGGTCCCGCATTCCCCGACGGCGAAGACGTTGGCAGATGAAGTGCCCCAGACGGCATACAGATCTTGTCCCTGCGGGAGGGGATTCTGCCACTCCCAGCCGTCGAGGCTGACGATGGGAGCAGCGGTCACGGGTCCGGACGCTGGTATGACACGAAGGCTGGCAAGGATCACAGCCAGGATCACTGTTGTCAGCAAGCGCTTGATCATCGTCTCATCTCCCTAGGTTATCATTCAGTGGAAGCGGGACTGCCTCTGCGCTAGAAGGTACCCGGCGGACGCCGAGATAACCAGAGCTGCCAGGCCAATCAGTGCCCATGCCCAGACCGGAAGGCCGGAGCTGCTGGGTGACCCGGCAATCCAGTCGTCGTTCGACCAGGAGTCATGGACCCTGGTTGATGCCCCGCACCTGCATATTCCTCCTAGGTCACCGTAGGCCTGCACGGAACTGATGATGTTGTGGTCGCTGTTCCCGGCCTCTTCCACTCCCCACCTCCCGTTGTCGGTGAAGCAGGAGTTGCATAAGTTGATGTGGTCGGAGTCGTCGAGATAGATGGCGCTCCCCGAACTGCAGTCTGAAACTATCTCCATGAGGTTGCCATGAAGCTCACAACGGCAACTCGTACCGCACGATATCGCCACCACCGGACTATATCATCTAGATGCCATGCCAAATGGACCGGATAACCTCCTCAGCTATCAAGGCTCTTCGGGAATCTCTGTTGAATAAGACGTCCGCGCCACAGTTTTGTTCCGACCAGACACACGACAAGCAGGATGACCGACAGAATGCTGGCCATGCTGATGGCCGTTCCCGCTGTCCTGAGGGATGACGTGGTGAACTCCAGCGTAACGTCGTATTCGCCCGGTTGCAGGCTGAAGCCGTTAAGAGCCTGATACGTGAGTTGGGAGTGGATCGTCTCACCGTTCACTCGCATCACCCAATTGGGAAGGTATGCCTCGGACAGAACGAGAAGGGAGGGTGAGTCGAGACTGACATGCGCTTCGTACTTGCCCGGTCTTGTTGAGGTGTACTCGATGGAGTCATCCATGTCGTACGACACCACCGCAGGAGGCGTGAAGTAGAGTTCGAAGCGGTGTGTCTTGGCTGCATGTGATACCTCGCCAGGCCCAAACCAGAGGGCTTGGATCTCATCTGGATCGAGTCGCCCGTTCTCATCGGTGGAATGCCGGAGAGTCAGCAGAGAGATGGGGAAATCGATCTCATTCCAGCCCTCTTTGATACCATCGACGCGGTTCAGGTCCCTGCCATATCTGCTACCGTCCTGTTCGAGCACGTCGAGGCTCACGTAGATGTCGGGCAGGTCGATGTCGCTGTGGAACCTCAGGTGAAGGGAGTCGTCCGCATTGAAACGGACCGTACTCACGTCCACTGCCAGGTTCAGCCACTCTCCCTGTGGTTCCGTGAACTGGAACGAAGCCTTCAGTGTAGTCTCAACAGAAGGGAGGTGTTCAGTATCCAGCGCAAGTTCAATATCCTCCCCTTCAGCTGACCACACGTGGATTCCGTCACCGCTCCAAAGGTTGACGAAGCTCTCATTGGCGATGGACAGGGCAAACAGGCGGGGTGCGAGATCGCGATTCTCGTAGATGTCTATGCTGTCGTTGGACCACACAAGGTAAAAGCCGTCTCCCAGGCTGACATTGTCATGTAGAGGGTCGGTCTTGTCTAGAACTACGTATTTCACATTGAGTAACCTCAACCACTCGTCAATCGCTGCTCCACTGTTCTCGAGATCGCGGTTCAAGTACTCGAGAGCGTCGCTGGCGTAAGCGGTTGCGGCGGCCGGTATTCCTCCATAGACATTCTCTTTCCCGTGGAGGTAGGTCCAGTAGATGGGGTTTATCGCCCATCTGCCCTGTGTGTTATGCGTCCAAGTCTGGAAGGGAAGGTCGGTTACCCGGTACTCGGCGTTGTTCTGGACGCTCAGCCATTCGAAGGCTTCTTGTTGGTCGGTGGTCAGCTTGAAGGTGCTGAAAGCTGTCCTGGTCTCCTTCCAGGTACTGCCCGCCACAATCGAGCAGACCAAGACGAGGAGAATCGCCGTGACGGCGGAAGCTCTCAGTCTTGTCCGGGGGTTATGCTCCAGCGATGTCGCGAAAGCCCTGACAAAGAAGCCTATCAGAACGGCATGCGCCAGGCTGGCGAAGAGGAGGAACCGCCAGGGTGTTCTGAGGCCAGAGAAGAAAGGGATGCAGCGATAGGCGAGGTTGAACAGCTTGATGGGCGAGTCGGGGCCCATGGCCAACAGGGTCGCGATCAGGATCGAGGCTGAGAACAACCAGATGAATCGGTTCCTGCAGTTCAGAACGATGCCGAGAATGACGAGCGCAAAGGGCAACATGCGGAGAATCTCAAGGCCGATGCTGCCGGAATCCCCATAGCCACTGGATGGAGCACAGCAGAAAGCAGGTCTCAGCGTGAGCGCCTGGAGGAAGGTGGTGCTGTACCATCTTGCTTCCTCCAAAGGGAAGCTCGTGGCAGCTGAATGACGGACCTCCGAGAGCAGCGGGAGCCACCAGAAGGCCGTCAACAGAAGGGGGAGGCAGAACGCTCCCATCGAGGCCAAAGCAACGTTCTTGATGTATGCTCTCCCCCTCTCGCGTTCCCACACAACCCGGAGCACAGCGTAGAGAACCAGGAACGGACCGATCAGGAACGGGAAGACTTGGGCATAGGTGAGCATCAAAGCGGCCATCAGCATGCCGGTTATGACCGTTCGTCGTATGGAAGGCCCCTGGATGAGCTTCTCAATGGAGAGGAGTATGAGCGGCGTCAGCATGTACGGCAGACCAAAGGCGCCATGGTGTCCCTCAAAACCCATTTCCAGAACGTGGTAAGGGAGGAACACATAAGCCAAGCCGGCCGCAAAGCTGGCGGGGCGGTTCCTCGTCAGCTCGAACACGTAGCAGTATGCGAAGACCCCGGACAGGACGAAGAAGGACAGGTACAACAGCTTGGTTCCCAGTATCCATCCGAAGGGGAAGCTGAGAGCGATGATGAGATAGTGAACCAGCGGCGGATGGATGGAGAAGAGAGGATAGCCGAGAAACCAGTCGCTCGCCCATCCGAAGAAAGGCTGGTGGATGGAGAGGGTGTGGCGCGCAGCCTGAGCAACCAGCATGTCGGCCACGGTGTCATGGCCATTCGGGATCTGGAAGTTGAGCCAGCCCCTGGTAGCCACCAGCGTGATGATCACCAGAAGGGCGAGGTCGCCTGTACGGTGAGTTGCCAGGTAGTCCCCCGCTCTGCGAAGCATGGCTTACTCTTTCCGGGTGTTCTCCCTGATATGCCTGACGATTAGAAGGATCGCCCCGGAGACTAGGAGGTAGAAGACCGAGAAGGCAAAGTGATCAGCAACTCCGTCGGCCCCGAACAAGAAGGTCAAGCCAGTAATAACCAAGAGCACGAATGCTCCGACAAGCGGAATCTGGGGACTCCAGCGGAAGACGATGCTCAACAACGTGTAGATGAATATGAGCGCCGGAGGCGTGATATCTACAGCCAAGTCCATAGTTCAGGCTACCTCCTCGGAGAGAAGATGCTGGCGAGCGAAGGATACTTGCAGACGAATGCTATGTGATGCTGCCCGCTTGCCATGTAGCATCCGGGGAATGCCCCGTTGACTTTGAGCAGCGAGACCTCCCGGCCGTCAACATAGACCTTCCACCAGGGGTTATAGTAGTAGGCGATGGAGACGATCCCGGGTTGAGCTGCATGAATATCAAGCGAGACGCCGGTCGGCGACAGCCTGAAGTCCGAGATCCGGCCCGGTAGGGTGTCGTCTGCGATGACGCTGCCTATCCTCTCCCACAGGGCTTGCGATTCAGAAAGGAGCCGGGGGAGTTGCTCCAGATTCAGCAAAGATACTCTTCCCACCTCCACCCGGTCTCCCGGCGTGTGCGGGCTGGAGACTGGGTGGCTTTCCCTGCCCATTAGTCTCAACACGTGCGGCCCTGCGTCCAGAAACGGGTCAATGGAGTATTCTCTCATCGACGGCTCTGGAGAGTTGGTGTCAATGGTCGCTATCGAGGCTCCGTCAAGAGCAAGATCGAGGCATCCGGTGCCACTATCGGAGTAATAGGCCACGTTCAAGCTCCACATGCCTTCCTGTTCAATGGTGAAAGGTGCATCGAGATAGTTGTCCTCGACCGCCATCACGTCAGAGATCGCCATGTTGAGGCCGGAATCCGGGAACCCCGGGCTCCCTTCCCTCTTGACCTGCATCCAGCCTTTGGCATCGCAATCCCGGGACTCCGGCAGAACCGCGGCCACGGAGTCGGTCGGCAGCAGCAGGCTCTCACCACCGTAGGTGCAGACGCCACCCAGGCTCGCCATACCTGAGAGCATGGTTTCGGGCAGTCCCTTTTGTCCTCTGATCGCCACAACGTTCCGCAGAAAGGTACTTGAACTCACCTCATCGCCCAGCGCTCTATACACATCAAAGAGCACCATCGTGGCATAAAGGTCGCCGTTGTCCATGAACAGGGACTCGTCCAAGGAGTAGAACCGGGCGTTTGGCACGGAAGCCTTGTTGATGCGGTAAAGCTGGACCCGGTAGTAGTCCGTCTCCAAGAGACCTCTTTCGGTCAGGATCGGCGCTTCATCTTCGCAGAAAGCATCAAGGGTGTTCACCAGTTGATCCATGAGGTCGAGATAGGTGGAGTCCGTCCCTGCTGGCGGGAGCTTGTGCTCGTACCTCATGACATAGTCATACGAAAGGAGGTCCGAAAAGAAAACTAAGTCCTGCTTGCTGCGCAGGATGCGCGTGAAGACAGCGAAATCATAGCTGGACGCACCCTCGTACTGATTCCATCCCAGCCATGACTGGGAGACTTCGACGGTGAACTGGCCGCTGTCGGTTGTCTCAAGGCGGGCGAGGCGGTCAGGCTCGACGCCATCGGGTACGATGAGGATGCGGACAGGGTCATCGGCGGGGAGGTTGTCTTCCTCTAGGCGGTCCTCGAGGAAGCTGGAAAGCACGTTGTACTGGTCTCTATCCAGCACACGGTGCCGGTAGAAGTCCAAGCTCGGGCTGAAATCTATGACTGAGACGGCCACCAGTAGCAAAGGAACTCCGTTCAGCAACAACCTTCGCTTGCTGGATGAGACCGTCGAGATTCGAGCCAGCCTCGTACCTAATGCTGGGAGGGCCAGGGCGAATAGGATGGGAAGACAAACCGCAAAGATATAGTAGAACCTCAAGGGTACCCGCATGCCGGACACGAAGGGCAAAACCGCTCTGATCGCAGGGAAGAGCGGCCCGAATATGCCCATAGACAGGAGCAAAGAGGCGACTCCTGCGATGAGAAAGAACAGCAGTTGCGCGCGCCTGTGGCCTTTCTCCAACACCACGGAGGCCGTAGAGGCCAGCAGGATCAAGAAGGAGCAACCTCCCGAATAGCACTCCATTTGAGGTGTGCCAAAGAAGCCTCGCAGGCCACTGGGCAGTCTCTCCTGAAAGGTGTCTCCGAAGTGCTTAAGAGTATACACGGGGAGCCCGCCCTCAATCTGTTCCTTCGTGAGGCCGGCGAACCGGCCGTATTGCATGATGACGGTGATGTAGAAGGAGACTGGTATGAGGAGGATCACGAGGCCTATTATGACTCCTGTCCGATTCTTCTTGATAAGGGCCAGGATCGAACGCAAGCCGATTCTCCTCATGGCCAGGGCGAAGATCAGATAGGGTATGTAGAACAGCAGGAAGATGAAAGCGAACTCTATCTGAAGCAGCAGCACGAAGCTCACCAGCAGCACCAGTAACATCAGGGCTATCTGCTTCCCCCCATCGAGCAAGTAGTCGGTGAGGAGCAGCATGAGAGGCACAACCGCATAGGCGCAGATGATCTCGAAATGACCCCAGAATACCATTGAACAAGCGTGGACGGGTAGCACAATGTAGATCGAGGCCCCGAGGAACGAGACCAGGCGGTTGTGCGAGAGATGCTTCAAATAGGCGTACATTGGGAGGCCGGCCAGGGAGAACATTATGATTATGCCCAGGTTGTAGGCGGCGGGGGTGTCGCCTGTCACAAGGTAGAAAGGGAAGACGAGGAAGAATCCAGCCGGCGGAACTATGCCGAAGAAGGGTATGCCCCCCAGCCAGAGCGGGCTCCAGGTGGGGAGTTGATGGAAGGTGAAGAGGGACTCCTTGAGCCAGTAGAACCATCCCCACGCACCCGACAGGTCGCTGGCCAATACCCGGTCGTTCCAGTCGAACAAGAAGCGCATCAGGTACAGCGGGAATCCCACCAGAACGAGCATCAGCGCCGCGTCGGCGGAATACCGCCATTGTCTCAGTCTCTTCAAAATGCGGATCAAGCGTCTTCCTTCATTGAGGAATGCCCCTCATCATTTCAGGAGGCCGAATAGGTTCGCCAGAGTGGGGTAGCTGAAGACGAACTCCACATGGTGCTGCCCGCCTTCGACGTAGCACCCGGGAAACAGGCCGTTGATAGTTATCACCTCTGTCTCCTTGCCGTCCACGTAGACTCTCCACCAGGGGTTGGCATAGTAGGCGATTGACAGGATTCCATCCTCGGCGGCTTCGATGTCGAGAGAAAGCCCTCTTGGCGAGAGCCTGAAATTGGAAATCCGTGCGGCATCTTGGGTCGGTGGCTCTGGGGGCACTTCATCTTGATAGGACAACACCATTCTGTCAATCTCAACCCAATTGCCCAGTGAACCCACAGTTATGTCGCGGTCGCTAGGCCGGCCGACTACCTTCACCTGGTGCAGTCCCACGTCCAGGTACAGGTCGAAAGAGTAGGTTCTCTTGGGCATCCATGAGCAAAACGTGTCGACGCTGCCGACGAGTGCATCATCGACATAGATGTCTATCTTGCCGGTGTCGACATGGGCGAAGTAGGAGACATCCAGCGTCCAATTGCCTGCTCTGCCGATCAGGAAGCTTTTTCTGAGGTAATTGTCTTCCGCCTGGGTGACATCAGGAACCGCCATGTCGTACCCCGAGGTAGGAACTCCACATCCCTCCCTGTCAATAAGTACCCATCCTTCGGAGGCACAGTCTTCGGCCTCGATTGTGAGTTGCTGGACAGCGCAGGTTTGGGCGATTCTGACCCAAAGCTCTCTTGATTCTGACACCAGCCGGGGTAATGCATCCTGATTTAGCAATGCGATCCTGTCAACCTCGACCCAATTACACCTGCCGCCCTCTGGTGTCTCGCGTTCACTCTGCCTGCCAACTAGCCTGATGTCGTGCCATCCTTCTGTGAGAGAGAGGGTAACAGAATAGTCTTTCTTAGCCAGCGTTGGGTAGTATGTGTCAACGGTGCCGATGAGCGTGCCGTCCACGTACACCTCCATCATCCCGGTGTCCAGGTGGGCAAAGTAGCAAATGTCCAGCAGCCAGTCACCTCCGTCTGCGATGTGGAATTCCTTGCGAAGGTAATTGTGCTCTGAATCAGTGACCATGTCGAAACCTGAAGTGGGGATTCCGGAGCAACCTTCCCTGTCAATGACCTTCCAAGTTGTCGTCTCGAACTCCTCGGCTTCCAGAAGCTGGGCGGCGGTGGGATCGTTCGGCAGCAGCAGAATCTCAGCGCTATACTTGAGTGTGCCAGCTACCGAAGGCAGTTCGCCTGCAATCCTCTGCGGGAGATTAGCATCTCGGGAGACAGTCGCTGCGTTACTCAAGAAGTCTCGCGGAGAGACATTAATGCCAGCGCTGCTAGTGGATCTGTACAGCTCGTACAAACTCAAGAGTGACTGAGAGGCGTCGTGGTTGCCGCTAGATGTACCCAAGAGGAACAACGAACTGTCCAGTGCGCAAAATCGAACCTTCTCCAGGACGTCGCGGTTGACTCTATAGAGGTGGACAGCGTAATACTGCGTTTCCAGGGAGCCTTTGTCAATGATAATCGGGGAATCGTCACTGCCTGTCTCTTATACACATCTCCGAGCCCACGAGACAGCG
>JAUCPZ010000093.1 GCA_030372995.1 Dehalococcoidia bacterium
TTCGGAACTCGTCGGCAGCGTCAGATGTGTATAAGAGACAGATATAAGGTGGACCGTCTGAGCCGGTCTCTCCTGGACTTCGCCCGCATGATGGAGCTCTTCGACAAGCACTCCGTGAGCTTCGTCTCGGTCACCCAGCAGTTCAACACGACCAGTTCCATGGGGCGTCTCACCTTGAACATCCTTTTATCCTTTGCCCAGTTCGAGCGGGAGATCATCTCGGAGCGCACCCGCGACAAGATGTCCGCCGCCCGGCGCAAGGGCAAGTGGGTCGGTGGAATGCCGGTTCTCGGATATGACGTGGACCCGAAAGGCGGAAGGCTGATCGTCAACGAGGGCGAATCAGTACAGGTCCGGGGGATGTACCAGCTCTACCTGGAGCACAAAGCCTTGATCCCAGTCGTTCAGGAAATCGAACGGCGCGGCTGGAAAAACAAGCAGTGGACCACCAAGAAGGGTCAGGAGCGTGGCGGAAAGCCTTTCACCAAGAACAGCCTCTTCCGGCTCCTGACCAACGTGATTTACACCGGCAAGGTCGACTACAAGGGAACCATCTACAACGGCGAACACAATGGGATCGTCGACATCGATCTTTGGCAGCGAGTGCAGGATGCTTTACGGCGGAACGGCAGCACCGGCGGCAAGGAGGTGCGCAACAAGTACGGAGCCCTCCTGAAGGGGCTTCTCTACTGCGCTCCCTGCGGCACTGGGATGGTGCATACCTATACGGCCAAGGACAACGGCAAGCGGTATCGCTACTACGTCTGCCTGAACGCCCAGCAACGAGGCTGGTCGTCTTGCCCGACAAAGTCGCTCAACGCGCACGAGATCGAGACCGCCGTGGTCGAACACATCCGAGGCATAGGCAGGAATGAGGAAATCATCGCAGCGACGGCTGCAAAGGTTCGGGAAGAGAGCGGCAAGCGCATGGTGGAACCTGTCTCTTATACACATCTCCGAGCCCACGAGACAGCGCTGTGT
>JAUCPZ010000094.1 GCA_030372995.1 Dehalococcoidia bacterium
GTTCGGAACTCGTCGGCAGCGTCAGATGTGTATAAGAGACAGACATCGTCCTTGAACCGCCTGAGGCTGGCCATCTTGCCCTGATGGACCACCTGCCCCTTGCGGATGACCTTCACCATGGAATCGCGGCGCAGTTTGCCCTCGCTGACCATCAGCCCGGCCGCCTTCTCCTTCTTGCCGGCGGCGAAGACTGCCCTGACCTCGGCCCGGCCTTCCACCACCTCGGCGTACTTCGGCTCCTTCAGGCCCTTCAACGCCCGCTCGATGTCCTCGAGCAGGTTGTAGATGATGTCGTACAAACGGATGTCCACTCCCTCGGCTTCGGCCATGCGCTGGGCACCGACAGTGGGAGTGGTGTGGAACCCGATGATAACTCCCTTTGAGGCCAGCGCCAGCAGCACGTCGCTCTCGGTGATGTTGCCGCTGCCGGAGTGGATGATCCTGACCCTGATCTCCTCTCCCTCCAGGCGCTCGATGGACTCCTTGATGGGCTCGATGGAGCCCTGCACATCCGTCTTCAGGATCAGGTTCAGGTCCTTGGCCTGTCCGGCCTTGATCTGGGCATACACCTCATCCAGCTTGACCGGTCTCACCGGCCGGATGATCTTCTGCTGGCTTTCCATCTGCCGCTTCTGGGCGGTAATCCGCGCATCCCGGTCGCTGGCCGCCACCACCAGGGTGTCTCCGGCCTGCGGGGCGCCGGAGAGCCCCAGAATCTTGACCGGAGTCGCCGGCCCGGCCTTCTTGACCCGCTTGCCGGCGTCATTGAACATGGCCTTGACCTTGCCCCAGGTTTCGCCCACGATGAGGGCGTCGCCCGGCTTCAGGGTCCCTCTCTCGACCAGGACCGTGGCCATGGGGCCCTTGGTCTTGTCCAGGCCGGCCTCGATGACCACTCCGCTGGCGGCACAGTCCGGGTTGGCCTTCAGCTCCAGCATCTCCGCCACCACCAGGATGCTCTCCAGGAGGTCCGTAATGCCCTTCTTCATCTTGGCCGACACCGGGACGCAGACGGTATTGCCTCCCCACTCCTCCACCACCAGCCCCGCCTCGGCCAGCTGCTGCTTGACCCGGTCCAGGTTCACGCCCGGCTTGTCGATCTTGTTCAGGGCCACCACGATGGGCACACTGGCCGCCTTGGCATGGTCGATGGCCTCGAGGGTCTGTGGCATGACCCCGTCGTCCGCCGCCACCACCAGCACGGCCACATCGGTGGCCTTGGCTCCCCTGGCCCGCATAGCCGTGAAAGCCTCGTGGCCCGGGGTGTCCAGGAAGGTGATCTTCCTCCCGTGCGTCTCCACCTGGTAGGCGCCGATATGCTGGGTGATGCCGCCGGCCTCGGAGGCCACCACGTTCGTCTGCCGGATGGCATCCAGCAGCTTGGTCTTGCCGTGGTCGATGTGGCCCATCACCGTCACCACCGGCGGCCGGGGCTGCAGGCTGGCCGCGTCATCCTCGCAGGCCACCGCCTCGACCTCGGTCTCGGCCTTCTCGGTGACTTCGAAGCCCATGTCCGCGGCGATGATGGCCGCGGTATCGTAGTCAATGGACTGGTTGATGCCGGCCATGACGCCGTTCTGCATCAGCTGCTTGATGACCTCCACCCCGCTGATGCCCAGCGTCTCCGCCAGCTGCTTCACAGTCATCGCGGGGGGCAACTCAACCTTGCGTTCACCCTTGGAGGGCGAACCCTGGCCTGCAGCGCTCTTGGCCATTACCTGACGCCTCCCATCCGGCTCGACGCGGCTTCGGAGTCGCGGATCTCCCCCGCGAACTTCATCAGGCCGGCCCTGCTTTCCGCGCTGAGCCTGCTTCGTAAAGCATGCTCCAGCTTCCCCTTGTTCACTCCCTTGTGCCAGCACTCCGGCGAGTGGCAGAGGTAGGCGCCTCTACCCGGCTTCCGGCCCAGCGTATCCACTTCCACCACACCCCCGGCGCCGCACACCAGCCTCACCAGTTCCCGTTTCGGCTTAACCTCGTGGCAGGCCACGCAGGTCCGCTCCGGCACATGCCGGTGCCCCGACGTCCCGCCGGCGCTACTCGTCTTCTTCAAGGCCTTCATCCTCAATGAGATCGTCCTCGCCGCCCAGATCGTCGTCGCCCAGCAGGTCCTCGTCTTCGATGGTGACACGGCGCTTCGACACCTTCTTGACCTTGGGCTTGACCCCCGGCTCTTCGTCTGCCGCACCGGCCTTCTTGCCCTTCTTGGGCTTGGTGTCAGCCACTACTATGCCCATCTTGTCATCGGGCATATAGCGGGGCTGCCTGCCGCGCCGCTCCGGGATGGCCTCCAGCTGCGAGAGGATCTCCTCGAAAGTGAGGGTCCTGGGCGCCTCTTCCTGGGGCTCGGCTGGCTCTTCCGGCCTGGGCCTTGGCGCCGGCTTCGCTTCCACAGGGACCGGCTTGACTTCCTCGATGATCGGCTGAGGCGCCTTCTCCTCGACTGCAGCCGCCGCCTCCGCTGCCGGCTCCGCCGCCTCGACGGCTTCAGCCGCAGCCGCCACGGCCTCCGGCTCCGCCACCACCACCCCTTCCGGCACCACCTCCTCAGCCCCGGGCGGCTCCTCCGTCTTCGGAGGGGCCGCACCCTCGACCATCGATGTACTCTTTATGTCGATTCTCCAGCCGGTGAGCCTGGCCGCCAGCCGGGCATTCTGCCCGCCTTTGCCGATGGCCAGGGACAGCTGCTTGTCCGGCACCACCACGCTGGCGCTCTTCTCCTCGCCGCTGATTTCGACGCTGGTGGTGGCCGCCGGGCTCAGGGCATTGCCGATGAAGACCGTGGGATCGGGATGCCACTGGATGACATCGATCTTCTCCCCGGCCAGCTCCTTGGTGATGTTCTGGATCCTGATGCTGCGCAGGCCCAGGCAGGAGCCGACCGCGTCGACGCCTTCCTGGCTGGCGGCCACGGCCACCTTGCTCCGCACCCCGGGCTCACGGGCCACGGACTTGATCTCCACCGTTCGATTGAATATCTCGGGGACCTCCAGCTCGAACAGGCGGCGCAGCAGGTTCTGGTGGGTGCGGGACAGGATGAGCTGAGTACCCCTGGCGGTGCGCATCACCTTCAGCAGGTAGAGCTTCAGCCGCTGCCCTATGCGGTAGTGGTCCGCCGCCATCTGCTCGGCCAGGGGCAGGATGCCCTCCGCCTTGCCCAGATCGATCGAAACGTGCTTCGCCTCCACGGCGTGGACCACGCCGCTGACGATGTCCCCCTCCTTGTCGGCGTACTCGCCGAAGATGGCGTCACGCTCCGCCTCCCGCAGCCGCTGCAGGATGACCTGCTTGGCGGTCTGGGCCGCGATGCGCCCCGCGTCCTCCGGCGTGGCCTCCACTTCCAGGACGTCGCCGACCTGGGCCTCGGGCTTGTACTTCCTGGCCTCAGAGAGCAGCATCTCCAGGCGGGGGTCCCGGCGCCGTTTCACTACGGTTTTCCGGGCAAATACCTTCACTTCACCGGTCTGGGAGGAGATCTTGACCCAGATCTCCTGGTCCGGCGCGAAGCTGGTCTTCTTGAAGATGGGGACCAGGGCTGACTCCATGGTCCTGAGGATGACTTCCTTCGGCAGGTTCCTCTCGGCAGCCAGCTGGGTAAGAGCAATAACAAACTCGGTCTTCATGTTCCCACCAGCCCTTCAGTTCTTCGTCTACCGCTAGTCATTCTCACATCACCCAACAACCAAAAAGAGTGGGATGAACACCCACTCTACTCACGAGCCGTGTTTAGGGCTAATTTAGCACAAAACGGGTCGGCAATGCAACTGCCATCAAATCAGCCTGCCGCATCCACCCGCTCCTCCCCCCTTCCGGAACGTGCGGCCGGCACGCCCCGGTTCGCCGATGTCAATGGGGGCGCGCCCCTTCCCGGCAAAGATGGGCGGGCCAACGGGTATGTTGCCGGACCAGGACGGCCGCCATCTTTCAACCAGCCGGCGAAAAACCCGACAGGCTGCTCTTCACCCTTCTAGCCACCGTCTCATTCATGCCTTCCACCGTCTTCAGTTCCTCCAGAGTAGCCTGCCTTATCCGCGCAACTGAGCCGAACTTGCGCAGGAGGGCCCGTTTCCGTTTGGCGCCCAAGCCCGGTACGCCATCCAGAGAGGAGACCAAAGTGCGCCTACGGTGCACCTTCCGGTAATAGCCCACGGCGAAGCGGTGGGCCTCGTCTCTGGCGCGCTGTAGCAGCCGAAGCGCGGGAGACTCTCGCGGCAGCCTGAGCGGCCCGGCCAAGTGTGGCAGAAAGATAGCCTCCTCTTCCTTGGCAATGCTGGCACAGCGTATGGCACCGACACCCGCGTCCTTCAAGGCCTGAAGCGCTGCATTCAATTGCCCCTTCCCCCCGTCGATCAGGACCAGGTCTGGGACTGCCGCCCAGGAGCTATCACCCGAAGTTCTTCCCGACGCCTTCCTGAACCGCCTTCCCAGCACCTCCTGGATCATGGCATAGTCGTCCGCTCCGGTGACCGTCTTGATCTGGAAGCGCCGGTAGCCTGACTTCCGGGGCACGCCTCCCTCGAAGACTACCATGCTTCCTACCGCCGATGTGCCCTGGATGTTGGAGATGTCGTAGCATTCGATCCTTCCCGGCGGCGCCGGCAATGAGAGCAGTTCCTGCAGTTCGTCCAGGGCCGCCGTCAAAGTCTCTGGGTCAGCCACCGACCGTATCCTGGACTGCTCCAGGACCTCCCGGGCGTTGGCAACCACCATGTCCACCAATGCCTTGCCCGCTCCTCGGCGGGGCACCCGCAACTCTACCCTCCCGCCCCTTCGTTCCTGGAGCCATCTCTGCATCGCCGCCCTTTCTCGGAGGGGATGCTGCAGCAGGATTCGCGCCGGAACGGGATGGTCGCCACCATAAAACTGCTGCACGAAGCTGGTCATGATCTCTGAGGGATCTTCCTCCCGCGTGCCAGTCAGAGTGAATGGCTCCCGCCCCACCAGCCGCCCCCGACGGATCAGGAACACGAGCGCGAAGGCCTGGTCGCCCTCCTGCACGAAGGCTATGGCATCCATATCTCCGGTGGCTGCAGCGACCTTCTGTGTCTGGATCATTGCCTCCACCGCGCCGATCTGGTCGCGGATGAGAGCCGCCTTCTCATAGTCGAGCCTCTGCGCTGCCTGGTTCATCTCTGCCCGCAGCTCCTTCAGCACCTGGTCCTGTCTGCCCTCGAGAAAGAGTACTGCCCGGTCAACAGCCTCCCGATACTCGCTGCGGCTGATGGCACCGATGCACGGCCCCGAACACCTCCTGATGTGGTATTCCAGACATGGCCGTCGCTCATTTCCGGTGATGTTCTTGCGGCAGGACCGCAGGCGGAAAATCTTCTCCAGCAGGGCGATAGCCGTATGAACGTGACCGGCATTGGCATAAGGCCCGAAGTACCTGGCGCCATCCTGGGTGACCCGCCTGGTCAGATGAGCCCGCGGCCAGTCCTCATTCAACGTCAGCCTGAGATATGGATAGCTCTTATCGTCCTTCAGCCGTATGTTGTAGTAGGGACGATGCTTCTTGATCAGGACGCATTCCAGAAGAATGGCTTCCTGCTCGGAGTCGGTCACGTAGTAGTCCACGTCCACCACCCGCTCCATCATTCTCACGGTCTTCGGCGATAGATCCCGCGCAGCGCCGAAATAGGATGCCACCCTGTGACGAAGACTAGACGCCTTCCCTACGTAGAGGATGCCGCCATCGGCATCCTTGAAGAGATAGACACCCGGCCGTGCCGGGAGCGCCTGCAACTGCTGCTCCAATCGAGTGAATTCCTTATTCACAAGACAGATTGTACACCCAACATTGACTCCGCCATTCCTTATGTCTAGAATAGGGATGTTTTCTGGCCCAGTACCTTCAACAGGAGACCGAAATGAGACAACAAATAGAGGTCTTTCTGCGTCAATTGTCCACCGAGAGGAAGTTCTCCCCAAACACGGTTGCCGCCTACAGGAATGACCTGTTGCAGATGGCCGAGTTCTTTCAGGAGAAGGGCACGCACAAGTGGTCCGACGTGAACCAGGACATGGTGCTCGGGTACTTCACCGAACTGAAGAGCAGGGGCTATGCCCTGACCACCGTGGCGCGCAAGACGGCGTCGGCTAAGACCCTCTTCAAGTTTCTCGAGAAGTCCGGGGCCATCCGCACCGCTCCCATCGAGAATGTCGGTTCGCCCAGAGTGGCCAAGAACGCACCGCAGCGCCTTCCGGACGGCCTGATCCGAGACCTGCTCCGCCAGCCGGACAGGTACTCTACGCCGGAGGCCAGACGGGATAAGGCCATGTTGGAATTGCTCTACGCCAGCGGCATGCGCATCAGCGACATGATGTCACTCAACGTCGATGACGTGAACCTTGACGGAGACTCGGTGTCCCTGGTGATCCGCAGCTCCAAGGCGAGGAATACCACTATCAGCCTGCGGCACGTGCCGACGTTGAAGAAGTACCTAGAAGAGTCCCGGCCGCAACTGGTGCATCACAAGGCCGAGAAGGCGCTGTTCCTCAACAGGCTGGGTCAGAGGCTCACCAGGCAGGGACTGTGGCAGATCATGAAGACCTACGCCAAGCAGGCAAAGCTGGAGGGGGAGGTCACTCTGCGGGCTCTCCGCCACAGCTTTGACGCCAATACTCCGAAGCCAAAGGCCTGACCATTGACGATTGGAGGGCTGACCTCGTCTTCCCTTGGTATTCCCGCGGCTTCCGCAGTGCCGCATGTTTCCAGCTGATTTCACTATAGGAATAAGGAGAAGGAGGGCTCAAGATGGGATTCCTTTATGAGAAGCGGGGAAGGATCGCGTACATGACCATAGACCGTCCTCGCGCATTGAATGCCATTGACCCGCAGACGTTCCAGGAGATGAGCAACGCCCTGGTCGATTTCAGAGACGACAAAGAAGTCTGGGTTGCCATCATCACTGGAAGCGGTGACCGCGCCTTCTGCGTTGGGGCTGATATCGGTGAGATGTTGCCGGTATTGCACCAGATCCGCAACGAGTGGTGGCGGGTAGCACCCACTTTGTTCCGTGGCCTGGAGCTGTGGAAGCCCATCATTGCCGCCATCAACGGGCACGCCATGGGTGGCGGGCTGGAGGTAGCCCTCGGCTGCGACCTCAGGGTCGCGTCGGAGAAAGCTATCTTCGCCTTCCCGGAAGTCACACTGGGCATCATCCCCGGATGGGGAGGTACACAGAGATTGCCGCGGTTGATAGGCCCCGCAAAGGCCGCCGAGATGGTCCTCATGGGTGAGCGGATCAGCGCCCAGGAGGCCCTGCGCGTCGGACTGGTGAACAAGGTAGTTCCGCCCGACCAGGTCATGCCTACTGCTGAGCAGTGGGCCCAGCGGCTATGCGAGATACCCCCGATAGCCGTGAGAGCGGCCAAGGAAGCCATGATGAAGGGCATCGACATGACCCTGGAAGAAGGCCTGAGGTATGAGGGCAAGCTCATGGATGTCTGCACCGCCACGGAGGATCACGCGGAGGCCAGAGCGGCGTTCCTGGAAAAAAGAAAGGCAAACATCAAAGGGAAGTAGCCCTTCGGAGGCTGTCTCAGAAAAGATGCGGGAGAGGCTGCGGCCAGAGATCCCAGGGTGTGTCTCCATTCTTGTCCTTGGTCCCTAAGATTGGGGGCCGAGGGGTTGAGAGGGCATGTAGACAAGCTCCGGGCTTCGTCTCTGGCGTGACAGAAGGTCGTTGGCCACAAAGCCAGAAGGGAGTGAAGACATGGAAATCAAGAGGGTCGGCGTGGTCGGTTGCGGCTTGATGGGTAGCGGCATAACTGAGGTCTGTGCCAGATCCGGCTACGATGTCCTGACAACGGACATAAAACAGGAGTTCCTGGACAAGGGAATTGGCAATATCTGGACCTCCCTGGAACGCGGTGTCAAGAAGGGTCGGCTGACGGAGCAGGAAAAGGATGCCATTGCGGGGCGCATCAGAGGCACCTTGAACATGGAGGACTTCAGCGATCGAGACCTGGTGATAGAAGCGGCCATTGAGAACATGGCGGAGAAGAAGAAGATATTCGCCGCCCTCGACAAGATATGTCCGCCGAATGCCATCCTGGCCAGCAATACATCGTGCCTGTCAGTTCTGGATATGGCTATCGTCACCAAGAGACCGGACAAGGTGCTGGGGTTGCACTTCTTCAACCCGGTGCCGGTGATGCAACTGGTGGAGATCGTGAAGACCCTGGTGACCTCAGAGGAGGTGATCAGCATCGGAGAGGCGTTCTGCAAGTCTCTTGGCAAGCAGCCTGTTCACTGCAAAGATACGCCAGGCTTCCTGGCCAACAGGCTCGGGATGGCTTACCTCGTTTACGTCTTCCGCTGCTATGAGCAGGGCATCGCTTCGAAAGAAGACATAGATAAGGCCATGCGGCTGGGGTTCAATCACCCGATGGGGCCGCTGGAGCTGTCGGATTTCATAGGTTTGGACACGATATACTACATCATGGTTTCCATGTATGAGGAGTTGCACGACCCTCTGTTTGCCCCGCCGGTGATCCTGAAGAAGATGGTCACGGCCGGGCAATTGGGACGCAAGACGGGCAAAGGTTTCTACGAATACAAGTAGTCCTCTGTCCCGCGGCTTCTCCCTGCCTCAAGTACGCACCGCGCGGCGGATCAGCCCTCTGATCCGCCGCGCTTGCTTGCCGTGCCGGATGGAGACTGCGGACTACCGCTCGATGATCATGGCCATGCCCTGCCCCCCACCAATGCAGAGGGTGGCCAAACCCCGGTGAGCATCCCTGCGCTCCAACTCGTGCAGCAGCGTGACGATGATCCGCGCCCCTGTGCAGCCCACCGGATGACCCAACGATATCCCCGAGCCATGCGGGTTCACTCTGTCGCAGCCGGGATCGCTGAACTCCTTGCTCTCCCCGTACCGCGGCAGTCCCAGTTCTCTGATGCAAGCAATAGCCTGAGAGGCAAAGGCCTCGTTGAGTTCAATCACTTCCATATCCTTGATGCTGTAACCGGTCTTCTTCAGCAGCTTGCGCGTCGCCGGTATCGGCCCCAGCCCCATGTACTTCGGATCCACCCCGCCGGAGGCGTAGCCCTTGATTGCAGCCCTGATCTTTAGCCCGTTCTTCTCGGCGAACTCCCGCGAGGTAATGAACAGCGCCGCTGCACCATCGTTGATGCCGGACGCGTTGCCCGCGGTTACCGTGCCCCCTTTGACGAAAGCTGCAGGCAGCTTGCTCATCTTCTCTACATCAGTGTCCATCGGCCTCTCGTCGGTGTCAACGGCCAGCGGCGGTCCCTTCTTCTGAGCGATCTGCACCGGCACGATCTCCTGCTTGAATATGCCGGCCTTGATAGCCTTCATCGCCCGGTGGTGGCTTTCAGCGCCGACTTCGTCCTGCTCCCGCCGTGAGATGTTGTAGTCCCGGGCAATGTTCTCCGCTGTGACGCCCATGTGGTAGCCATAGAGGATCTCCCACAGCGCGTCGTAGACCATCATGTCGATGACCTCTCCCTTGCCAGTCAGGTCCATGCGGTATCCCCAGCGGGCCTTGGGGAGCGCGTAGGGGACATTCGTCATGCTCTCCATGCCCCCAGCCACGATGGCATCAGCATCCCCTGCCCTGATGGCCTGGGCCGCCAGCGCTACCGCCTTCATGCCTGAGGCGCACACCTTATTGATAGTGAAGACATTGGTCTCCTGCGGAACACCAGCCTTGATGCTCGCCTGGCGGCCGGTGTTCTGCCCAATGCCTCCCTGGATCACGTTGCCCATGATCACTTCGTCTATGTAGACCGGACGAAGAGCCTGATCCCAATCCATGTACTTGGCCTCGATCTCGCTCTTCTCCACGTCCCTCGATATGCTGGGCCTTATGTCCTTGGCGTAAGGCGGCGGTACCGGCCTGACGCCCGCCCGCTGCAAGACCTCCCTGATGACCGTGTGCCCCAGATCAACAGCGCCCAAATCCTTCAGCACTCCCCCAAAGGCACCGATGGCTGTTCTGACTCCGCTGACAATCACTGGCTGTCTGGCATCCATGATGCACTCCCTCCTTCAATGCCATTCCGGTTCAATACTGTCAAGAGCAACTCCACGCCCGGGTGCGGAAGCCTTCGTCCCCTGGCGCCACTCAACGGCAAGCACCCCAGCACTTCGGATGTGGGGAAGTAGCCTGTTCACCCGGTGGCGGGTTATGCAGGGCAAGGGACGGACTACGTCCCCCGCCTCTCATAATCCGGGCACCAGGTTGCATTGGGCCGCTCGGTGTGGTGGCAGGCGCCGCGCCAATCCCACTTGCACGTATCACACAATATGACCTTCATGCCCAGCGACCTCTTGACTCTTACCTTGGCCCTGTCCAGCCAACTTGGTTGGCGCCCAGTCTTCTTGGTCATGGTGTGGTCATACCACCCGCACCGACTCTATGAGTCTATTCTAGGGACTGGGGTACACGAAATCAAATCTGCGGCCCTCTTTGACTATCAGCGGCCGCGAAGCTAAAATACACGAGGGGACACGAAGTGGAACACATGTGGGCGCCCTGGCGCATGGAGTTCATCCTTACGGAGAAGCCCACCGATTGCATTCTCTGTCAGAAACCCGCGGAGAGCAACGATGAGTGTAATCTCATTCTTTGCCGGGGCAAGCTCAACTTCGTGATCCTCAACAAGTTCCCCTATAATCCAGGCCATCTTATGGTGGCACCCTACCGTCATATCGCCACCCTGGAGGACATGACGGACGAGGAACTCGTGGAGCATTTCACCATCGTCAGAAGATGCACCAAGGCCCTGCGTGACGTCCTTCAGCCTGCTGGCTTCAACATAGGCATAAACCTGGGCAAGGTCGCCGGGGCAGGAATAAGCGACCACGCACATACTCATATCGTGCCGCGTTGGTCAGGGGATACCAACTTCATGCCCGTGCTGGCGGATACCAGAGTTCTCCCTGAAGGGCTGGCCTCGACCTACACCAAACTGAAGGGCCTTATCTAGGGAGACACGCCCTGGAAGGCTGGCAGCACCTCTCTTTGAAGAACTACGGCAGTGTGTGCTGGTTCGCGTCGAGCAGCAAAATGAAGGCGGGGCAGGGTTTCAACCCTGCCCCGATGCTCTGCTGAGTATATCGGCTGTCCGCCTCAACCGGCTCTGCCGAACTTACTGCTTCCCGCTATATCTTCTCGCGGATCTCGTCTTTCTCGTGGAAGGCAGCCTTGGCCCCCTTCTCCCTTCTCTCACGGAAGAAGTTGAACTCGCCGGGCTCGTGCTTCACGTTGGTGAAGAGGGTATGCGTGATGTAGGCATAGGTAAAGGAGTCAGTCAGGCCCATGCGGTCGTAGAAGAGATGGCGGCACGCCTTGCCGATCGCGATACCGTCGCGCGGCATAAGACACAGCTCCTTGGCCAGCTTCTTGACCTCTGCCTCCAACTGGTCTGCCGGAACCGACTTGGTCACCAGGCCGATGCGCTCGGCTTCCTTTCCGTCGATCTGGCGGCCCGAGATGTAGAGGTCAAGGGCCCGGCGCATGCCGACTGTCATCATCAGATGCCCGAAGGTGTGCTCGCCACCGCCCGCGAATCCGATTCTCTGGCCAGGGAAGCCCATCTTGCAGTCATCCGAGCAGATGAAGAAGTCGCAAAGCATGGCGATCATCAGGCCAGCTTCAAGAGCGTAGCCGTGGACCTGGGCAATCGTCAGCTTGGGGCACAAGAAGAAACGCTTGTAGCCCTCGCAGATCCCCATTCTGTCCATCTTCAGCCTGATCCTCTGGCTGGGGCGCGGATCGTCCTTCTTGGTGCCGAAACCGTACACGAAGCCCACCTTACTCAGATCCTGGCCAGCCGAGAAGCAGCGCCCGGCACCCTTGAAGATGATCACCTTTATCTCGTCATCCTCTTCCGCCTCAGTGATCGCGTCCAACACTTCCTTGAAGTCTTCTCCTACAGAGATGATGACATATGAGTTCATCTTCTCCGGCTTGTTGAACGTGATCGTGGCGATCTCGCCCTCTTTCTCATACTTCACATACTTGTAAGCCATTCTGCCTCCGTAACTTGATGAGTCGTTCTCAATGCTAACATTCTGGCGTTCCATATGTCAATTTGGGCCGTGCTGGCCCAGCGTGCATTGACCCGTCGTGAAAACAGGGTGTAGAATGCGGTTAGAGGCAAGGACATAAGAGGGTGAGCTTGCACGAATCCTGCGGCATCTTCGGCGTGTATGCGCCCAAGGAGGACGTGGCCAGGCTCACGTTTTTTGCCCTCTTCGCCCTCCAGCACCGAGGCCAGGAAAGCAGCGGCATCGCCACCACCAGCGGCAACGGCATCTTTCTCCACACCGGGATGGGGCTGGTGTCGCACGTGTTCGATGAGCCCGCATTGAGCCGCCTCCCCGGGACTATCGCCATCGGCCATAACCGGTACTCGACGGCCGGCTCCAGCCGTCTGGCGAACGCCCAGCCGATAGTAGTAGACACCCCAGACGGGAAGTTGGCTCTGGCCCACAACGGCAACATCATCAATGCGGTGCCGTTGCGCCAGGAACTCGAGGACAAAGGCTACCGTTTCGCCACGACCAGCGACTCCGAGGTCATTGCCAATCTGATCGCCTCCTCCCCTGGCAGCAGCCTCGACGAGAGGATCGCCTCGGCCATGAAGCGGCTGCAGGGGGCATATTCGCTGGTTCTGCTCACCGAAAAGGCTCTGATCGGAGTCCGCGATCCGATGGGAGTGCGCCCGCTATGCCTGGGAAGCATGGACAATGGATGGGT
>JAUCPZ010000095.1 GCA_030372995.1 Dehalococcoidia bacterium
CATCGAGGTGTGACCCGCAGGTCATGACCGCGACGGGACTCTGGGGGTCCCCGGCGTGGAAGTCTCCCTGGACGATTGGCCACCCGCTTGCTGGTGATTTCTTCTCTGCCATCTCTATCACCTCATACCAATGGCAGGCAATACGATCAGGATCAGTGCGGTCAGCAGTCCCGCGGCAAATCCGATGATACCGGATCCGAGGAGTGCAGAGTCGTACTTGTTTGATCTGGCGATCAACTGGGCCTTGTAGCGGATGTTCTCCATCATGTTTTCGATGGCAACCATCCTGATGGGCCCTGCCATTTTCTGTCCTTCTTCTGCCATTTTTCCTCACCCCATCAGCATGAACCCGAGGACAGCGAATGACACGATGAGACCGATCATGATACCCTCGATCTTACCGGCGTACACACCGGCAGCGAACTTGTCGCGGTACCCGATGTTTGTCACCATCTTCTCGATTACTTTCATCCGTGCGTGAATGAGGGCCAGTTCTCCGGACATCGGCTGGACAACACCACCGGCCTCCTCTGCACCGCCGCCTGCTGCCTCCTTGACCTCGACGACCATGGGGTCGGCAGCGAAAGCTCCCGGGTCACGACCCTTGAGTTCGGCGATCTTGGCCTTGATGGCGCCGAGATCCTCGGCCTCCATGATGTTGACCAGTTCGACCTGCTCCTGGAATCGCTTGATTGCATCCTCCTTGAGGTTCTCGATGAAGGGGATAGCACCTTCTGCACCGACGACCCTGCCGTCCTTGACGCCATTTTTGTGGAGAGCAGCCATGGTCTGTCCGGCGAGGTGCCCCTTGACCTCGGTTCCGCAGAGCAGGAGGAACCGGATGTTGGGATTGGAGATGATGTTGGCGATGACCTTCTCGAGACCGAGGTTTTCTGTCTTGCAGGATCCGGCAATAGCGGCTCCGCCTTCGCAGATGGCTTTCTCATCGAGGTGTGACCCGCAGGTCATGACCGCGACGGGACTCTGGGGGTCCCCGGCGTGGAAGTCTCCCTGGACGATTGGCCACCCGCTTGCTGGTGATTTCTTCTCTGCCATCTCTATCACCTCATA
>JAUCPZ010000096.1 GCA_030372995.1 Dehalococcoidia bacterium
CCGGCTAAGCTTGCTAGACAGCTCCCCGAGGCTTATCGCAGTCTCGCCACGCCCTTCTTCGGCCCTGTACACCGAGGCATCCACCACGTGCCCTTAGTAGCTTGACCTTTCCACCAAGAGCAATACCGTTGGTTGGTCAACAAAACGCCACTATTCACTTTTTAATGTGCTGGTGCTTCGAATAACGAACAACCTGTTATTCTAGGACAAGCCGTGCGGCCTGTCAATCAGGAGCAATAGAAATGATAGCATTGCGAGCACACCTTTGTCAATCGGCTGCTGAACGTTTGATGCCCTCGCCCCTCGAACCGGACAGGCGATCTAGCTTTCCTTCATCCGATTCAGCTTCTTCATCAGTCGTGACTTGCGCCTGGCAGCCTGATTGCGATGAATCACGCCCTTCTTGACTGCTCTATCCAGCAGGCTCACCACCTGAACAACCTCTGGGCTGTCCGGCTTGGCTTGCTTCTTGGCGATCAGCTTCTGAGCCTTGGTCAGGCCAGTCTTGACGGCGGAGCGCACCGACTTGTTACGCAACCGCCTTCGCTCCACATTAGCCAGCTTTGCCAATTGACTCACTCCTCCTTGCCACTGCCAAAGTATCCGTCCGTTCGCGCCATCTTAGTGTATTGCTTGGCGCTGGAAAAAGCAATTGGCCGGGGCACATCCGGCACATGTCAGGCCAACGAAGCTAGAAGGTTCGCACGAGACTCAGCCAGGTTTGCCAACGGCCACGGCACACTTGGCGGCGCGAACCCATAGCGCTTGGCAGTCCGCTCAGTGAATGTCTGGTGATCTTCCAGCCCACCGTGTCCGTACAGGAGAGATTGACAGGCTGGCTATAATTGCAGGACAAGAGGCGGCCAATCACAAATCCCGAGCGAAGTTGATGAACAAAACTGCTTTCCTTTTGCCCCTTGGTGTGCTATATTGAGAGCGGGTGAGGTACGAATGGCGAGCAGGTTTGAAAAGTTCTCCGAAAGAGCACGCCGCGCCCTGACGTACGCTCAGGAAGAAGCGCAGCGCTTCAATCATAACTACATCGGCACCGAACACATACTGCTCGGACTGGTGAGAGAGACCGATGGCGTCGCGGCCAAAGTCCTCCAGAATCTGGATGTTGACCTGAACAAGGTCCGCTCCGCGGTGGAATTCATCATCGGCCGCGGGGGGAAGACCACCTCTGCCGAAGTCGGCTTGACACCAAGAGCCAAGAAGGTGATCGAGCTGGCCGTCGATGAGGCGCGCCGCCTGAACCACAGCTACGTTGGTACCGAGCATCTGCTCCTCGGGCTGCTGCGTGAAGGCGAAGGCGTGGCGGGCGGGGTGTTGGAGAGCCTCGGGGTCAGCCTTGAGCGCGCCCGGGCGGAGACGACGCGCATCCTTAACCAGGGCGCTATGCAATCGCAGCAGTCACCCCGCAGTACGAGCAAGACACCTACCTTGGATCAACTGGGCCTAGACCTCACGGCTATGGCGCGTGCGGGCAAGCTGGACCCGGTCATCGGGCGGCACAAGGAAATCCAGCGCGTCATTCAGATACTCTCCAGACGCACCAAGAACAATCCGGTTCTGATAGGAGAGCCCGGAGTCGGGAAGACTGCCATCGTGGAAGGCCTGTCCCACCGGATCGTGGCCGGTGAAGTGCCGCACACGCTGCAGGGCAAGCGCGTGGTGACCATGGACATGGGATCACTGGTCGCCGGCACAAAGTACCGCGGCGAGTTCGAAGAGCGGCTGAAGAAAGTCATCGAAGAGCTGAAGAGCGCGGGCAATTGCGTCCTCTTCATCGATGAAATGCACACTATAGTCGGCGCCGGCGCCGCCGAGGGTGCCGTGGATGCCGCCAACATCCTGAAGCCCTCTCTGGCGAGGGGCGAACTGCAATGCATCGGTGCCACAACCCTGGATGACTACAGGAAACATGTTGAGAGGGACGCGGCTCTGGAGCGGCGGTTCCAGCCGGTCCTGGTGGAAGAGCCCACCGTCGAGCAGACCATAGAGATACTGCGCGGCGTCAAGGAACGCTACGAAGAACACCATCAGGTGACGATTACCGATGATGCCATCAGATCGTCAGCGAATCTGGCATCGCGGTACATAGCTGACCGCTTCCTGCCGGACAAAGCCATCGACTTGATGGACGAGGCATCGTCCCGCGTGCGGCTGAAGATGGGGGCCATACCCATTGGTCTGAAAGAGGCCAAGATGGCCCTCGAGAGCGTGCGCCGGGACAAAGAGGCGGCCATCGCCGCCCAGCAATATGAATACGCTGTGGAACTGCGGGACCGGGAAGCTCATCTGGCGGAGAAGGTGCAGCAACTGGAAAGCAACTGGAAGGCCGATATCAGCAGCGAGAGACCTCAGGTAACCGAAGCCGACATCACTGAGGTACTCAGCATGTGGACCGGGATCCCCACTTCCAGGCTGGCGACTGATGAAGCGACACGATTGCTGCATATGGAAGAGGAACTGCACAAGAGGATTGTGTCGCAGGACGAGGCTATCACCACCGTAGCCAAGGCAGTGAGGAGGGCGCGCACGGGTCTCAAGGATCCCAAACGCCCGATCGGCAGCTTCATCTTCCTAGGGCCGACCGGTGTGGGCAAGACCGAGCTGGCCAAGGCTCTCGCCGAATTCATGTTCGGCAGCGAGGATGCCCTGATCCGCCTCGACATGTCCGAGTTCATGGAGAGGCACAGCGTAGCCCGCCTGGTGGGCGCTCCTCCAGGATACGTGGGCTACGACGAAGGCGGGCAATTGACCGAGGCCATCAGGCGGAAGTCCTATTGTGCCATCCTCCTCGACGAGATTGAGAAGGCACACCCCGATGTGTTCAACATCCTCCTGCAGATCTTCGACGATGGTCATTTGACCGACGCCAAAGGTAGGAAGGTGGATTTCCGGAACAGCATTGTCATCATGACGAGTAACATCGGAGCGGAGCTGATCAAGAAGGACTCGGTAATGGGATTCGTGAGCCGCGCCGATGAAGGCAAGTCAAGGCAGCGTTCCTACGAGAGGATGAAGGAAAAGCTGCTCGAGGAACTGAAGAAGACCTTCAGGCCGGAATTCATCAACCGGCTCGACGGCGTCGTGGTCTTCCACCACCTCACGCAGGAGCACATCCGGCAGATCGTCGACCTCATGCTGCGTCCGGTCAAGGCCCAGCTTATTGAGCGCGGCGTCGGCTTGGCGGTATCCGAGGCAGCCAAGGAGCTGCTGAGCCAGAAAGGCTACGATGAGGCTTTCGGCGCCCGCCCCCTTCGCCGGGTGATTCAGACCATGGTAGAGGACAAGCTGTCCGATATCCTGCTGCACGGCGAGATCAAGCCAGGGGACACGATCCGCCTCGACCGCGAGGGTGATGACATAACCGTCCAACTGGACCACAAGACCGATGAGGTTTCAGCAGGCACGAAACCCTCGGCAACTCCTACGTAGACCACCAGAGCAACTGAACTTAGCAGAGCAGAAGGGGAGCCCGGAGAGGTGCTCCCCTTTTTGGGAAGACGCAGAAAGTGGACAAAGCCCGCAAGACGGTCTTCATCTGCCAGCAATGCGGGAAGGAAAGCCTCAAGTGGCTCGGGCGGTGTCCTGGCTGTCAGAGCTGGAACAGCCTGGTGGAGACAACGGTCAGCACTTCGAAAACCCCTTCCGGTTCCGTTAGAGCTGCAGAGCCCACGGTCTCGGAGCTCTCTCAGGTGTCTACTGGACAGGCCCCCCGGCTGCCATTGCCCTTCCATGAGTTGAACCGCGTTCTCGGCGGGGGTATTGTGCCCGGCTCGCTGATCCTCATCAGCGGTGATCCGGGAATTGGCAAGTCCACCCTCCTGCTTCAGATGTCGGCAATGATCGCCGGTGAAGGCCGGAAAGTAGTTTACGCATCTGGCGAGGAGTCCTTGCAGCAGACGAAGCTGCGGGCAGACCGGCTGGGCATCAAGGGCGAAGGGCTCTTCATTATCCCGGAGACCGATCTGGAAGCAATTCTGCAGAGGATGGCAGAGCTGTCACCAACTTTGGGCGTGATCGACTCCATACAGACGGTGTTCCTGAACGACCTGGAGGGAGCGGCAGGCAGTGTTTCCCAGGTGCGGGGATGCACGCTGAGGCTGATGCAGTGGGCCAAGCCAGCGGCGGTACCCATTCTGATCGTGGGCCATGTTACGAAGGAAGGGGCTATCGCGGGGCCCAAGGTCCTGGAGCACATGGTGGATGTCGTGCTCTATTTGGAGGGAGAGTCTTTCAGTTCCTACCGTCTGCTGCGCTGCGTCAAGAACCGGTTTGGTTCGACGAACGAGGTGGGCGTCTTCGAGATGAAGGAGCATGGCCTGGTGGAGGTGGAGAACCCGGCCGAGGTCTTTCTGTCCCACCACTCGCAAGGGGCGGTGGGGTCCGTGGTTACTTCGACGCTCGAGGGCACGCGTCCCCTGCTGGTGGAGATACAGGCACTGACGTCGGTCACCAGTTTCGGCCTGCCGCGGCGCACGGCCAACGGGATTGACCTCAACCGCCTCCTCCTGATCATTGCCGTGCTTTCGCGGCGGGCTGGGCTGAGGCTGTCCAATCAGGATATAATTGTGAATGCGGTCGGCGGGCTGAAGACCAGTGAGCCAGCCGCCGACCTGGCGGTGGCCCTGGCCATAGCCTCGAGCTTCAGAGACAAGGAGGTGGAGCGCGGCACAGTGGTGATCGGGGAGCTAGGCCTCAGCGGCGAGGTCAGGGGTATACCGCAGATGGAGCGCCGGATTGCCGATGCAGCGAGGCAGGGCTTCAACCGATGCCTGGGCCCTGCGGCCTCACTTAGAGCGCTCAACCCACCGCAAGGTATGGAGATCGTGCCGGTGGAAACGCTGGGGGACGCACTACAGGCAGCGCTGGGCCGTTGATCCGGCTGAAGGAAGACTGTCCCACCGTGAGACTGGCGATTCGCATTGACAGGGAGTTTCAGCGGCGTATTGATAAGAAGTGGCTGCGCTCGCTGGTCAAGGAGACGCTTGCCGCGCACGGCGCCGGAAACAAGGTGGAACTGAGCCTGCTCATCACGGACGATGCCGCCGTCCGCGAGCTGAACAAGACCTATCGCGGTCAGGATAGGACAACCGATGTCCTGTCTTTCGCACTTGAGGCAGATAGTTGCGGCAATGCGCCGGTTGCATTCGTGATGCCCCCGGAAGAGATGACGCATCTGGGTGAGGTGATCGTCTCCTATCCAAAGGCAGTGAAGCAGGCAGCAGAGAGAGAACACCCTGTGGAGGATGAATTGGCGCTGCTGGTCGTTCACGGAGTGCTGCATCTTCTGGGCTATGACCATGATAAGCCTTCCCGCAGACGGGAGATGAGGTCCTTCGAACGGAGAGTGCTTGCCGCGTTTCAGAAACGGACTGATCAGGATCAGCGATGACTTCTCAGGTTTTTTACCGGAAGTGGCGGCCCCAGACTCTGGCTGACGTGGTAGGGCAAGAGCACGTCACCAGGACCTTGCTCAATGCGCTGGAGAGTGGCCGTGTTGCCCACGCCTATCTCTTCTGCGGCCCGAGAGGGACCGGCAAGACCAGCACCGGACGCATCCTGGCGAAGGCAGTGAACTGCCTTAACAACGGCAGAGGCGAACCATGCAACGCTTGCACGCAGTGTCTGGCCACGACCAACGGCAGCGCTTTGGATGTGATCGAGATCGACGCGGCCAGCAACCGCGGCATCGACGACATTCGGGAGCTTCGTGAGAGGGTAAAGTTTGCGCCCAACAGCGCCCGCTATAAGGTCTACATCATCGACGAAGTGCACATGCTTACCACTGACGCCTGCAACGCACTCTTGAAGACGCTGGAGGAGCCGCCTCCTCATGCCATTTTCGTCTTGGCGACCACTGAGCCGCATAAGCTGCTGCCGACGATACTCTCCCGCTGCCAGAGATTCGATTTCCGCCGGCTTTCGCACGATGCCGTGATTTCCAAGCTCTCTCATGTCTGCCAACAGGAGGACATCATCATCGAGCCTCAGGCCTTGAAACTCATCGCCAGGAGCGTTTCCGGAAGCCTGCGTGATGCCGAGAACTTGCTGCAGCAACTCGTGGCTTACTACGGCCGCCAGATTGACATTACCCAAGTGCAGGATATGCTCGGAGTCACCGCAGATTCCCGGGTGAAGGGACTGGTGGAACACATCGCGAACAGGGATGTCTCTGCCGGGCTGGACACCATAAACAGTCTGGTGGCTGACGGCTTGGACCTCCTACAGTTCAACCGGGGACTGGTCGAATACCTGCGGAATATGCTGCTGGTCAAATCCGGAGCGGAGGCTTCCGTTGATATTGCTGCAGACGATCTGGCGGAGGTGAAGCAACTTGCAGAGAGAATGACCATGGAGGACATTGTGAGGGCCCTCAGACTGTTCGGTCAGATCGACCTGCGCTCCAAGGAGTATTCGTCACTGCCCTTGGAGCTGGCGCTTGTGGAGAGCATCCTATCGAAGGAAGCCAAGGCAGCCCCACCTATCCGGCCAGCGACGGAGGCGCCCCGCAGAGCAGAGACCCCACCGCCCCGGCCTGTAGCCCCCACCCCCGAACGGGCCTCCGAGAAGAAGGATATAGCAGTCACAGAGGCTCCAGTAGAGAGGCCCTCCTCCCCCACACCCCCACCTGAAACGCCAAGAGAGCCGCCCCATCCCACGGCGGTGCCGTCTGAGCTGGAGCGGGTGAAGAGCCAATGGGGGGACTTCGTGAACACGCTGCGGGGTGTGGGCTCGAGTGGCAGCCTGGACGCTTTTCTGCGGAATGCCTGCGAACCGGAAGCCATAGAAGGCGAAACGCTCGTGCTGGCTTTCCACCACGAATTCCACAAGAACAAGATCGAAGACGCCAAGTACACCCGCATGGTGGAGAAGAAGCTGGCTGAGAAATTCGGCAGTCCCAACAAGATCAGGTGCGTGCTCAAGACCAAGGAGCCAAAGCCCAAACGCAAAGTCGAGGATATCCCTTTGGTGAAGGCAGCCCTGGAGCATGGCGCTAGGATAGCCAGCGTCGTTGAGGATCCGTCAATGACAGAAGGAGAAGAGAAGCGATGATGAACAAGAACTTGATGCGCCAGATTAAGGACATGCAGACGAAGCTGGCCAAGACCCAGGAGGAGCTGGCCAACACCAACCTGGAGGTGAGCGCCGGCGGTGGCGCGGTAAAGATTGTCATCACCGGTAACCAGAAGTTCCAGTCCATCAAGATATCTCCGGAAGCCGTTGACACCAATGACATGAGCCTGTTGGAGGATCTGGTGCTGGCGGCGGTGAACGAAGCGATGGAAAAGTCGCAGCAACTGGCGCAGGAGCGCCTGGGCGGAGTCACCGCCGGGCTGAAACTGCCGGGCATGTAGAAGGACAAGGCCGGGTGAAACTTGGATACTGATTCTGTTCCAATTGCACAGCCGGTGTCCCGCCTGATTGAGGAACTGCACAAGCTCCCCGGCATCGGTCCCAAGAGCGCGCAGCGCCTGGCCTACTACCTCCTTCGGATCCCCGAAGAACAGGCGAGAGCCCTGGCCGAGGCCATCCTGGCGGTCAAAGAAAAAGTCATCCTGTGTAGCATCTGTCACAATTTCACCGAGGCTGACCCGTGCTCGATTTGCCGGGACCAGGGGCGGGACCGCAGCCGCATCTGCGTGGTGGAGAAGCCGCTCGACCTGCTGGCAGTCGAGCGCACCCGCAAGTACAACGGCCTGTATCATGTGCTGCACGGCGTGCTGTCACCGATGGATGGCGTGGGGCCTGAGGATCTCAAGATCAAAGGACTCCTCGAACGTCTGAAGGATGGTCCGGTGAAGGAGGTGATCGTAGCCACCAACCCCAATCTCGAGGGAGAGGCGACAGCTATGTACCTCGGCCGGCTGATCGCGCCTCTCGGCGTGAGAGTCACGCGGCTGGCGAGGGGACTTCCGTTCGGCAGCGATCTGGAGTATGCCGACGAGCTCACCATGGCCAGGGCCCTGGAGGGCAGGCACGAGATATAGGACCCGCGATGGAGCGTGAGAACGCTCTTCTCGCTAAGGAAAGCTTGTCGCACCACGGGTTGCAGAGAGGGAGAGAGTATTGGGGACAAAACACAACTGGAAATACGCCCCGGTGTGCGGCATCTACTGCGGTTCGTGCGATCTGTTGAACAGACAATGCCAGGGGTGCGGATACGTCGACGGGAAGCCTTTCTGGACTGCCGAGTACGGCGTGAAGGTCTGCCCGCTGCATGATTGCTGCCGGAACACCAGGCATCTTGAACACTGTGGACTGTGCCCGGACTTCCCTTGCCAAGTGTTCCTGGATATGCGTGATCCCTCTGTCAGCGACGAGGAAGCCCGAAAGTCCCTTGAGGCGCGGCAGTCTGACCTACGCCGGCGGAAACAGATTGGGACAGGAGCGTGGCTCCAGGAGAAGCAAGGCGGGGCGCCACAGCACGGACTCTGAACCATGTGGACGCGCACTTCTCTGGATACTTGAAAAGGATCAGAAGAGGCCATAGATGGGAATTGAAGGTATCATGAAGATCGGCATCGCCACAAAGGAGATGGACAGGACAGCGATGATGATTGGCGATGCCCTCGGCCTGGTGCCCGGTGAGGCGGTGGCTTACCCGCCTCTTGGCATGAGGTACCGCATTCTGAGGTTGGGCGATTTCCTCATTGAGGTCATGGAGCCTATCGGATCTGATGGCCCGATAGCCAGGTTCATCGAGCGGAACGGTGAAGGACTGCAACACATGACCTTCAAGGTCACCGGCATTGAGCAGGTGATGGCAGATATGAAGAGCAAGGGCCTTCGATTCACTTCGTCTGCTCCGGTCACACTCGACACAGCAATAGGAACGATGAAGTTTGTCTTCGTGAATCCGCGCGGTTCAAATGGCGTCCTGATACAGTTGGCGGAACTTTTCTAGCCCACGCACTTGACGCAGCACGAAGGAAGCAAGTCATGCACGCTCAATCAAACCCGTACCAGGTGGCAAAGCTGTCCAGCGGCTCCCGTTCACTGCGGAACTGATTCACCGGGGCATTCTCGTCAGGGTAGCCAATCGCCACTCCGCAGAGAATCAGCTTTGACTCGGGGATGTTCAAGGCCCTGCGCAGTATGTCCGGGTAGAGAACCACAGCCATCTGAGTGCAAGTGCCCAGCCCATAGTTCATGGCCGCCAACATGAGGTTTTCCAGAAAGAGGCCGGCATCAAGAATGGCATAGGCGCCGAGGTAGCGCTCAACGTACAGGATCAGGCCGACGGGTGCATCCATGAAGCGGGCCATGTAGCGATACCACTCCATTCTCCTCGGCCAGTCATCCCTGGCGATGCCCATCGATTCGAAAACCTTCTTCCCCTGCTTCTTTGAACGGTCCAGATAGGGTGGCTTGTAGCTCAGGATAGGGAAGGGGATATCCGGTGTGAACTCCGTGGGTGCGCCCATCTTCTCGGACATGGCTTTCTTCAACCCATCAAGGATTGGCCCCGTGACTATGGCGAACTCCCAAGGCTGAGTATTGTCGGTGGAAGGAGCTCGCACCGCGACCTCCAGGATCCTGGTCAGTATTTCCTTCGGCACCGGATCAGGACGGAAGGCCCTGATGCTCTTGCGGGACTCTATGGCTTCGATCACATCCATGATGCACCTTCTCTCATCGATCCAGCGTTGTCGGCCACTCCGGCCAGTCCTTTGTCGCACTGAGCTTCCACTGCGGTGTCCGCCGCTCCAGCCACGCCATTACACCTTCGATGGCATCGGACTTGCCCATCAGATGGTGGTGCAACTCCGTCTCCCGGCGGCCCACCTCGCCTGGAGAGAGCATCAAGCTTTCCCACATGAGTCGCTTGGCAATGGCCACCGAAAGCGGCGCGGTGTTCTTGGCGATGTCGCGGGCAATCTCAAGGGCAGCGGGCAGCACTTCAGCAGACGGCAGGCTGCGTAGGGCCAGCCCCATCGCAGCGGCTTCCATGCCGTTGACGCGGCGGCCGGTGAGCAGAAGGTAGGCCGCCCACCCCGTCCCCACCAGCCGGGGCAGCGTCCAGTGGGAGTAGCCATCCGGCATGATTCCCCGCCGCACCTGCAGCACTCCGTACTGACCTTCATTCGCCGCAAGGCGCATGTCGCACTGGAGCGCCAAGGTCAGGCCAATGCCCACGGCATGACCGTTCATGGCAGCGATCACGGGCTTGCGCACCTCCCACGCCGGCGGGTCGACTCCGGCGGCACTGAAGCTCCTTTCGTCCTGCTTGGCAAATGTCTCTTCTCCAGCACTCATGTCGGCGCCGGCACAGAAGGCCTTTCCGGCGCCGGTCAACACCACAGCCCTGACCGAATCATCCTGGTCACACCTCCGGTAGGCGTCGCCCAGTTCCATCCCCATACGGCCACTGTAGGCGTTGAGATGGTCGGGGCGGTGCAGCTCGATGACGGCCACGCCATCATTCAAATTGAAGCGTATGTCCTGGTATTCTCCCATGTGATCGACCCCCTTTGACTCCCCAGTCTTGGCAGAAGCAGGAGGAGACACTTGGGGCACCCCAACCCCCGGTCCGCCAGCGGCGGACTGCGCCGTCTAGCTCTTTGCCAGTCTGTTAGCTATGTCCGAGGCCTGCTTGACCATGCCGTCGAAGAGTTCCTTGACCGTGGGAATATCGTGTATCTGGCCGACTCCCTGGCCGCAGGGCACGACGCCGCGGTCGAGCTCACCCTCGTAGTAGACCTTGCGGCTGTTCTCGCCTGACACGAGATTTAGTATCTCCTCGAAACTGGCGCCGATCGCCTCGACATCGGCGCACTTCTTTGCGGTCTCATTGATCCACACCCGGTGCGCACCCACGGTGCGCATGATGACCATGGTGTCCACCTCTGTGGCGTTGATCAGCGCCTGCTTCAGCTTCGAGTGAATCGGGCACTCCTGCGTCGCCAGGAGCCGCGTCCCCATGATCACGCCCTCGGCTCCGAGAGCCAGGACGGCCAGCATGCTGCGGCCGTCGACCACCCCTCCCCCTCCGATGAGCGGCACCTTCAGCCTCTGGGCAACGGTGGGCACCATTACCAGCGTCCCGATTTCCAGTCTCCCCACTGCGCCGCCATTCTCATACCCCACGACGGTGACGATATCCGCCCCCAGAGACTCCGCTTTCACCGCGTAGCGCGCTCCGGCGCACTTGTGTATCCAGATCATTCCCAGTTCCTTGAATCTCTTGCAGAGTTCCAGCGGCGGTGCCGTGTGTCCAGACGTCTCCACCACCTTGACGCCCTTCCGCCCCATGACTTCCGTGTACTCGCTTTGGGAGACAGGGAACCGGGCGGGGAAGAAGTTGAGGTTGACGGCGAACGGCTTGTCGGTGAGTTTCCTGACCCGGTCCAGAGCAGCGGCGAACTCGTCTTTCGTCTGATACATGACCGAGTTCAGAACGCCGATGCCGCCGGCCTCAGAAATAGCAGCCACGAAGTCAGCGTTAGAGATAGACGCCATCGTCCCGCCGACGATGGGATACTTGATGCCCAGCATCTGGGTGATTCTCGTCTGGAACATGACTTCCCCTTTCTCGCGCGGGCTGCGGATCACGCCGCGATTGGACCGAGAGACCGTGGCCCTATTGTCCTGCAGCGACCCCCGGCTGTCAAAGTATGAACACACCGTTTGTGATGAGGCGAAATCGACAGCCATCCGCGGAGTGCATTCTCGCCAACCCCGCCTTCTTTAGAACCCAGACCCTGAGCGCACCAGATGGAGCGCGGCCCCGGAACAGACCCGGGGCCGCGCACTGCCTTGCTCGAAAGTAGGCCCTACAGCTTGAAGATGTTGATGGCGTTGTCGCGGAGGATGCGCTTCTTGTTGTCGTCCTTGATCGGCAACTCGATGAACTCCTTCTTGCAGCGCGTCAACCCGAAGCCATTGGTGGCCCAAACGACTTTGGTGCGTCCGATCGGCCCGTCCATGAAGTCAATCGTCGGCTTGTGCAGGCCTGAAGGATAGTAAGCACCGATGTTGCCGTATACGTTGGGGTGCCGCCAGATCATGGAGATCCATTCATCGATCCACGGCCAACCGGTGTGCGTCAGCACCATGACCAGGTTGGGGAAGTCCATGGCCACTTCATCGGCATACATGGGCCGCCCCACCTCGCTGGGCAGCGGCTCGGCAGAGTGTCCTGTCTGGAACGTCACCGGTATCCCCAGCTCCACACACTTTGCATATAGTGGATAGCACTTGGCATCGCTTGCCTTCAGGCCAAAGCTGTTCGGATGGAACCAGACATACTTGAAGCCGTGCTCCTTGACGGCGGTCTCCAGATCCTTGAGGCTCTCCTCAATTCTCCAGGGATTGTAGCTGGCGCCGCCGATGATCCGGCCCTTGCCCTTTTCCACCAGGTCGACGATCCGCTTCAATTCGAAGCCGGTCACCAGCTTGTTCTCGCGCCGCGACCAGATGTACTGCTGATCGACGAAGGCCTTTTCCACGCCGATGGCATCCATCTCCTTGATCATTTCTTCCACGGACGGCTTGTACTGCGAGGCTACGACCTTCCATCCGTCCTTCTCCGGAACCCCCAGCTTCTTCAGCACGCCTCCGAAGGTGCCTTTCACACACGCTTGGGATTCATAGAAGCTCCAGGTGTATTTCCACTCTTCCTCGGTGACGATGCCAGCATAGCCGGCCCGGCACATGGTATCGATGGCTTTGACTTCAGTCAGTTCCATAACCTTCGGGCTCCCTCCTCTCAGATTCTTCTTAACCTCAGGCCGGACGCACCGGCCTGGCTATTCACCTTTGCTGGAAGGTCTGCTCCGTCCTGGCGATGATGTCATCCTGCAGGGTCTTGGTCAGGTCCACAAAGTATGCCGCATAGCCCGCCACCCTCACGATCAGGTCGGTGTGCTTCTCCGGATGCTGCTGCGCATCCTTCAGGATTTCTGGATCGATCACGTTGAACTGAATGTGGTGTATCCCCAGGTCCGACCACGTCTTCAGGTAGTCGGCAAAGATCTCCCGGTTCTCCCCATCCAGATACTGCGGCGCAAACCGCTGGTTGAACAGGTGGTTGTTGGACAGCAGCGGATCTACCTTCCCCACCGACTTCAGCACCGCCGTCGGTCCCTTCTTGTCCCGCCCCTGTACCGGCGATATCGTCCCATCATGCAGCGGCTCCCGCGCCTTCCGCCCGTCCGGAGTCGCCGCCACATCAAAGCCCAGGAAGTACCCCACCGAGGCGTTGGTCCCATCAGTGTCGTACGGATAGCCATAGTACGTGGTGTACTTCCGCGTCTCTTCCAGGATGCGGAAGTGGATCTTCTCGGCAATGCTGTCTACATAGTCATCATCATTGCCGAACTTGGGCGCCGAAAGCAGCATCTGCCGCAGCTCTTCCTGCCCCTCAAAGTTCTTCTTCATGGCCTCCAGTAACTGCGCCATGGTGATCTTCTTCTCTTCAAAGACAAACTTCTTGATCGCCGCCAGCGAGTCCGCTACGTTGTTCACCCCCGTGGGCATGACGTAGTTGCGGTGGAAGTAGTAGTAGTCCCGGATATCCTTCCCCCTCTGGATGCACTCGTCACTCAGCGCCGAGATCAGCGGCCGCGGCAGGTACTCCTGGTACAGCGCATCGGCAATGTTGTTGATGTAGACTTCCTTCTCCATGTAGAAGTTGAACTGCTGGAAGGTGGCCTCGATGATGTCATCAATGGACTTGAAGGTCAGCGGGTCCGGCGTCGGCACCCCCGCCTTCTGCCCAGAGAGCCAGTCCACCCCCTGGTTTAACGCCAGCATCATGCAGTTGGTGAAGCTGAACATCCCCATCCCCTGCCGGTACACCATGGCCTTGCCCGGTATGATCCATGACATGCAGTTGCTGATGCCGTAGTCCCGCGCATCATGCAGCGGTATCCCCCGGTCCAAGAGATACGGAATCATCATCTTGTCGTTGAAGAACGCCGGCTGCGCCACCCCGCTCCGGATGCACTCGATGGCCTTCAATACCAGCGCCCGCGGCGTCTTGTCATGGTACCGGAAGCAGAGCGGCGGCTGCACCGAGTGCAGCTCCTTGGTGGCCTCCAGTATCATGTAGGAGAGATCATTGGTGATATCCTTGCCATCAGCATCCACGCCGCCCAGCGTCACGTTCTGCCACGCCAGCCCGCCTCCAGCCGAGCCGAACAGCCGCGGCGGATGGATGAAGCCCATCTCCTCAAATTTGATCCACAGGGACTCTATCAGGTTCAGGGCCTCCTCTTTCGTGATCCGCCCCTCGTCCAGGTCCTTCTTGTAGTAGGGGTACATGATCTTGTCCAGCCTCACCCCGCAACCTACCGACGGCAGCTCGATGAACCCCACAATCAAATGGATCAGGAAGAAGCACTGCATGGCCTCGTGCATCGTCCGGCACGGGTTCTCCGGCACCCACTCGCAGATCTCCGCCAGCTTCTCCAGCCGCTTCTTCTCCTCCGGACGCTTCTCTACCGCCGCCTTCTCCCGCGCCAGCTTGGCATACCTCTTGGCAAAATCAATGGCCGCCTGCAGACTGATGATGGCCGCCTCCAGAAACCTCTTCTGGCTGAGATACTCCCGGGCATCCAGGTCGGTGTCCTTCCCAATCTCCTTCAGTTTGTCCTGCGCTTCCTTGATGATCCCCTTCAGCCCCACCCGGAATATCTTCTCGTAGTTGGGCAGCACCATGTCCCAGGTGTAGCTGAAAACACTCACCGGCGTGTATCCGGTGAAGGGCTTGTAGCTCTCCGGCACCAGGTTCCGCTCCATCCCGTGCACCGAGATCTTCGCCCAGTATTTGTTGATCTCTTTCAGCTCTTTCTTGCCTTCATCGTCCAGAAGATGCTGGTACTCGTTGTCCAGGGCCTTCTCCAACCACCGCCAGTACAACTCCGGATACAGCGGCAGAGACTTCGGGTCCGAGGCCATGTTCCCCACCAACCGCTCTTTGTCCTGGATGTAGATGGTCATCCCCTCCAGGATCTTCTTCAGGGCTTTGGCCCGCCGCATTACCATGGGCTCGCCTTCCGTCTCTTTATACGACTGGGTGATCAGCCTCGCCCGCTCCAGACAAACCTTCACCTCCGCCCGGTACCCAGCATCATCGTCTATCCTCGTCTGACCCCGGTACAGCCCCTTCACCGCCTTGATCACGACGTTCTTCTTTAACTCTTTGATCGCAGCATCCATGGCGTTCCTCCTCGAGTGGGTATCCGATTTTCAGTATAACATAACCTCGTGCTTGGCCGAAACGTCGACGACGAGAGGGAACGACTGTCCCAAGATCAACGCGGCGGCAGGTCCTCGAAGCACCCTTTGGTGGGTCGGGGCCTTTTGGCGTAGAATTAAGCACAACTGCAACTAGAAGGAGGTTGAGGGAATGCCCGCACTTATCTATGAAAAGAAGGGGAGAGTGGCCCATATCATCCTGAACCGCCCCGAGGCACGCAATGCCATGAACGCCGAGATGTGGGACGGCCTGGTGAAGTCCTGGATAGACTTCCGCGATGATCCCGAGGTCTGGGTAGCCATAGTCAGCGCTGCAGGTGACAAGGCCTTTTCGTCCGGCCAGGACCTCAAGGAAGTAATGGAGTGGATGAAGATACCGGAGGACAAGCGCCCCGCCCAGCCCCTGCCCGAGATCAACCCCATGCGCGGACTGGAGAACTACAAGCCGGTCATCGCCGCCATAAACGGCATCTGCACCGGCGGTGGCCTGGAACTGGCCATGGCCTGCGATATCAGGATTGCCGCCGACACCGCCAGGCTGGGACTGGCTGAGGTAAAGCAGAGCGTAATCCCGGCGAACAGCGGCACCCAGAAGCTCATCAGGCTGGTACCGTTCGGCAAAGCCATGGAGATGCTGATCACCGGTGATTTCATCGACGCCCAGGAGGCATACCGCATCGGCTTGGTGAACAAGGTGGTCCCGCTGGCTCAACTCATGCCGGAGGCAGAGGCGCTCGCCGCCCGCATCTGCGAGAACGGCCCATGCGCGGTCAGGGCGGTGAAGGAACTGGCGCTGCGCGGCATTGAAGTAAGCCTCGCCGAAGGGCTCAAGATGGAGATCGAGATGAGCAAGCGGCTGGCCCAGACTGAGGATTCCAAGGAAGGTCCACGGGCCTTCGCCGAGAAGCGGAAGCCGGTCTGGAAGGGCCGGTAGTACCGGGGTGCGAAGTCGCCGGAGATGGCTGCCTCACGAGGCAGCCATCTCTATTTCGGTCCGTATGACTTCCTGGAGTGAATGCAGATCAAAGTACCCCGATATCCGCGGCTTTCCATTGATCAGCAGCAAAGGCAGGACAAGCTCGCCGGTCTTCAGTCGCTCGCCTATCGCGGCCAACGGCCCGGCCTTTACAGCATCGAGGCCTACGCATTCAAGCTTCACTTCGCTCCCAAAGAGCTGGCGCAGGACGGCAACGGTCGACTTGAAGATCTCGGGTGAGGAGAGGTCCAGGCCACAACGCGCCTCGCACCTGGGGCTGCGGGCGTCATAGACTACCGTGACTATTATTCTCGGCTGGCGCCTAGTTCCTGACATCCGTCCGCAGCCTCTTAAGACTACACCGCCACGCTGCGGGGCGCGGGCTTCTGCTCCCACATGTCACAGCGGCCTCCGCACCGCGCGATGACCTGACTGGCCAGTGATATCTCGGCCATCTCACAGAGGTTCGGGCACGCCCGGCATTCGAAGGGCCTGGTGGTGTACTCAGCATCACAGACGGCAAAGCCCCTGAATAAGGTCTTGCCTAGCTTCCCCCGCATTTCTTCCAGAACCAGAAGCGCCGCACCGATTGCCCCCATCGCCTCGTGATGGGGAGGTACAATCACTTCCTCCGTTTCCAGCGCTTCCTTGAAAGCTCTTACCATGCCGAGGTTGAAGGCCACCCCGCCCTGAAATGCGATCGGCGCCTGCAACTCCCTGCCCAGTCCCACGTTGCCAAGATAGTTGCGCGCCAGCGCCTGGCACAGCCCGTAGATGATATCCTCGATGCGATGCCCCATTTGCTGCTTCTGGATCATGTCGGACTCGGCGAACACGGTGCACTTCCCCCCGATGCGAACCGGGCTCCGGCTCCGCACGGCGCGCTCACCGAAGTCTTCGATGGGGATGTTCAGCCGCATAGCCTGATGATCCAGGAAGCTTCCTGTTCCGGCAGCACACACAGTATTCATGCCGAAATCGGCTACCACGCCATTCCTGAGGAGAATGATCTTGCTATCCTGCCCGCCAATCTCGATAATGGTCCGCACCTGTGGAACAAACCGGCTGGTGGCGATCACCTGGCTCGTGATCTCATTCTTGATAACATCACCACCTACTATGGCAGCTGCCAGATAGCGCCCGCTGCCCGTCGCGCCAACGCCACTGATCTTACCGTTCCTCGGCAGCTTCGCCCGAAGCCTCTTCAGTCCTTCCTGTATGGCCCATATCGGCTTGCCCTGTGTTCGCAGATAGATGGAGTCGAAGAAACGGCCGGCATCGTCAACCAAGGCCAGTTTGGCCGTAACAGACCCGATGTCCACACCGAGATAGAGGTTCATGCTGTGCAGCCCTTGATCAGGAGGCACCACAACCCGTCTAGAAATAGCACACTGAGGCTGAGCCTCAGTGTGCTCGAAAGTCATTGCGGGTGACTATCGGTTTTGGCTGTCTGGCGCTGGCTCCCAATGCACGGAAAATGCGTTATGCCACTTCGCGACGGATACCCCTAACGATGACTTGGCAACCGCTGTCAATTGCCCAACTGGGTCCCTACGCGTCAATGCTCGACCTTGACTCCCTTTGATTCTACCGGGTCCAGCTTCCAGATCTTCTCCACCGCAGCATCGACGTAGTAGTCGATAGTCTTGCCGCAATCGACGCACCTTGCCGTTATCCTGCCGGCATACCCACTAGCGGCGGTACCCAGCAGCAATCCTCCCTGAGTGGCGTAGCAGTCAGGGCAAGTCCCTACAATATGCACGCTCCCTGTACCGCAAGCAAGCCAGCGCATTATCATGGTCTGCAACCTCCTTCCAGATCCTCTTAGAGTCCTCAGTTGTCCTAATGATATTCCGAGGTTTACCGCGTGACAAGCCCCTGTCCAGTTGCGTCGAGCATTCGAGAGGAGCTGGTTGTGTTGATGGGGAATCCGATTACGAGGCAGCCAAGAGGCACGTGGCAAGACTGCAAAGGCGCGGAGCAACCCGACCCTTCCTGTTGAACTTGTCGTCAGGCAGAGCGAGATTCCATCTGATCAGTCCGCGAGGGCCCTCACGCATCAGCCAGCCGTGCCGGAACCGAGTCTCTCTAAGGCTCTCTGGGCAGCGTGACGGACAGGTTCCTGCTTGTCATTCAGAGCCTCGGTTATGGGTCCCACTGCCCGCGCATCCCCGATTTGCGCCAGGACCTCGATGGCCTTCTGTCTCACCCAGACCTTCTTGCCCGGCTGGTTTGCCTTACCCGTCTGCAGACTTATCCACCCCCCATCCTTAAGCGCCGCCACAAGCGCATCCACGGCGGCTTGCCCACCGATCTTGCCGAGCGCCTCCACAACCCGGTAGCGCACTATAGCGCTCTCGTCGCGCAGGGATTGCGTCAGCAGTGCCACTGCCGTATCAGACCCGATCTCTCCCAGCGCTGACACCGCAGCTCCCCGGACATCCTTGTCCTCATCCTTCAATGCCTGCGACAAGCCTTCAATGACCTCACTGCCGCCTATCTGGCCAAGCGATGTTGCGGCAGCCTGCCGGACGAAACAGTCCTGGTCCTTCAGGGCAGGCAGGAGATACTCAATTCCTGCCTTGTGTCGTATCTTGCCCAGGGCTGAAGCCGCCTCATCGCGTTCAAGCGACCTGTTGCTCTTCAGGTTCGCTGCCACCACCTCCACCGCCCTTGGATCGCCTCCCAAATTGCCAATGGCTTCGGCGGCCGCGTCGCGCACTTCTCTCTTGGGATCTTTGAGCGCAGCGACGAGCGGCTCGATGGCCGCCGTGTCACCTAGTTCGCCCAACGCTCGGGCAGCGTCTCTTCTTAGATAGACATTGCGCTTGTTGCCAAGGGCCCCAAATAGAGCCGGCAGGTCTCTCTTCGCCTTCATTTCTTCGACGTTTATCTTGAGTATGGAATCGAGTAGCCCCATCTGCTTGCCTCCGGTCGCCTCGCCCTCCGCGCTGTGAGCTTCAGTGATTCCGCGAGATTATAGCAGCCAGTGGCAACCTCCTCAACTCCAAGACATTCAAGCCGTCTTCCATGGCGCAGATCCTTGCATTGGCAGGTTGACGTGGCCGAGGGCGGTCGGCTACCATTCATTACGCAAAGCTAGGTACAAGAAGAAAGATGGCGGTCGGATCGGGCCGTGGGATGGTTGCACATCGGTGCTTTGATCCACCCCGCTCCCACCCGAGGTAGAGGTAATCAGAGATTCCCACTCGTAGAGTCCACACCCCTCGAGCCGCGAAGTTGCTGATGCTGCTGTTGACCGCGCCTGCGGACTTTCACGTCCGCCGTGTATCTGTGCGTCACCAACAAGCCGCGCTGAAGTCCTCTGCCACAGCGGAAAGGAGTCCTCGAAATGGATGAGTTCCTGAGGGAGGTCAGCGAGAACGCAGTACTCCGGGTGGTGGTGCCCGTCGGAGTACTGGTGGTGGTTACCGGCTTGGCGCTCCTGGTGAGAATGATCATCTACAGGCGCCTGCACCAGTGGTCAGCCAAGACGGAGACGGAGTGGGATGACATCATAATCCACTCGACCCGCCTTGCCTCGCTGCTGTGGTGTTTCTTCCTGGGAATCTTCGCCGCCGTGCATCTGGCAGTAGTCCCTGAATCATGGGAGGAGCATGTCGCCAGCATATCGCCCATTCTCCTGATCGTCATGGGTATCTACACCGGCGTTATCATCATACGGGTGTTCATAGACTGGTACATCGTCGTGGTGGCCTCAAAGACGGCTAGTCCGCTGGATGACATGATCATGGGCGCCATGAAGTGGGTTGTTCCCGTCGTCGCCTTCTTTCTGGGGCTGGTACTGGTCCTGGACCTGCTGGAAATACATACCCTCGAGACCAAGGTACTCCCGCCTGTGAAGAGCTGGCTCAGAGCCCATGGGCCGTCCCTCGCTCTCCTCTTCGGGATCGGCCTGGCACTGGTTCTGGCCGCCACGGCTACCATTCCGAAGATCATCGAAAGGTCAGTTCAGAGATCCCGCGGTGACCAGACCCCGGAGGAGGTCAAGAAAAGGGCGGAGACTTTGTCCGGCGTGCTGGTGGCTTCACTGCAGGCCGTTATCCTCGCTGTGATCTTCTTCATGATGCTCAGTGAGATAGGCCTCAACATTGCGCCGATGATCGCCGGGGTGGGCGTGGTGGGAATCGCCATTGGTTTCGGCGCCCAGAGCCTGGTGAAGGACATCATTGCCGGGCTGTTCATCCTTCTGGAAAACCAGTACCGCAAGGGCGACGTCGTCAGGATCGCCGGCACGTCCGGCCTGGTGGAGGACATCAACCTGAGGAGAACGCTGCTGAGGGACCTGGATGGGATCGTCCATTCTGTTCCAAACGGCGAGATCAGCGTATCGAGCAACTTCACCAAGAGCTATTCAAGAGTGAACCTGAACATAAGCGTCGGCTACAACGAAGATCTTGACCGGGTCATAGCCGTTATCAACCGTGTGGGGAAGGAATTGGCTGAGGATCCGGCATGGTCAGCCCAGATACTGAAGCCGCCCCAGGTGCTGCGCGTGGACAATCTGGGAGACTCAGGCATCGAGATCAAGGTCACCGGGGACACGAAGCCCATACAGCAATGGGCCGTGACAGGGGAATTGCGGTTGAGAATCAAGAAGGCGTTCGATCAGGAGGGGATCGAGATACCGTGGCCTCACACGAAGGTCTACTTTGGGAATGCGCTGGACGTCTCTGCCCTGCAGAACCCAAAGAAGAAGGCTTAAGAGCCAGCTCACTCGTTCCTCAGAGCAGTGCGTTCCAGACAATACCGTAGATTAGCAGCTTCACGGTATCTTCCCATTCGAGTGAACGCCGCCTCTTCATGAGGGTCTGCCTGAGACAGGCAGAGCGCTATCCCAGCGACATGACTGGCAATTCGTGATTGGCAGCTTTGACCCTGCCCTGTGCCGATGTTAGAATCGTAACGGCCACGAGGCAATTGGTGTTACTCCTCTTATTCCACGTGGCTGTAGGGGTGTTTGATGCAGCTATTGAAGAGAACTACATCGGTCTGTCCTGAGGACATGAGATTCCTGGACGCGGAACTCTGGGAGGTCGATGGCCAGGTGATCATGAAGAAGACCTGCCCCGAGCATGGCAGCTTCGAGGACCTCTACTGGAGCGACTATGAGGAGTACGTCAGAGCGGAGAAGTTCCGGGACGACGGTACCGGACTGTCCAAACCCAGGCAGTCCAAGCTCGGTTGTCCGCTTGACTGCGGGCCATGTCAGAAGCATCTGACGCACACCACCTTGCTTATGATCGATCTGACCAACCGCTGCAATCTCAAGTGCCCGGTCTGCTTTGCTTCCGCTCAATCGGCGGCCTACGTTTACGAGCCGACGATGGACCAGATAAGAGCAATCGTAGAGTACGCCAAGGAGATGAACGAGCCCAATATCGTTCAAGGCATACTCAACAGTGGCGGTGAACCTACCGTGAGGGAAGACCTGTTCGACATATTGAAGATGGAAAAGGACCTGGGCGTTGACTACGTGGTCGTCGCGACAAACGGCTTGAGGCTGGCCGAAGACATCGAGTACTTGAAGAGGCTGCGCGATCTTGAGGTTTACATATATCTGCAGTTCGATGGTGTCACCTCCGAGCCCTACCAGAAGACGCGGGGGCGTGATCTGTGGCCAGTGAAGCAGAAGGTCATCGAGAACGCCAGGAAGATAGGCTACAACAGGGTCATTCTGGTGCCCACCATCGTCAAGGGAGTCAATGACGGACAGATAGGCGACATGATGCGTTACCTCGCCCACAATTCCGATGTGATCCGGCACATCGTCTTCCAGCCGGTCAGTTTCTCAGGCAGGATCGACCGCGCCAAGCTCAAGGAGATGAGGATAACCACCCCTGACGTGATGCGTCTCTTCGAGGAGCAGACGAAGGGAGAGATCCGGAAGAGCGACTTCTTCACGCTGCCGATGAGCCAGACCTTAGCGAAGATGGTGACCAAAGGTGGAAGGCATCGCGATTTCTGCGTTCATCCCCATTGCGGTGTGATAGCTCTGGTCGCACTGGAGAAAGGCAGGTTCGTCCCCATAAACCGCTTCATAGACAACGAAAAGCTGTATTTCAGGATGAGACGCGCTTTCGAACAGAAGAAGTCCCGCCCGGCCATAATGTGGGACTTGGTTACCGGCTTCATGATGTACGTCAGACCGGGCTTTTGGCTGAGGCTGTTTCCGTTGTTGAAAACGAGGAGCTACAAGTCGGGGCGCGTGCTGGTCGACGACTGGATGCGCAACAACTGGATCACCATCGGCATCATGCAGTTCATGGACCCATACAATTTCGATGTGGAGCGGGTGCAGCGCTGCTGTCTGCACTACGGCGTTCCGGACAAGGACCACAAGGCCCGGCTGATACCCTTCTGCGCTATGAACAACCTCCACCGGCAGTCGGTTGAGAGAGAGTTCTCGACCACCGCCAGGGCTCAACCACCCGCAGAGTTAATCAAAGGCAAGACCTCTGGGCCCAAGCAGCCCATCAGCGTGAAGTAGCCACTGGCTCCTGCTCACCATGATCTGCTGTTGCGGGAACCGGGACATCTGACTCTCTGGTGGTACCAGCACGGCTCGCATGACGGGCGCGGCTGAGCCCCAGCCACTCATCTGTCACCATCGCCCTGCCTGACTAACCATTGGCTGCCTCACTCATCCTCATTCGGTTAACCAGTCTCTGTCATGGTTTTGTTATTGTCAGCTAATTGCCCGAGATGATTTTGTAATGCTGGCGATCAGCGAAGAGACTTTTGAGTGACACCCGGTGTCTAGAATTGGAGTTGGCAGGCAGGTATGACGGGGGGTGCAATCACGACACGGGCGACCCCCCCTCTTGCGGACCAGATCGGCATTGAACTTTCCCGATCGGGCGCGGGGCGCTGCCAGCACGCGGCAAGACGTTGAGCATTTCTTGATCGAGGAGGCACGGGCAAGTGTGGAACTTGATGACATCTGTAGCGAAGCGCTTAAGGACTGGTCTTCTATTCAAGATGTGGCTTCTCTGCCTGGCAGTGACCTTTCTCTATGATATGTACTTCGTCTACTACGCCCTGCCAGGATTCCAGACGCGTGTATTCGACCACAAGCGAGAGCAAGCACAGTGCGGATCGCAGGTGGCACTCGGTGTGCTGAACTCCCACTACGCCCTAGAGACAGCGGGCATCTTGACAACGGGCGAGGCCCAATCCCGCGCGCTGGCTGAGCTAAACAGTCTGCGCTATGGAGAGGACGACGAAGGCACTTTCTGGGTCAGCGATTATCGACCAGTGCTGCTCGTTGATCCGACAGCTCCTGCACTGGTCAACACCAACGTGTCTTCCATCACCGATGCAGATGGAGAGTCGATCTTCTTGAGAATGGCAGACATCTGCAGGAATGAAGGAGGTGGCTTCTACCAGTTCCGGTGGGAATACGGTGGCGAAGCGCGGAACAAGCTCTCCTACGTCGCCGCCTTTGAGCCATGGGGGTGGGTGGTCGGCACAGGGGTCTATACGGATGATATCATGGCGGAGTATGCGCCGTTTCGGAACACGGTGGGGATTGCTTTTGGCATTATCGGCTTCATTTCGCTCCTCTTCTTCTGGGTAGTCTCACATTTCATTCTGAGTAAGCCGCTGAACTCACTGGTGAAGACCTCTGAGGCTCTCGCCGTTGGTGACGTGAACCAGACGATCGATGTCAAGTCGAACGACGAGATCGGCAGGTTGGCAGCATCGCAATCCAAGGTCATCGATTACATGAGAGAGATGTCTGGGATCGCCGCCAAGGTGGCCGACGGAAACCTTGCCGTGGAGGTGAAACCGCTGTCAGAGAGAGACGCCTTCGGGAATGCTTTCTTGCAGTTGGTAGAGCGCCAGAGAGACTTGATCGGAAAGGTCAAAGCGGTGGCAGCCAATGTCTCAGAGGCGAGCAGGCAGTTGACCAAGGCTTCGGAACAGACTGCCCAGGCCACCCAACAGATAGCCACCACCATACAGCAGGTAGCAAGGGGTACGGCCGAGCAATCGAATGCTCTGCAACAGACGGCGAACAGCGTCGAGCAGCTCTCCGGTGCCATCGGCCAGATAGCTTCGGGATCCCAGGAACAGGCTGAGGGGGTGAACAGGGCCACCGAGATAGTGAAGAGGGTTTCTGGCGCCATTTCCGAGGTGTCGAGCAACGCCCGGGTGGGCATGGAGGCCTGGCAGAACACCGCATTGTCCGCAGCCGAGGGCGCACGCATGACCCACGAGACTGTCTCCGGGATGGACAAGGTGAAAAGGGCCATGGACCTCGTATCGGTGAGGGTGACCGACCTTGGAGAGAGGTCAGGAGAGATAGGCAAGATAGTGGCTACGATAGACGACATTGCCTCCCAAACCAACCTCCTGGCGCTGAACGCAGCGATCGAAGCAGCCAGAGCCGGAGAACAGGGAAGAGGCTTTGCCGTCGTGGCGGACGAGGTGAGGAAGCTTGCAGAGAGGTCCTCTCTGGCCACCAAGGAGATCGCGACAATTGTGCATGGCATACAAACCGGCGTGGCCGAGGCGGTCAGCGCAATGCATCAGGGCAGCAAGGACGTGGAGGTGGGGTACAAGCTGGCCACGGACGCGGGTGGCGCTTTAGACAACATCCTGGAGAGGTCGCGGAGCGTGGCCAAACAAGTGGAGCGCATATCGATTGCGGCGCAGGACTTGCAGAGCCTCAGCAGTGAAATGGTGGAGGCCATTGACCGCATCAACCGCATAGTCGAGCAGAACGCAGCGGCCACAGAGCAGATGAGTCAGAGTTCCGGGATCGTCTCCAAATCGGTTGAGGCAACAGCCAGTGTAGCCGAGGAGAACAGCGCGGCATCGCAACAGGTATCGGCCTCTGTAGAGGAGATGTCAGCACAGGTGGAGGAGACGCTAGCGGCGGCGCAGTCTCTGGCAGATATGTCCGAGGAGATGGAGAGAGCAGTATCCGTATTCAAGATCGGCGACTCTGAGAATGGCGAGAATCGAAACCATCAGAAGCGTACGCCTGCCAGACGGGTGTGACGCCGCATAGGGACACGAGACCCGTGTTCATGCTGTCGTGGCGCGAGGGTCGGTCTGTGTCCGCGTCCGCATCGGAGGAGCGATTGTGATGAAGATTATGGGAAGACAGATCAAGATCGGACTGCTGTGGAAGATGGCGTGCGTCGCACTCCTCATAGCCGCAGTGTATGACATCTATTTCACGTACTACGCTCTGCCGGAATTCCAGTCAATGATTATCGACGACCAGAGAGCGAAGGTAGAGCAGAGAACAAGAGTGGTATTGGGCATGTTGGACTCATACCATGCTCTGGAGGTCTCCGGCATGGCTACCAGAGAAGAGGCCCAGGCACGTGCGCTCGATGCCGTCGCCCATCTCGCCTATTCCGAAGAGGATGGTGAGATGGCCATCTGGGTAAGCGATTACCAGCCGATACTGCTGGCGGACCCTAGCCAGCCAGGGTTGGTCAATACAGATGTTGGGAACGTGACCGACGACAAGGGGAATCCCATCTACCTTGAAGCCGTCAACATTGCGAGAACAGACGGAGAGGGGTTCTTCACCATATTCCAGAGCGACACGGGCAAGATGGGTGTATATGCAGCCTCATTCCAGCCGTGGAGCTGGGCAGTGGGGACGAATTTCTCCTACAGGCAAGCTCTGCGCTCCTACACATCGATGAGCACCCAGGTGGGCATCCTGTTTGGGGCTCAGGGCGTCGTGGCCATCCTCTTGATGTGGCTGGCGACGAGCCTCATTATGGGTCGGCCGTTGAAGTCTCTAGTGAGAACCTCGGAAGCGCTGGCCGAGGGTGATGTAGAGCAGCAGATCAACTTCCGGTCAAGCGACGAAATAGGCGCCCTGGCAACCGCCTACTCCAAGGTGGTGGACTACATGAAAGAGATGGCGGCCGTCAGCCGGAGGATGGCAGCTGGTGATCTCTCCGCCGACGTGAAGCCCAGGTCAGAGAAAGACGTGCTGGGCAATGCTTTCTCGCAATTGACAGCACAGCAGCGCGACCTCATCGGAAAGGTGAAGGCAGCCGCAGCGAACGTCGCCGAGGCGAGCAAGCAGATGGCAAGAGCAGCAGAGCAGACGGCCCAGGCCACCCAGCAGATCGCCAGCACCATTCAGCAGGTGGCTAGGGGTGCCAGTGAACAGTCGAATTCCCTGCAGCAGACGGCTGCCAGCATGGACCAGTTGAGCCACGCCATCAACCAGATCGCAGCTGGCTCGCAGGATCAGGCCAAGGCTGTGGACGAAGCCACCTCTGTCGTTGAAAGAGTGTCTTCAGCCATCGAGACCGTCTCAGCCAACGCGCAGGCAGGAGCTCGAGATTGGGAGAATACCGCCGAATCTGCCATTGGAGGAGCGCGCAAGACGCACGAGACCGTGGCCGGGATGGACCGGATCAAGAAGGCAATGGACCTTGTTTCGGCGAGGGTGACCGACCTCGGAGAGAGGTCCACTGAGATCGGCAAGATAGTGGCCACCATCGATGACATTGCCGCTCAAACCAACCTTCTGGCGTTGAACGCCGCCATCGAGGCGGCACGCGCCGGCGAGCAAGGCAGAGGCTTCGCCGTCGTTGCTGATGAGGTGAGGAAACTGGCCGAGCGGTCTTCCGCAGCCACAAAGGAGATCGCCGATCTGGTCAGCGGAACGCAGGCAGGCGTAAGAGAAGCGATCAGCGCCATGCAGCAAGGGAGCCGCGAGGTCGAAGAGGGATATAGGCTGGCGAAGGATGCCGGGGGTGCACTGGATGACATCCTGACCAGGTCTCAAAACGTCAAGAAACAGGTGACGGAGATCTCAATGGCCTCAGAGGCGTTGAAGAATCTCAGCCGGGAGATGGTGGAGACAATGGAGAAGATCACGAGGATCGCGGAGGAGAACAGCGCGGCAACAGAGGAAATGACGGCCAGTTCCAGCGTCGTCTCGAAGGCAATCGAAGCGACAGCCAGCGTGGCTGAGGAAAACAGCGCGTCATCGGAAGAGGTGTCGGCTTCCGTGGAAGAAATGTCAGCACAGGTCGAAGAGACCCTAGCTGCTGCGCAGGCGCTGACAGAGATGTCCGAGGAAATGGAGAGAACAGTGGCGGTCTTTAAGACCGACCGTGATCACGGAGTATGAGATGTATTTGTTAGGTAGCCAGAATCGCCTGAGACACGGCGGTGACACGGTGGCACTAGACTACGACGCGGAGGAAATCAGTCTCCCCGCGGCCATGATGGCTGTTTTCTCGAGCGCAGCCACGCGTCAGTCAGTGGCCGCAGGAATCAACCGAAGGTGCGAAGGCAGAGGGCCGAGCCGAAAGAGGTGGAGCATATGGTGAAGGAAACGAAGCGAATGACAGAGCAGCAGTTGGTGCTGTTCGACCTGGCATCGGAGCACTATGCAATCGACAGCATGAATGTCCGCGAAATCATCCGCATGCAGTCCATTACCAAGATTCCTGGGGCTCCGCCATCTGTGGAAGGAGTGATCAACCTCAGGGGTAAGGTCACTCCCGTAATGGATCTGCGGAAGAGGCTTGGGCTTACGGTCAGCCAGGAGAGCAAAGAAACCCGCATAGTCGTGGTGGAGGTTGAAGGCCAGGATGTGGGCCTGATAGTGGACGGCGTGAGCGAAGTCCTGCGCATACCTGTGTCGGTGATCGAGCCAACGTCGACCATAGTGGCAGCCGAGGAAGCAGACTACATACTGGGCGTGGCAAAGCTGGAGACGAAACTGGTCATACTCCTGGACATAGGCCGGCTCCTGATCGGTGGAGAGAGACGGATGCCATTGCCCATGGAAAAAGCCGCGAACCCGGCAACTCCTGCGGCATCAGTCTCCTAGGCATGCGTGCTGACAAGGTGACGCCTTGAGTAAGAGTGCTCCAAAAGTAGCGCAGGAAGAAGCCGCCGGCGGGGTCTTCAGTGCGGAGGTCTCCACGGAGGAGCTTAAGGTCTTCATCGAGGAGGCCGACGAGCAGATCGCGCTTCTGGACAGGGATCTCGTCAGACTGGAGACAGAGGGCGACGACCCTGAATTAATCCAGGAGATATTCCGAGCCACCCACACGATGAAGGGCTCTTCGGCCATGCTGGGCTACACCCGCATGTCTGAGCTGGCCCACTCCATGGAGAGTCTCCTCGACAGCCTCAGGAGCGGGAGGCTGTCGGTCAGCGCCGAGATAGTAGACTCCCTTCTGTACGGATTAGATGTCCTGAAAGTCCTCAGGGATTCACTGGTCTCGGCGGAGAAGAGTCCCCCGGACATTGGCCCGGCTGTGGCCAGGCTGGAAAGCGCGGCGGAGATGGCTGCCGCAACTGGCGGGCGGGAGGGGACCTCTGCCGCAGCGAAACGGTCCGGCGGAGAAGGCAGCGGGAGAAAGGCAGCCTTGGCGGACAGTGAGCAGAGCACAGGGCCCATGCCTGACCGCTGGACACAGCACGTTCCGCAGAGCGTGAGGGTGGATGTCAAGACTCTGGACAGCCTTATGAACATGGTAGAGGAACTGGTTATCGACCGTTCCAGAATAAGTCAGATCAACCGTGTGCTGGAGGCCAAGTACGCCGGCGATGATCTTGTTCGGGACCTGAGTCAGACCTCTAGCCACGTCATAAAGGTAATCAACGAGCTGCAACAAGATATCATGCAGGTGAGGATGGTGCCCATAGGCACCCTCTTCAACAGTTTCCCCCGCCTCGTCCGGGACCTGGCCCAAAGACAGGGAAAAAAGGTCGAGTTCACCATGGAGGGACTGGAGACTGAACTCGATCGCAGCATCATCGAGCAGATTCGTGACCCGTTGATACATCTCTTGAGAAACGCCGTTGACCACGGAGTGGAGGATCCTGAGAAGCGAGTGGCGGCGGGCAAGCCCCCGATAGCGCTGGTCAGACTGTCAGCCCGGCAGGAGGGTGGCCACATCGTGATCTCAATGGAGGACGACGGCAAGGGGATTGACGTCAACGCAGTGAAGCAGAAGGCCGTGGCGAAGGGCCTGATCACGGCGGACGAGGCGTCCCGCCTGTCGATGGCTGATGCGGTCAACTTGGTCTTCATGCCAGGGTTCTCGACGCTGGAGAAGGCCACTGAGGTCTCGGGAAGGGGTGTGGGGCTGGATGTCGTCAAGACCAATATCGAGAAGCTGAGCGGGTCAGTGGTGACCGAGAGTCGGCCGGGCGAGGGCACCAAGTTCATGATCGTGCTCCCCCTGACACTGGCCGTGATACAAGGGCTCCTGGTTTCAGTGGGCGGAACGGTTTACGTCATGCCCCTGGCCTCCGTTACCGAAACGCTGCTAATCCAGCGGCGTGACATACTGACTGTCAGAGGGAGACACGTCATAAGGCTCAGAAACAACATCATTCCCTTGTTGAGTCTCGACGGCGCTCCCGGACTGGGAATAGGCCGCGGGGACCGCGGCGAGCAACGCTTCATCGTCGTGGCCAAGGATGGGGACAAGTCAATCGGTGTTGTAGTGGATGAGCTGATGGAGCAACAGGAGTTTGTGGTGAAGCCACTCGGCAAGTTCCTCGTAGATATCAAGGGGATTGCCGGTGCTACCATCTTGGGGGACGGACAGGTCGGTCTGATTTTGGACGTGCCGGCATTGATCAAGATGGCAACGCCCTGACATGAGGAGACTAGCACAGCAGAGTCTGGTGTGAGTGGATAGCTTGCTCCCAGTGAGAGAGAGGTGAACTATGGAGAATGGACTTGCGGACATTACCCTGAACAAGGATGAAATGAGGCTTTGGGGAAGCCTGGCCCTCAAAGGCATCGACAACGCCATGACCGGCCTCGCCACCATGGTCAACAGAGAGATCAGGATGAGCTCCCTGAGCCTGAAACAGGTCCCGGCGAGTGATGCGCCTGACCTCGTCGGCGGCGCGGACAAGATGGTGATCGGGATTTACCTGGCCTTCGAGGGCGATGCCAGTGGACATCTCATGCTTGTTCATCAACCGGATGTCGCTTTGGCCATCATCGACATACTGTTGGGAAATGAGCCAGGAACGACAAGGGATCTCAATGAAATGGAGCAGTCCGCGCTCGGTGAGATGGGCAACATCATCGGCTCATCCTTTCTCAACGCTATAGCTGACGCCCTCGACATGACCCTCAAGCCGTCACCTCCTGAAGTGATACTGGATATGGCTGGCGCCATTCTGGATGTCGCCTTCGCTGAGATCCTGCAGCAAACGGACGATGTAATCGTCGCAGAAACGAGTTTTGGCACCTCCGATCGTCAGGCCAGGGGTACCTTCCTCGTGATTCCTTCATACAACTTCCTGAAGGTGATCCTGAGCCACGCGGGGGTGGAAAAATGATTTCGGCCAAACTGGAGCAGCCGGGGCCGACGGACATCTCAAGCGTTGCCAGATCTGACTCTCTCATCGCCGTAGGTTTGGGCGAGATACGGGTAACGCGAGACCCCACAGCGGTCCTGGTTTCATTCGGCCTTGGATCGTGTGTCGCAGTGTGCGCCTATGATCTGGTGGCCAGGGTAGGCGGGATGATGCACGTGGTGCTGCCGTACTGCACCAATAAGGAGTCCGCTCGGAAGTTCCCTGGCAAGTACGCTGACATCGGCATGCCAACACTGATCCGGGAGATGGAGAACCATGGAGCCATGAGGACCCGGATCCAGGTGAAGATCGCTGGGGGAGCCAGCGTCATCCATGCGGCCACTTTCGACGGCCTGCTGGATATGGGGCAGAAGAACGTGGTGGCAGTAAGAGCCGCTTTGGAGAGGGAGAGCATCCCCCTAGTTTCCGCCGATACGGGTGGTCACAAGGGGCGATCGGTATGGTTACTGGTGGGAACGGGAGCGATGACCGTGCGAACAGCATCGGGTGCGACCGTCTACCCATAGGAGCAGAGATCTGCCAGACCGGAGATGTGACCTTGTGGCTCAAAAAAACTAGCCATCTGAGTCTTTCAGGTGAAAAGAGGTCGAGAATAGAATACGTCTGGGGACAAATGTGATTTGGGCCCCGAACGGCGCTGCCCGTGAACACAGGTTTTGAAGAAGAGGTGCAACTATGGCAAGAGTACTGGTGGTAGATGATGCTATCTTCGCCCGCATGAGATGCGCCAGGCTTCTCACCGACAACGGGTATGAGGTGGATGAAGCAGCAAACGGGGCTGAGGCGCTGGCCAAGTACAAGCAGCAGAAGCCGGACGCCGTGCTGCTTGATATCACCATGCCTGACATGGATGGGCTGGCCGCCCTCAAGCAGATCATGAGCCTCGACCCGGATGCCAGGGTAGCCATGGTATCAGCCATGGGCCAGAAGTCCATGGTGGTGGAAGCCCTGGAAGTCGGTGCCAAGGACTTCGTCGTGAAGCCTTTTGACGCGGCACGGGTCCTGCAGGCGGTACAGAAGCTGGTTTCACAGTAGGGCGATAATAGCTGCGAGTGAGGGACTGAGGGATTGGCCACATGGGCAACCTGACGAGGGTTCTTGTAGTTGATGATTCGGCGCTGGCGAGGATGGTAATCTCGCGGCGGATCAGCCTCGATCCTGGCATTGAGGTCGTGGGCGTGGCCTACGATGGTGTCGATGCACTGGAAAAGGTGAAGACGCTCAAGCCGGACGTCGTTACCCTGGATGTGGAAATGCCCAGAATGGACGGCCTCACCACCCTCAGTCGCATCATGAGTGAATGCCCCACGCCAGTGGTGATGCTCAGCCGGCTGACGGAGGAAGATGCTGAGGTGACCATCAAAGCACTGGAGGCAGGGGCCGTTGACTTTTTCTTGAAACCATCGATGGTGGACAAGGGCGGCCTCTCCAATGCTATCGCAGGATTGAATGACAAGATCAAGATGGCGGGCAGGGTGGATATCTCCCGTGTGGTCAGAACTCTGCGAAGGGGCACGTCGCGCTACCGGGGCGGCGAACCGCTACTGCCGGCCTCCACCAAGACTGGCGGGCCTCGCCCACAGAAGAACCTCGTAATCATTGGCAGTTCGACAGGCGGGCCGAAGGCCCTGTGCGAGATCGTCCCCGGCCTGCCACGCGACTTGCCGGCGTCGATTCTGATTGTTCAGCATATGCCGATGGGGTTCACCAGATCGCTGGCACGGAGGCTGGCCCAGATTTCGCAGGTGGACGTGAGAGAGGCAGTCTCGGGAGACAAGATAAGGCAAGGGCAGGCGCTGGTGGCTCCCGGCAACTATCACATGATCGTTGCAGGGTTTGAGGAGGTGGGCTTGACCCAGGAGCCACCCCGCAACGGCGTTCGCCCGTCGATCGACGTGACCATGGAGTCGGCGGCAGCGAGCGGGGCATATCATTGCATAGGAGTAGTATTGACCGGAATGGGCAGCGATGGTAAGAATGGGGCCGCTGCCATAAAGAAGTCCGGTGGCGTAGTCATTGCTCAGGATGAACCGACCAGTGTGATCTACGGCATGCCCCGGAGCGTGGCGGAATGCGGTTGCGCGGACAAGGTGCTGCCACTGCACGCGATCACACAGGAGATCATCGAATTGTGCCGGGCCAGAACGGCCAACAGTCCTTGGCGAGAGCTGGACGCATGCGGGACCTAGAATACGCATATCTGAAGACGAGGATCAAGCAACTCACCGGCGTTGATCTGGACAGCTACAGAGAGCGCCAGATGCGCCGGCGGTTGACTTCCTTCATATCCCGTACGTCGGCTCCCAGCGTCGTCGCCTACTGCCGCATGGTTGAGAGTGATAAAGCCATGCTTGAGGACCTGCGCAGCTTTCTGACAATCAAGGTGAGTGAGTTCTTCCGCGACCCTCTCCCCTTTGAGCAGCTGAAGACGGAGATCCTGCCCCAGCTGCTGATGGACAGGCCGCGGCTAAACATCTGGAGTACAGGCTGTTCAGTGGGTGGTGAACCCTATTCCATAGCCATCATTCTGGACAAACTCACCCCATTCACCAAGCATAGAATACTGGCCACGGACATCGACACGATCAGCCTGGAAAAGGCGAAGGCGGGCGGGCCTTACCGGTCGAATGAGGTCAGGAACGTGCCTACCCAAATCCTGCGCGAGTACTTCGACATCTTCGAAGACTCCTACCGCATCAAGGAGAGAATCAGACAGAAAGTTGACTTCAGGAGGCATGACCTCCTGCGTGATCCTTTCGAGGGTGGCTTCGACTTGATCGTGTGCCGCAACGTAACCATCTACTTTACGGAAGAGGCCAAGATGCGGCTCAACCAACAGTTTTGCCAATCGCTAAGCCCTGGTGGCATACTCTTCGTCGGAGGGACCGAGGCCATTGCCCGAGCGCGCGAACTTGGTCTCACCACGCTTGGACACTGCTTCTATCGGAAGCAACCAGCAGAGACAGTGATGAAGACGCTCCCCTTTGATGAAGATCGTGCCGTGAAGGCCATGAATGTGAGGCGGTAAAAATGCGGCGGATTCTAGTTAAGTATGCAAAGCCCGGTATGGTACTTGCCAGGGACCTGCATGACGGAAGTGGTCATGTAGCCATCGGTAAGGGAACGCAACTGACTGATAGATGGGTGCAGGCTCTGGCATATTTGGGTGCATCTGAGCTGGTGATTCTTGACGAGCGCTTCCAGGACGTGTCCGTGTCCCCCATGATTCCGCCTGAATTGGAGGGCATGGTCTCCGAAGCTCTTCGGGACGCGCTCGCTAAGATCGCGGCAGCGGTCTCGGCAGGTGCCGCCGCCTGTCCTGTTCCTGACCGGGACGGGGTGAGTAGAGGGGCCCCGGCTGCCACCCAGCCAAGTGTGGCTGCCAGCGAGTTACCGGATTTGGGGAAACTGCGCCAACTGGTGTATCAGATGGTCCAGCAGCTGTACCCCGAACTGAAAGGCGACCCCACTATCACGGGATGGCATTCGTGGAGAGATGCGGCCCACATCCTACCGGTGAAGATTGCAGGCCTCTGCCTCTTGCTAGGCAAAGAAGCGGAGATGAGCGAGTCCGATCTGGTTGACCTGGGTATGGCAGCATTGCTGCAGAACGCAGGTTACGCCGTCATAAAGCCGCCCGAGCTCGCTGAGAGGCCCGGGGCGCTGTGGGAGGAGATGGCCTTCATCAATGCCTGGAGAACCGACAACGGTGGTCTGCCGATGGCGAAAGTGGAGCCGCTCACAGAGAGTGAACTGCAAATCGTGTGGAAGCACCCGTTGTACGGGGCAGACATCCTCAGACAGTGCAACGGCATAAATGACAGCATAAGGTCAACGATCGTTCAGCACCATGAGCGATGGAACGGCAGCGGCTACCCGTACGGCCTGAAGGGAACCGAGATTCTGCTTCCCGCCAGGATACTGGGAATGTGCGACGCACTATGCACCACTGTGTCCAAGAAGCCTTACAGACAACCATTCCAGCCGTATGAGGCCACCGAGTTGGTGGTGGCATGCAGCCGGGTGCTCTATGATCCTGATCTGGTGCAGCTCTTCCTGGAGAACGTCCCGGCATTCCCGACCGGGGTAATGGTCAAGCTCAATGGAGGTGAGGTCGGTATTGTGGTCGACGCCAACCTTGGCCTGGTGGGCAGACCCAAGGTGCGCGTATGCTATGATAAGGACGGCAATCAACTGGCAACACCTTACGAAGTAGATCTGGCAGAGGACGAGCACGCCAATAAGCTTGTGACTTCTGCCGTGGAGTATTAGAGGTTCGTTCGGCGGTGGCTGGATGTTCTATGCATGGCACGCTGGATGAGCAGGTGAGGGTGAGCAGTGGATAAGACAAGAAGAAAGAGACTATCGCAGGCCGAGATTGACAGTCTTGTCCAGGAGACGGCGTCCAAGGTGGTGCCCAGAGCCGCGGCAACGGCGACGGTGACAATGCCCAAGCAGCCCCCCAAGGCTATCGGTGCGTCGCCGGAACCCCCCGCCCCCATACGGCCCCTGACCGCCGCGCTGGACGACAGCCTGGCTTCTATTCAGGCCGCAGTGGTGCGGCTGGACGAACGCCTGGCGAAGACCGAGAGGGCTTTCAGCGGATTCGAGAAGCAGATCAATGCCCTTGAGACCTCACTCGTTGCAGAGCGTCAGGCGCGCGACGAACAGGCAAAGGTCATCGGAGAGATAAAGGCCGCCAGCGACGAAGCTCAAGGGGAGGCCATTCAAACAAAGATAGCGGAACTGACCGAGCGACTGGAGAAATCGGAACAGATCCTCACCGCATTCGAGAAACAGATTAGCGCCCTTCAAGCGTCCCTCGCTGCGGACCGCGAAGCGCGAGAGGAACAAGCCCGGCTTCTCAACGAGATGAAGACCATTGTAGAGAGCCTCAGCGAGCGTTCCGGCCAGCCTGACATGGCGGGGCTGAATGAACGCATGGCAACTGTGGAGGCCAACTCGGAGAAGTTCGAGCAGTATCGGAAAGCCTTTGAGACCGCACTGATGGCCAACCGGCAACTGCAGCTAGCTCAGTCGCAAACTGTCAACACTCAGCTGAAGACGATAACCCAGGGACTTAGAAACACTCTGGGGTATGACATAAAGAAGAACTTCAGGTGCGACTCGTGCGGTGCCGATGGCGCCGTAGCGATCAAGATCAGGTGCACGCACTGCGAAAAGGAGAACTGGTGGGGCTGGTGGCCGAAGGAGAGAGCCTAGCGGTCTCTGGAATAGGATCCGGCCCATTCTGCAACGGCCAATCTGAAGGGCGGAGAGAATCGATTCTCTCCGCCCTTATCAATTATCGGATGGCGCGGCGGGACGGCTAGAATTCCCCGGGGTGCTTGGGCTCGGTCTTCCACTTGGTGGAGAACAAGAGCTTCATGTTCTTCCACTTCAGAACGCCCTTGATCACCTGCCAGATGTCCGGACGGCAGATGGCCACCCGGATC
>JAUCPZ010000097.1 GCA_030372995.1 Dehalococcoidia bacterium
GTGTAAGTGTAGAGCACCCTGCGCCCTTTGTATTCGAGGATATGCTCGGTGGAAGTGGTGAACCGCTTCTCGTCGAGGACCGGATCGCTCAGCGTGTGGGTGTACACGTAGACGGGCGCCGCCGGACCGCGGGATGGTCTCTGAGAAGTGGACATAATCCCGATCGTGCCTCGCAACGATTGCTCTTCAATGATAGCGTTGCAGCGGGCTCAGAGCAAACAGCATCGGGAGTCCGACTGTGGAACAAAGCGCGGTGCCACTTCGTCGTAGGTATCAGAGGTCGCGTGCGCAATTGTCTTCCCGCTAGTGGAGGTAGCGAGATGTTGCGGAAGATGATAGATATCCCCGATGGTATCTACTACAGAGGACGTTTCCGGGCGGCGATGACTTGGTCGAAAGCAAGGGGAGGAGCAAGCCAGGACAGTCAGCCATCGCAGGATCAGGAGACGCCCGTTGCCTCGAAAGAGTCCGGGAGCAAGCCCAGGGAACCTGCCATTCCCGTGAAGGTCAATACGCCAGCGCTGCAGGCGACGCCGATCGGGTCGCGATGAGATGATAGAGCCACCCGTGCGGAAATGAGCTCAGCCCGTGACTAGCCTTTGACAGCCCTGACAATCGCCCACCGGGCCCTGCCCTTCACTGCAACCTGCCCATCTTCCGTTGTGAAATTGAAGTACTCTTGCTCGTACTTCTTGAGAAGAGCCGTCTCACGCCTGAACCAGAGGTTCTCCCGGACCTGGTTCCAGTGCGGCCCCATGGGTATCCCTTCAATGCCCTTCTGGTCAAAGGACACCGTGTTCACCTCGCAACTCTCGATCGAGAAGCCGGCTTCAGAGTAAAGGTGCTGTAACTGGCCCACGGTGAAGAACCGGAATTCCGGTCCGTGAGCTTCCTGGAAAGCCTCTTCGATGGCCTCGTTCAGTCGTTCATCTTCCTTATCCCTTGGCTCGTTGAGGACAGGGTCGAGTGACGAGAGCAGACCGTCGGCTTTCAACACGCGGTGGAGTTCTTTCGTAGCCTGTTCGGGGTCAGTGAAATGGTGGAAGCTCATCATCAAGCAGGCAGAATCGAAGACCCCGGGCAAGAAGGGGAGTGACTCCGCACCGCCGCGCACCAGCCAGAAGTTGCCGATCCCCCGCTGCTGGGCCTTCTCCCGGGCCAGCCTGAGCATGCCGCGGCCCGAGTCTATTCCCACCACTGCGCCCCGCGGAAGCCTGTCACAGATGAGCAGACCGAGCCGCCCTGTCCCACTGCCAACATCGAGCACCCGGTGGTCTTCCCTTAGCCGAAGCCCGTCAATGAGCGCGTGTACCAGCGGTTCCAAGACTCCCAGCCGCGAAGCGCGCCTGTCGAACTGCAGCGCCGCCTGGTAATCCTGGTAGTCGATCTCGTGGGCCATTTTGGCCTCCTTCCTGCAATCCGCAAGCTGAGGAACACATGGGACGAGTATATCACCCTGGTGCATGACATGGGTGCCGCTGTGATATCCGCCCCCATAGAGTGTGCTCTTGCCGCTGCGTGCCGCCGCATGAGACAATATGTTCAGAGCCGCATCATGAGAGTCATAGGTCTTACCGGCGGCATCTGCAGCGGCAAGAGCACCATCGCCCAGTTCCTGGCGCGTATGGGAGCTGCCGTCATAAGTGCCGACGAAATCGGCCACGAGGCTTACAGGCCTCATGGCGAGACCTGGCAGCAAGTAGTCGATGCATTCGGCAAAGAGATCCTGACCGACGGTGAGGAGATTGACCGGAAGAAGCTGGGAGAGATCGTCTTCAGGGATCCGGAGGCACTGAAACGGCTGAACAGCATCATGCATCCCGGCATGCACCGAATGGCCCAGAGGCGGATTGAAGAGTTGAGGCGCGATGGGGCCGCGGTCGTGGTGTTGGAAGCTCCTCTTCTGGTGGAAGCCGGCTGGCTGGATCTGGTGGACGAAGTTTGGGTGGCCAAGGCCAGCGAAGCCAATGTGTTGAAGCGGTGCGCCGAGCGGTCCGGCCTGACCGAATCGCAAGCGAGGTCGCGGATGGCCTCTCAGCTCTCCCCGGATGAAAAAGCAAAATATGGGGATGTGGTGATCGACACGGATGTCAGCCTGCCAGAAGTAGAGGCCAAGGTGAAGCAGTTGTGGCAGGAGAGGTTTGGCGCGGGAAAACAGCCATGACCAAAGAGGCAATTCGAAAGGCCCTTTCCCAGCGCGAGAGGAAGGTGGAGGACACGGCCGGTTACATGCCTGCGGCGGTACTGTTGCCGCTATTCGAAAAGAGTGGTGACTACCACCTGGTGTTCACGAAAAGAACCGAAACGGTCAACTACCACAAGGGGCAGTTCTCCTTTCCTGGAGGCCGCCCGCATCCTGGTGACAAGTCGCTGCTGGAGACGGCCCTGCGCGAGACATGGGAAGGGATCGGCCTGCCTCCCAAAGACGCGGAGATTCTTGGCCAACTGGATGACATAGCCACATACACCACAGGGTTCATCATCTCATCGTTTGTCGCGGCGATCCCCTTCCCGCACCAGTTCAAGGCCAATCCGGCGGAGGTGGACGAAATCATCGAGGTGCCACTGCCCGTGCTGCTGGACAAGAGGAACTTCGAGGAAGAGATGCTGGAAGTCGGGGGGAGGCCGATAATGCAGTATTTCTACCACTATGGCGACCGCGTGATATATGGAGCGACGGCCAGGATAGTGAAGCACTTCCTGGAAGTCATCGCCCCTGCCGCCGGTGGCGGGACTGACTGAAGACGCTGCTGGTTCCTGCGGCTGCTAGTCCCTCGGATCCTGCCAGGAAGCCCCCCCGCGACCCTCCGGCCCGTCCAGCAACTCCCTGACCTCTGCAAGTATCCCGCTGTCCTGCGGTTGGCCGGTCTTCGGAGCGTCTGCTAGCTTTGATGGGCCGGGTTTGACCTCGGGAGGCTTTATCATGGTTGGCCTGGCAAGTGCCTCGGCGAGTCGAAGCAGTTGGCGGTTCAGTTCCTCGGACCTGTTGGCCAACTCTGCCGCCCGCTTCACCAGTTCAGCGGTGGCTCTCTCCAGTTCTTCTGCTGCGCGCTCAAGCTCGTCCGTATCGCACCCCCCAATCTGGATGTAGTGTGATTCGCCCCCTCTGGCCACGGATTCTACCACAAAGAATGCCATATGTACACCCTTTTTGAGTCTTCTCTTGGGACACAACGCAGATCGGCAACCTGTTGCGGTCCCAGATGAACGTGCATCAGGCAGGGTCGCGGCTGCCTTCCCCGAGCGGAAGATCATTGGTGTAGAATGGTTTGCGGAAAGGAGCTAGCCACGGTGCCGGCCAGGCCGCGGGATGCAGCGACCCTGATCCTGCTTCGGGATTCGGGTGGCATTGACGGCGGGATGCAGGTTCTCCTGTTGCAGAGGCATGCCCGGAGCGCCTTCCTGCCGGGTGCCCATGTCTTTCCCGGGGGTGTGGTGGAGGGAGTTGACTACGCTCCGGACATGGCGGCGCTGTGCCGGGGACTGGACCACGATCAGGCACACCGGATCATCAGCGACGTTTCGCCGCCCGAGAAGTCACTGGGATTCTTCGTGGCGGCGATACGGGAGGTTTTCGAGGAGTCCGGTATCCTGCTCGCATACGGAAGGCGCCCTCTGGGTGAGAAGGAGTCTGTGCGGTTGCAGAGGTATCGGGCACAGGTGCATGCTGATCCGTCAGCGTTCGCTTCAGTGCTGAGGGACGAGGGACTGAAACTGGTCACGGACACGCTGTCGTATTTCGCCCACTGGATCACCCCTGAAGTCCTGCCTATCCGTTTCGATGCGCGCTTCTTTCTCGCCCCGGCTCCGGCAGGCCAGGCGGCTTTCCCCGATGGCAGGGAGACGGTGGATGCCAGTTGGATCACTCCGCGGGACGCTCTGCTTGAGCACAGATCAGGAAGAATGAAGCTGGCGCCTCCGACATTTCACAGCCTGACGGAACTGGCAGACGTGCGAAGTGTGGATGAGGCGATCGCTGTTGCCCGAGGCAGGGTGATCGAGACCCGTCACGGATGAATGAGATTGGGCTTGGGGCGGGGATCGGTTCTCAATATACCGTAGATCTCCAGGTCTTCTCGGACTCCCCATTTCAGAAGGTGCTCGCGCATATGCCCCTCATGCTTCATGTTGAGCTTCTGCATCACTCTGCCCGAGGCCGGATTCCGGGTGAAGTGATGGGCGAATATCCGGTCAAGACCGAGGACCTCAAACCCGTATTCAAGCATGGCCCCCGCCGCTTCGGTGCAATAGCCGTTGTTCCAGTAGGGCTTACCCACCCAGTAGCCCAACTCGGCGCGCCTGTGCTCCGTGCAGATCTCGAGGCCGGTGGCTCCGATGAGTTCGCCAGTGGGAGGCAGGGTGATGGCCAGGATTACGGACTTGCCGTCCCTGAAGGCCTGATCGTGAGTGGCGATCCAGGCTTCGGCGACTCCATCCTCATAGGGATGCGGGATAGTCGCGGTCGTGGAGGCGATGTCCCGGTCACCGGCGAGTGCCTGCACAGTCGCTGCATCTTCCGGCCGGAATCGGCGGAGCAGGAGACGGCGTGTGTGCAGGATCGGCCACTCGTCCATCCGCAGCCGGCTCTCTTCGGGCATTGAGCCCGGGTCAGGCGGCATTCCCCTTCGCGCGGGAGAGCCACTTGTCCACCCATGATACCAGAGTCCTGTGGCTCAGGATCTCATCCGCGGCCGCGTACGGATCGATCTCTCCCGATTCGACCCGCTCGAGGTAGCGGTTGAGCTGATCATCGCCGACGACCAATTGCATGATCTGGGTGGTAACCGTGTTCTCGATATTGCGGAGCAGGTCTGCCCTGCGCTGCCTTTGCCGCCTCTGAACCAGCCGCCCTGTCTCCTTCAGAGCGTCATGGTGTTTCTCGATCTGCTGGTACAGATCGGTGACCCCAATATCGTTGGCTGCCTGGGTGGGGACTACCGGCACCTGCCACCATGACTGTTTTGGGCTCTGGTGGAGCATGGCCATCAGGTCTGCCACCACAAAGTCGGCGCCGGGACGGTCGGCCTTGTTGACGGCGAAGATGTCGGCGATCTCCATCAACCCGGCTTTCATGGTCTGGATCGTATCTCCCGCTTCGGGAACCAGGATCACGACAACGGTGTCGGCGGTTTCCATGACATCGACTTCCGTCTGTCCTACTCCCACGGTCTCTACGAAGATGATGTCCTTTCCCGAGGCATCCAGCAGCTTGATAACGCTGGATGCGGTGCGCGGCAGCCCGCCGTGGCTTCCGCGGGTGGCCATGCTGCGGATGAACACGCCGTCATCCAGGAAATGCTGTTGCATCCTTACCCTGTCGCCAAGAACGGCCCCACCGGAGAACGGGCTGGTCGGGTCGACCGCCACCACACCGACCTGCAGCCCCTTCTTACGGGCGATGGTGGTCAGACGGCTGACCATGGTGCTCTTTCCACCACCCGGCGGGCCGGTGATCCCGACGCAGTAGGCGCGGCCGGTGTGAGGGTAGATGGTCCTCATGATCTTGGGGACTTCCTCGCCCTCACGTTCGACGATGGTGATGAGGCGCGCCAGGGACAGCCTGTCACCCGCGAGCATCTTCTCGATGAGTTCAGTCATCAGGGCTCCTTGTTATGCTCTGCCAACACTCCGGCAATCGGGAAATCCGACATGGCAGGTGGCTGAGATTCCTCTTTTGCAATGTGTGTCTGCTTGTTGCTATTATAGGTAAGAATGCGCCCGATTCAAAGTCGGGAGAGGTCAAGGAGGCTCAATGGCTCAAAAGGACGGACAGATCTTCTCCGCCTCTGGGATCCCGGTCAAGGACATCTATACGCCGGAGGATGTGAAGGGGATCGACTATGAGAGAGACATCGGTTTCCCCGGCAAACCTCCATACACCCGGGGCGTGTATGCCAGCATGTACCGGGGACAATTGTGGACCATCAGGCGCCTCACGGGCTTCGACAGCCCGGAAGCCACGAATGCCCGCTACAAGGAAGAGTACGCTCTCGGACAGACCGGATTCTCCATTGCTCCTGACATCTCCACTCCTTCTGGCATGGATCCTGATGATCCCCGTGTGGCGCATGATATTGGGCATGCCGGCGTCCCCATCTACTCCATCGAGGACATGGAGACGGTTTTCAAGGACCTTCCGATTGAGAAGTGTTCTGCCTTTCTGGCGGACAGGGTCGGCGGACTGCTGACGCCGGCGTATTTCGCCATGGCGCAGAGGCGGGGCATACCTCTGGATCAGGTCAGGGGCACGACTGCCAACGACATGCTAACCTGGAGCTCAATGGAGCTGGCAAACCAGCCACCGCCAGAAGCCTACTTCCGCCTGTCTGTGGATCTCATCGAGTGGTGTGCCGAACATGCGCCCCGCTGGTATCCCATATCCATGAACTCCTACAACCCCAGAGACAACGGTATCACTGCCGTCCAGGAACTGGGTATGCTCATGGCGGACGTCATCCAGTACATGGAAGAGGGCAAGCGCCGGGGGCGCGTTCCGCTGGAGAAATTCTGCAAGAGGTTCGCCTTCAACATGGCGGCCCACAACGACCTCTTCGAAGAGATTTGCAAGCTCCGGGCGGCCCGGCGCATGCTGCGCAAGATCGTCAATGACCGGTTCGGGGTGAAGGACCCGTCCTGCGGGCAGTTCCGCGTGCACGTGCAGACCTCAGGCTCTACCCATACCCATCAGGAGCCTCTGAACAACGTGATACGCATCGCCTACCAGACGCTGGCCGCGGTGCTCGGCGGCGCTCAGTCCATACACGCCAACGGATACGATGAGGCGGTTTGCCTGCCAACGGAACAGGCCATGCTTCTGGCTATCCGGACGGAGCAAATCGTGGCCTTGGAGACCGGCGTGACCAACACCATAGACCCGCTGGGCGGCTCATACTACGTGGAGTCACTGACCAACGAGATTGAGAACCGCGCGTGGGACTACATCAAGAAGATCGAGGAACAAGGCGGCCTCCTGAAGGCCATCAGCAGCGGCTGGATTCACCGGGAGTACAAGCAGGCCATCATCGATTACGACCGCAAGCTGAAGTCTGGAGAGCTCACCATCGTCGGGGTGAACAAGTTCCGTCTGGAGCCAGACAAGGTGCCGTACAAGGTGCCGATCTTCAAGTCAGACCGCAGTTCCGTGGAAGTACTAAAGAAGAGGATCAAGAAGCTGAGAGAGACCCGGGACAAAGCCAAGCATGCGGCGGCCATGAAGAAGTTGGACGAGGTCCTCCGGAGCGACGCGAACTCCTTCCCGGCCATCAAGGAGGCGGTGGAGGCGCATGCCACGCCCGGGGAGCTGGCGGCGGCCGTGATGAGCGTCTACGGCAAGTGGACCTACCCGATTGGTGTATAGAGGAGGAGTAACAGAGCAATGGCTGAGAAAAGAGTCAAGATCCTGATGGCCAAGCCGGGGCTGGAGGGGCACTGGCGGGGTTTGATCTCCGTCAGCCAGGCCTTCAAGGACGCTGGATTCGAGGTGATATACGGGGCCAGCATGCGGCCGGAAGAGATTGCGGCAACAGCTCTGCAGGAAGACGTGGATATCGTTGGCCTCAGCATACTCTGCTCCAACTACATGGAGCTGGTGGCTGAGGTGATGAAAGAGCTCAAGGCCAAGAAGAAAGATGACGTGATCGTGCTGCTCGGCGGCATCATCTATGAAGAGGACTTCGATGCCCTACACAAGATGGGCGTAGATGGCATATATATTCCCGGGACGCCTCTGGATGACATCGTGGCCTCGGTCCGCCAGCTCATTGCCAAAGGCAAGAAGAAGGCTGTGAGATAGGGCTCTCGCTGTCAGCCGCCGGGCATTCTGGTTGAGGTGAACAGGCAGGCCGGAGCATTAGGGCTCCGCCTGCCTGTCTTCTTTTTTCTCGTTTGCAGGCCAGGCTTTTTGAGTCAATCCATGGGTTCGGGCTCAGCTGTTCAGATCCGCAGGGAATTCGCAGCGAGCCAAGTTTGACACTCGGAATGAGCGTGACTTATACTGATATTCGGTTTTCCTGTCAATCTCGGGCTCATTTCGCGACCAAAGAGGGGCAGAACGTCGGTGCCGATTGCGGTCTCAAAGCATGGTGCCACAACTGAGTCTTCGAGAACAAGAGCTGGTCTTATTCATGCATTGAGTCTGGGATGCGTTCCTCCAGACGGACTATTCCCCAAATGCGCCCCAGGTACCCCATTTTCAGTTGCCGGGAAGTGGCTTCTGGTCGGCGCTGCCGTTTGGGGATTCGAGGCGGCTTGGTAGGCGTGGTGCGGTTCGCGAAGAGTCCTCGTCGTTTATGCAGCGTGACTGATGTCGAGCTATCGGGCAAGCCACCTCTGGTGGCTCCAGATCTAAGGAGGCAGTGAATGAGTGTCAAAGATCCGTCATGGTTGGCTCAGCATCTTCGCAGCGGTAAGAGGGTCCTGATCATGGCTGGCGCTCTCTGCGACAAGCTTGATGTCGACGGCAAGAGCCTCTTGGACTATGTTGCGGAGATAGCCAAGAAGACGAATGCCCCCATTGCCGCCACTGGGAACACGGTGATCGGACTGCGCCAGAGGGGAATGGATGTGAAAAAGACTTGGGCTATTGAGATAGCGAACTTTGCGCACCGTGACTGGCATCATCCCATCATGGAGAAGAAGCCCCAAGTCATGGTTCTGGTGGGCTATAGCCCGCTGCTGGCCAGCAATCTGGCCTCGGTGGTGAAGGGAGTGGAAACTATAGCGCTCGGTGACAAGTACGTGGAGGCAGCGACCTACTCTCTTCCGGACAAGGATTCTTACAAGGCCTGGCGGAAGGAACTTGACGAGCTGGTGGCAGCACTCGGCAAGTCCTGATAGGAAATGAACGACAAGGTTGAGGCCCCGAAGCAGCGCGTAAGTGACGGCGAGTTCCGTCACTATGTGTTTGGCCTTTCGGAGCTGCGGACTGAGACGGAGAGCTTCCTGAGGCGCGCGGGCTATGAACTGAAGCCGTCAAAGTTCATCGGCCTCGTGCAGCCTGATTTCCGGGCCAAACGCAAGGCGGGCAACAACTCGTTCGAGCTGGCTGGAATGATCAGGGAGAAGATGGAGGAAGCGCTCGATGCCCTGATAAAGCTGGCGGCCATAAAGGCGGCCAACAAGGATGTGGACTGTGTCCTGGTGTTGCCGCCCATAAACGAATACTTGCTGATCGAGTGGCTGACAGAGGAAAAGGGCCGGTGGTACTTTGGAACCAAGGACAGCAGACTGATGATTTGGTTCTGCAATCCGGACGACCATACAATGATATGCGTGATCGGTACTGCTGCCGACAGGGACATGGCAAAGCACTTCTACATGAGCCGGATGAGCTTTGACGAGTACATTGCCGTCCGCCACCAGGATTTCATCAGGGACAGGATTCTAGCTGAGGAAGAAGAGGATTAGGTCGGAGAGGCCGCCGTCACCAGAGAAGGGGCTGTCCTAGAGAAAGGGGGTAGAGAATGGCCAAGCATCTTGAAGGGAAGAACGCAGTGGTCACCGGCGCCGGCCGGGGTATCGGCAGAGCGGTAGCTTTGGAGCTGGCCAAGCAGGGCGCCAAGGTGGTGGTGTGTGACCTTGGCGGCAGCAAGTCGGGCGAGGGTGCGGACGCCGGTCCCGCGCAGCAGGTGGTGGCGGAGATCGAGAAGGCTGGCGGGACAGCAATCGCCAACAATGAGAATGTCACCGATTTTGCGGCGGCCGAGCGCATCGTGAAGATGTGTGTGGACAGTTTCGGCCGGATTGACATCTTAGTCAACTGCGCCGGTATTCTCCGCGACCGCATGACTTTCAACATGACGGAGCAGGAGTGGGATGCTGTCATCGCCGTGCACCTGAAAGGCATGTTCAACATGTGCCGTCACGCCTCCCGGCTGATGAGGGAACAAAAGTGGGGCCGCATCGTGAGCACCACGTCCGATGCCTGGAGAGGCGCGCCGGGACAGGGGAACTACAGCGCGGCCAAGGGCGGGATCACCAGCCTTACCTATACACTGGCAGGCGAGCTGGGCAAGTACAATGTCACCGTGAATGCCATCGCGCCGATAGCCGCCACCAGAATGACCATGGACGACGAGGTCAAGGCCAGATTCAAGCGTGCCTATGAATCAGGCATGATGAGCAAGGAGCAGTACGAGGAGGTCATAAACATGCCTGGCCCCGAGTACGTGGCTCCGACCGTGGCCTACCTCTGCAGCGAAGAGGGCAAGATATTCAACGGCAAGGTGATCGGCGTTCAGGGGGGCCGCGTGGCTGTGTACTCCAAGCCCTTCGAGATTGCGGGGCTCTACCGGGATATCAGGAAAGAGGGCCCTTGGACGGTTGACGAGCTGATCAGACTGGCTCCCACCCTGGCGTCTGTGCCCTTGAACATAATGGGCTAGCTCGATGCTGAAAGGAATTGGTTTTCGATCCCGTGTGCCGTGATGGAGGTTACAGCACACCAGGCGGCGAGTTTGTATGTTGGGAACTGGCTGGTGTGGGGGCTCTAGGCTTAGCAGTTCCCGACACTATGCCAGTTTGGATGGCCTTGGGGCAAGCATAAGGAGGTCAAAGTGAGTGAAGCAGAGACTGCTGAAATCAAGATTCCCAAAGGCAGGGAATACCAGTTCCCCACGGATCCAGACCATCTGTGGGATGGCCTGAACGACATCGGCCTGGGGATACGGTGGGTGGCGGAGGTGAAGAAGGCTGACATGCAGGTCGAGCTCTCAGGGCCGAAGTGGGAATACAAGAGCTATACCATTCTCGAGGTCATTGAAGAGCCGGGCATCGTCAGGGATGGCGTGATGACTCTGATCGGGCCGGACATCCATGAGGTCGAACCGGGGAGTTCCTTCCCCTCGGCCTGGGACATCCGGGTCTACGGGAAAGGCATAACCCAGAGACACCGCGAGTATATTGAGAGACAAATGTCAATGTCCTTGCACGGTGTCGAGGGGTACATGGCTTTTGGCTCGTTCCAGGCTCCCTGGATGCGTTTCAGCAAGTCCATAGTGGGACGGCTGACGTTCCCGAAGCTGTGTCAGATCGTCTACGCCTTCATCAAGACGGTCATTCCTCAGGTGGAGGCCATGGATTTCCGCTGGATCATCGGCTCCGAAGAAGTCGGAGGCATGAAGCTGATCGAGCCGCTGTACAAACTGGGCATACAGAGGCTCAAGGCCCAGGAGCTGGCAACCACGCTCGAGGATTCCGATGTGGATGTGTTCTACGGTTGCACCATCTGCAAGTCATTGGCGCCGAACCACGTGTGCGTGATTACGCCGAGCCAGATCCCTTACTGCGGCATTCTCTCCTACAATGGGGCGCAGGTCACCATCGAGCTCGATCCGGAAGGATACATCTTCCGAATGCCCAAGGGGGAGTGCAAGAATGAGCTGATGGGAAGCTACACCGGCGTGGATGAGGCCGTTTACGAAAGATCGAACCGCCAGATCAAGCACGTGAATATCTTCAGCGCGATCAAGTACCCCACCACCAATTGCGGCTGCTTTGAGGGTGCGGCGTTCTACATTCCAGAGGTGGACGGCATCGGGTTGGCGGTGAGGAGGTACATCGGAGTGACGCCGTTGGGGATAAAGTTCTCGCGGCTCGCTGGAACCATATCCGGCGGCTCCCAGAACCATGGCAACAAGGGTGTGTCCGTGCGCTCCATGCAGAGCAAGACGTTCCTGAAGGGCGATGGCGGCTGGACCAGGGTGGTGTGGATGCCGGCTGATCTCAAGAAGGAAGTTGCCGAGTATATTCCGGAAGAGATCTACGATAAGATAGCCACGGAGCAGGATGCCATCGATCCCAAAGATCTCAAGGAGTTCCTCAAGAAGAAGAACCATCCTATCGTAGAGAAGTACTGGAAGAACGGAGAGCCTGTGCCGCTGAAGGTACCGCCGCCTGGCGGAGAATGGCCGGATTAGGAAGGACACCGGAGGTGGGTCATGACGGAAGAGCTATGTGGCGTATGTAAGAAGAAGCCGGCAGAGCAGAAGTGCAGTGTCTGCGGCGTCCCCCTCTGTGCCGAATGCGTGAAGGAAGTGGCCATAGAGAATCCGGGACAGAGGGTGCTGGGGGTGCTGACGAGCCCCCTCAAGTCGGGCATGAAGAAGCAGAAGGTCTGCGAGAAATGCCTGAAGGAAGTGGACTTCGTTGAATAGGTGCGCTGAAGGTTGGAAGCTGGCTTTGAACCGTGCTGGGTCAGGTTGAGACTCAAGGGGGGTTCTGGCGTCTTTGGATGCTGGAACCCTTGATCATTTGAAGCCGTCTGAGCAGTCCCGGCTGAGCGAAAACTCTGGAGGAGAAAGCTGTGAAGGACAAAGAAACCAGGATAGCCAATGTTGGGTCTTTGAAGGTTCCTATCAGTGATGTAGTCCGTGATCCGCGGGGTTACGAAGACGAGATCATGGAGATAGTGGAGAATGATTTCGTCGAAGGCCGCGTGAGCAACTTTGGCGGCTGGATTCACCTCATGCCCGATGCCGCGGACATTGCCGAATTGGATCGCGGCCTGCTGTCCAGGTGCGAACCCCTGTACACTCAGCCGAAGGGCACCTGTTCTGACTGTGGGCTCGGGCCCTGCGATCTCAAGAAGGCCGCCGGCAAGTGCGGGCTGGAACTGGAATCGTACCAGGGGAGGCTTAGCCTGAGGAAGGCCTGCCGCGGCTGCCTGACTCAACTGGTGGCCAGCCGGCAGCTATTGAACTACGCTCTCAAGCTGCATCGCGAAGACACCAAGGTCAGCATGGGCGAAATCCTCAACATTCAGGATCATGCGCCGACCGTCACTGTACTGGCGGGCATACAGATAAAGACGCTCAGGGATGTAGCCCGGGCGCAGTCATACGCCGAAGCGCAGTTGGGCAAGCTCTTCCAGGCTAGCTACACAGGCACTGGCTCGGTGATGGACTTTGAGAGCATGGTGCTGCACACCGGCTCGGTCCTGCTGCTGACTATGGGCCTGGCGGAAATGCTCAAGATTTCGGTCTTTGGCTTCATCACCGCCGCCAACCAGGAGCTCGAGACTATCGAGCAATTCCCTCCCGCCACTCTCAGCGCCGGTTGGGCCTCGATTGAGCCAGGGAAGCCGGTCATGGCCTTTGTCGGCGATGATTTCCTGCCGGCGTGGTGCGCCATCAACTACATGAAGCAGAACGGGTTGACGGACAAGATCGAAGTCTGCGGCATGGGAGCGGCCGGCGACGACATCGTGCGGTTCTACGACCGCGGCCGCATCATCGCTCCTATGGTGAGGTCGACCAAGGCGGTGCGCAACGGCGTGTTTGATGTCTTGGTGGTCAGCCCAGGCTGCATTCCGCTGGACCTGCTATCCGAGGCGGCGCGCGTTGGCACGAAGGTGATCTGGGTAGGCAGCAATGGCGTTGACGATCTGCCCGACAGCACCGATACGCCGGTCGAGAAGATAGTCAGTTCGCTGCTCGGAAGGGCGAAGGCGGCCTGGGTGAGGGACGTGGAGAAGGCAGGTGAGGTGGCCGTCAGAGTGGCTCAGGAACTCAAGCGCTCCGGCAGCCACATCATCGCGGACGCCGATGCGATCAAGCAGTGCAAGGAACACAAGCAGGACTGCGATCTGTGTTCGAGCGTCTGCCCAGTGACGCTGCCGGTGTCCAAGGCCGTGAGGGAACTCGCCGCCGGTGAATGGAAAGGCTTCTTCGAGGTTGAGAAGGGCTGCAATTTCTGCGGCCGTTGCGAAGAGGTCTGTCCGAGCAAGGTGCAGTTGCGTGACATCATAGTGGCTGCCGAACGGAAGCAGGCTGCCCAGGACAAGTTCATCATGAGGCCCGGAAGAGGTCCGGTGTCGATCACCGAGCTTCTGCAGTCGGCTTTCGCCGTCGGCTGGGGCAGCATACCGGCCATGGTGACCATCTACGGCTGTGGCGATGCTCACAAGGAGGAGATAGCCTGGATCGCCGACGAGCTGCTGAACGGCGGCTACATGTGCTTTGTGGCGGGGTGTTCCGGGGCAGAGGTGGCGCGGTCGTTCAACGCCACAAAGAAGAAGTACCTGATGCAGCAATACAACGCCACAGCAGCGGCGCGCAACCTGATCAATTTCGGCAGTTGTTCCTCCATCTGCCATTCGGTACCCATGTACCTGATGCTGCGGCCTTCCGGAGGCATACACCTTTACGGCAATCTGCCGCCTCTGGGAGACTCCATCTTCTTGGGAGGTGCCCAGTCGGTCATCATCTGGGGCGCTCTGCCGGAGAGGATGTACGCCATAGCAGCCGCGTGGGCCCGCATGGGATCGACCGTCATAGTCGGGCCGGCATCGTCTCTGGGGTGGGATCGCTATTTGGTCGGTGACCGGTATGACCGCAGCAAGTGGTGGGTCTACCATGGCGAGACCGGCGAGAAGCGCGAGGTGGAGCCGGTCAAGGAACACCTGATTGTGCCCGTGGAGACAAAAGAAGAGGCGCTGACGATGCTGGCGCGCTCCGTGATAAATGTCAAGGACTACCGCGAAAGCCGGCTGACCCACCTGGAGGTACTCATCGACTTCTATGATCGCTTCTACAACCAGCTTCCTGAGGACTGGCATCTCTTTGTGCGGTCGGACTTTGAACTCCCGCCGCGCCACAGAAGACGCATTGTGAACCTGCTGGCGAAGGAGCATGGCTGGGAGGCCGATGGCATGAAGCTGATCAAAGCCAGGCACCGCGATGGGAGGCTGATGACCATGTCCGAGTTTGCCGCCAGCTATGGCATGGAGCAGGGCATATACAGCACGCGGCTGGTGAGCCAGGTGCCGCTTCGCCTGAGAGAGAAGGTCCGCAAGCAGGCGGAGGCGGAGAAGGACAAGTAGCGGTCGGGGCGGCAGAGACAGACGAATGCGTCCGGCGCTTCCCTCGGGAAGCGC
>JAUCPZ010000098.1 GCA_030372995.1 Dehalococcoidia bacterium
CAGCGTCAGATGTGTATAAGAGACAGCCGGCTGACGACTCGGCGGGTCGGCGCGCCCGCCGCGGGCCCTTCCGCCCACGCCGCGGCCTGCGCTTGGAGCCAGACCGCCAGAGGCCGTTGAAGAACTCCTTGTTCAGGAGATGCCTGTTGTCGGCTACATCCAGCATGCTCTTTGATATGTTGCTCTCGAAGTAGGCCACTTCCACGTGTTTGCCCATGTTCTTCGCGGCCTGCAGCGCGTAGGCAAAATCGCCATCGCCGCTGACCAGGATGGCCACGTCGTAGAGGTTGTTCCACGCGAAGTGCAGCAAGTCCGTGGCCAGCATGATATCGATGCCCTTTTCCACTGGAACGCCCTGAGAGAGCTTCATGCCGCCCAGCCGGACTTCAAGGTAGGGTGTCTTCTTGAGCACATCTAGAAACTCCTGCTGCTCGCGGTAGCCCTCGGGCCTCTGGCTTGGGTCTTGAAGGACATTGTAGTAGTAGGTCCGAAAGAGCGGCCGTCCGGCACAAAGCTTGGCAGTGAATTCTGTGAAGTTGAGATCAACGCGATTGAAATTGTCGCGCAACGCGTGGTAGAGATTGCTCCCATCAATGAAGATGGCTACCCGATTCTGCATTGTCAATGCCCCCTGTTCTCTCATGATTCTACGAGACCTGCACGCCACCGCCGCGAGCGATGCCCTGAGCAGCCGGCATTTCAAATACGGCCTTGTTGCGATGGTCACCCTGCATTCTGTCCCGGACACAGGCCACGAACCGATCTACGATCCACCAATAGTGCTCGGGTGGCATTCGCTCCTTCGGCATGTCCGGCACCTCGTTGAGAGCGTCTATAACCCATTCCTGGCCGTTGTTGTCCACACACCATTCCACGACATTGACGTCCATGTCCAGACACGAGTTCAAGCGCACGATCTTCTCCGCGACCCTGGCCCGGTTGGTTGGGGTATCCCACGGATCCGTATGGAGATATTCCCCCATCCCCAGTGGCCTGGGTATCCACCTCACGAAGAGGACGTCCTTCTTGTCGATGCAGAACACGCGGTAGTACCGGTCATAGCGGACCTTGCGCTGCACCAGCCAGATGCGGCCAGCGCCGGCTGCATAGCACGCCTTCAACTCTGCCAGCGTGTTCAATTCATAGACATCCACCCAGGCATAGCCGTACACCGGCTTCATGATGCAGGGGAAACCGACCTCGTCTGCAATCCTTTCCCAATCCGGCTCCACGACAAACGCCGGAGCCTCCCCCTGGAGCGCCGGGTCGGGCAGAACGACCGACTTCGGATAGGGTATCTCAAGGGCCTGGCACACCTTCGCTTCCACCAGCTTGCTATTCACCGCAGCAGCAAAAGGATTGTTGATCACATAAGTCCCATCGAGGGACATGTTCTTGACCATCTCTTTCAGATACGTGTAGCGGAAGCTTATCCGGTCCACCACTACTCTGTAGTTGGTGGAAACGGGGACCGGCCCGTCGGTGAAGGAAAGAAAGTCGACCGGCAGATCAGTCAACTTCGACGCCAGATCGATAGCGAACGGGTCGTTCTTAAGCTCCAGGATGCCGATCTTGTCCGAATTCATAGCGTTTCGCTGCAGAGCTCGATTCGGCCCCAGTATAGCACATTCATGTATCGCCTGCGCATGATTGAATCGAGAACGGTATCCGCCAGTCGCACGGTGCGCCAACTTGCCCCGGGGTGCGTGGCGATGTAACATCAGGACGTGTTGCCTGGCAAACGGTGACACGTCTAAATGAAGTACCTCTCCAGGATATCGGCCGTTCCGCTGCCCATCCGGCTGGCGGCCATCAGCTTCCTCTTCAGTCTTTCGGTGCAATCCTCGAGCATCTTTCTGTCTCTCTACGCTGACGACCTGGGAGCCTCCAAGTCACTGGTGGGGCTGATCGGCTCAGCCTACGGCATAGCCTACTTCGTCTCCTCGTTCATCTTCGGCAGGCAATCAGACCGGCGCGGCCGCCTCATATTTGTCCGCGTGGGGCTGGTGCTGGGAGCAGGCGCTTACCTCCTTCAGATAGCCGCCATCGATCCCGTGACACTGCTGGCCATCAGGGCTTTCGTCGGCTTCTGCCTGGGCATATCCTCGGCGGCCGTGATGGCTTATGTGTATGAGGCAGAAGGGCAGGTAGGCCGTTTCGCTGCCTACGGGTCCCTGGGGTGGCTCTTCGGTTGCGTGGCCGCGGCGGTGGCGGCGGCCTTCACTGGCGCCTCGGAGTCGCATGCCACGTACTACTCTCTGTTCTCGGTCAGCGGCGCAGCCTCGGCCCTGGCCTTCCTCCTGTCCTTCAGCCTGAGAGAGAAGGAAGGCAAAGGCCTGCGCGTGCCACTTTTCCCCATATCTCTGCTCCGCAGCAACGGCCGCGTGTACGTCCCTTTCTTCCTGCGTTGCCTGGGTTCCAGTGCGGTCTGGGCCGTCTTCCCTCTCTTCCTGGTGCACATCGGGGCCAGCAAGTTGTGGGTGGCTATTCTCGATGCGATCAATATGGGCCTGCAGTTCGTGTTCATGCGCTATGTCGAACGATTCGGCAGCACTTTGGTGCTGGCCGTCGGCCTGTTCACGTCAGTTATCGTCTTCGCTTCCTACGGGGTTGCCACGCACTACTTGCAGCTCATTCCGGTGGAGGCACTCCTGGCAGTGTCGTGGTCCTGTCTGTGGGTGGGCAGCCTCAGTTTCCTCATGAGCCGTAGCGTGGAGCGCGGCACGGCTGCGGGTCTTCTCTACTCGATGACCTACCTCTCGGCAGGCTTTGGTCCGCTGATCGGGGGCTTCGTCTCTGACACGTGGGGTTTCAAGGCCCTGATGTTCGTGGCGGCTGGTCTGACATTCCTGGGGCTCATGCTCTCGCGGGTGCTGCCGGGCGGCGGGCAGCCCGCCCGCCAAGGGTAAACCGATGGTGGCTGATCCGGAGATTCACCGCTCGCTTGTACGGGAGGCAAGTGCTGAGAGTCATCCAGGCCCGACGGATCGCCACAGCTTTCGGCGTGACGGTTGAGGACGTCTTCCAGCACGAAGAGAAGTAGACAGCGACACCCCCTCTTGACTCTCCCGTTACGGGAGGGTCTATACTCCTCGTCCTGAAGGCCTTCACACAACTGAATACGGAGAGAACGAATGCTGAAGATCGGCGACTTCTCCAGACTCAGCCGGGTCTCGGTGAAAGCCCTGCGGTACTACGACGAAATCGGGCTGCTGAAGCCGGTCGAGGTGGATCGCTTCACTGGCTACCGCTACTACTCGGCTGAACAGTTGCCCCGGCTCAATCGAATAGTGGCCCTGAAGGATCTCGGTCTGTCACTGGTGGAGGTCGCGCAGCTTCTCGACGAGAATCTGCCCCCCGACCGGATGACCGCCATTCTACGGGGCAAGCAGGCGGAATTGGAGCAGCGGCTGCAGGACGGCCAGAGGCAGCTGGCGAGGCTGGAGCAGTGGCTGAAGACGGTAGAAAAGGAGGTCAGAGTGCCAACCTACGAAGTGGTTATCAAGAAAGTCGACCGCCAGAAGGTGGTTTCAGTTCGCGATGTCATCCCGACCTACGGTGACATCGGGCGACTCTTTGGTGAGGTATTCGGGTACCTGGGCAGCCAGGGAGTCGCGCCCATGGGCCCGCCGCTGGCGATTTATCACGATGACGAGTACCGGGAAGAGGATGTGGATGTGGAGGTGGCCGTCCCTGTGGCAGGGAAGGTTCAGGGCAACAGCAGAGTCAAGTTCAAGGAATTGCCGGCGGTAGAGCAGATGGCTTCCACGATCCACCGCGGCGACTACAGCGGCTTCGGCCAAGCATACGCTGCACTGATGGGATGGATCGATAAGAACGGCTACCGGATCACTGACCACTGCAAGGAGATATATCTGCAGGGCCCGGGCCAGTGCGAGCCGGCATCATACGTGACCGAGATCCAGCTTCCGGTCGAGAAGGCGTAGTGGAATGCGTTGGGGCGGGCCGTGCGGCCCGCCCCTGCTTCAAGTGAGCTCAGCCCTCTTTGGCCTTCTTCTGAAGTTCGTAGAGCTTATTCAGGGCTTCGAGCGGCGTCAGGGAGTCGAGGTCCAGCTTCAGCAGTTCGTCCAGCACCGGCGGCTTCTGCCCGAACAGTGGCATCTGCTCTGGCGCAGGCGCGGCGGCGCGGCGGCCTTTCCGACCCTGCGAGACTCTGGGTTGGTGATTGCCCTCCAGGTCTGACAGCACCTCCTGGGCCCGGTGAATGACCGAACGTGGCAGACCGGCCAGTTGGGCCACGTGGATACCGTAGCTCTTGTCCGCCCCACCCGGGACAACCTTGCGCAGGAAGACGACCTTGCCCCGCTCCTCAGTCACCGCCACGTTGAAGTTCCTCACGCGCGGCAGGAACTTCGCCAGCTCCACCAGCTCATGGTAGTGGGTGGCAAAAAGGGTCTTGGCCCCCAGCCGCGGGTGGCTATGGATGTACTCGGCGACCGCGTGCGCGATCGACAGCCCGTCATAGGTGCTGGTGCCGCGTCCAATCTCATCCAGGATGATCAGCGACCGGGGCGTCGCATTGTTCAGAATATTGGCCGTCTCCACCATCTCCACCATGAAAGTCGATTGGCCCGCCGCCAAGTCCTCCTGGGCCCCGATCCGGGTAAAGATGCGGTCCACCAGGCCGACGGTGGCCGACTCTGCCGGCACAAAGCTGCCGATCTGCGCCAGAAGGACGATGAGGGCCACCTGCCGGAGATAGGTAGACTTGCCGGACATGTTGGGGCCGGTGAGGATGATGAGCTGCGCGTCTTTGTTGGACATCCGTGTGTCGTTGGGGATGAACGGCTCGCCGCCCAGGCTGACCTCAACGACCGGATGCCGTCCGGACGTGATGGACAGGACGTCGTCGGTGGTCAGCTTCGGACGGCAGTAGTTGTGCCTCACTGCCACCTCGGCCAGGCTGCAGAAGACGTCCAGGTGAGCTAGAGCATCAGCCGTGGCCAGAATGTGCTCCCCCCAGCCCCCCACCTGCCGGCAGACCTGGCGGAACAGTGAAGATTCGAGCTCTGCCATCTTCTCCTGGGCATTCAGAACCTGCGATTCGTACTCCTTCAGCTCCACGGTGAAGAAACGCTCCGCGCCGGTGAGTGTTTGCTTGCGGATGTAGTCGGCGGGCACTGAAGACATGTTGGCCCGGCTCACCTCGATGTAGTAGCCGAAGACCCGGTTGTAGCCCACCTTAAGAGACTTGATGCCTGTCCTTTCCCTCTCCTGCCGCTCCAGGTTGGCCAGGTACTGCTTGGCATCCCTGGAGACGTTGCGAAGTTGGTCAAGGTCAACGGAGAAGCCGGGCCTGATCACGCCGCCATCGTCCAGGTTCACTGGCGGATCATCGGCAATGGCCCGCGCAATCAGGGTGGTGACTTCGTCACAGTCCTGAACCTTGACCGCCAGCCATTCTGGGGCACCGGCTTCAGCCAGTGCCGCTCTCACTTCAGGGATGACTTCAAGGCTGCGGCGGAGCGCCACCAGTTCCTTTGGATTGGCCTGGCCGCCCCTCACCCGGTTGACCAGGCGCTCCAGGTCGCCGATCCGGTGCAGCAACCCCATGAGCCGGCCGCGGGCGATGTTGTTTCCGTAGAATTTCTCAATTGCATCCTGCCGCTCCGTCAACTGGGCCAGATCCAGCAATGGATATCCCAGCCATTTCTTGAGCAGGCGCCCGCCCATGGGCGTCCGCGTGAGGTCGATGACCGAGAGCAGTGAACCGGCTACCGTGCCCTGGCGGCTGCTCTGGAACAGCTCCAGGTTGCGCCGCGTCTGGGCATCCAGCAGCATATACCGCTCCGTGGAGTAGGTGCTCAACCTGTTCAGAAGGCCGAGGGCACCCTTCTGGTTCTCCTGCAGATAGCGTATGATGGCCCCCGCTGCCCTGACCGCCAACGGCAGGTGGCCGCAACCAAAGCCCTCGAGAGTCGCGGCGCCGAAATGCTCCAGCAGGACCTGCTGAGCATCTTCGAGGACACACCAGGCTTCGTCGATCTTCGTCAAAGCCCCGAACTGCTCCAGATCGGCCATATCCAGGTCCCGGGGAACCAACACCTCCGAAGGATGCAGGCGTTCCAGCTCGGGCATCAGGTGCTCGAGGGGAATCTGGGCGGTGGCAAACTCTGAAGTGGTGATGTCAACATGGGCCAGCCCTGCCCGGTCACCGTCAACGACCACGCTGACGAGGTAGTTGTTGGTGGCTCCGTCAAGCAGGCCCGGCTCGACAACCGTGCCGGGGGTTACCACCCGCACCACATCCCGTTCCACCAGGCCCTTGCCCGGAGGCGTTAACTGCTCGCATATCGCCACCTTGTGGCCGCGGTTGATCAGGCGGGCCAGGTAGTTGTCCAGAGCGTGGTAGGGAATCCCAGCCATGGGAACGCGGTGACCCTTCCCCATCTCCCGAGAGGTGAGGGTGATCTCCAGCAGCCGCGACACCAGCCGGGCATCCTCGTCGAATGTCTCGTAGAAATCGCCCAGGCGAAAGAGGACGATGACGTCCGGATAGCGCTGTTTCACTCGGAGGTACTGGCGGCGGACGGGGGTCACGCTGGCTTCGCCCATGTCTGCCATATTCTACAATAAAGAGCGCAATGGCGGCGGTGGAACGTCTCCGTCTCGTGATGAGAAGAACCACATATACCGAATCCCATGATGCGCGGACAACCCCCTGCCAAAGCGAATTCAGGACATCCTGAGCGCATTGCGGCGCGTCCCTGCGAGAATTTGCCGTAATGGTGCTTTTCCGCCCGAGGTCTGCCTCCGGCGGAAAGGTCAGGCCGAAGGTTCGCCTCAGGATGAGGGGCACCCCTCAACTCCTCGTTTCCTTCCGCCAAGATTGAGGGAAAGGGCATCGAAGAGGAACACTGACACATTTCCTTGACATACTGAACGAGCCGAACTTAGAATCTAGTAGCACGCTTCTTATCGGTTCTTTGCGCCCGAAAGCCGGCACGCCGGCAGCAGGCAGTCAGGCGGAGGTGAAGTAGATGAAGTTAGGTGGACTCGAGATTGCCCTCATCGTCCTTGCCATCGTGCTCATTTTCGGTGTAGGCAAGCTGGGACAGGTAGGCGGAGCTCTGGGCAAGAGCATAAGGGAGTTCCGCCGCGAGAGGGACAAGAAGGACGACTCAGATACAGCACTCGCAGAAGTCAAGAGCGAAAGGCCAGCCGCGAAATCGACCAAGGAGAAGTTCTGCCCCAGTTGCGGCAGCAAGATATCGGCCAACGCCAAGTTCTGCATGGAATGCGGGGCCAAGATGGGGGATTTCAGCTAGACGCTCGCAGAGCGACCGTCACCGCCAGTTCTGAGCATCCCGAGAGGTGCCGTCGAAACAGCCCATCTCTGAACCCGCCCGTCTCCGTTTCCTTCTTGGCTAGCAGGTCGACACCAGAGGTAGGCTCATCACTCTCCGGATAGCCGCGGAGCAGGTCAGCGAGGGGACATGGACTTCTTTGGCATAGGTACCTCAGAGCTGCTCCTCATTCTGCTCATCTTCTTCATCTTCTTCGGCCCGTCCAAACTGCCCGAGATTGCCAGTATGATGGGCAAGGCCATGCGCAAGATGCGGCAGGCATCAGCCGAGATGAACCGAAACCTGCAGGAGATATCCGACGAAATCAAAGAGACCGGCAAGGAAACGGGCAGGGCAGTATCCGGGGAAAAGGGGCTGGCACAGGAACTCAAGGACGTCTCGAAGGAGTTGGGGGACGCGGTCAGCGAAGTGAAGGACGCAGCCAAAGTCTCTTCCGTCGTGAAGTCAGACCTGAAAGAGGTCTCCCGGGAAACAGCATCGGCCATGCGCGAGACTCCATCCAGCACACCAGCCAAGCAGGGGGAGGAGGCACCCAAGAATCCTGAGCCAGAGAGTCGGCCTTGATGGCCAGCAGCAGAGCCGGCAAAGAGCACAAGGGGAGGCGCTGAGTATGTCGTTTGCCAGTGGCTCCTTGGTTCACTTGCTGTTGCGGACGGTCAATCAGTAATGGTAGCGGTTGCCAAGGAGAAGCCAGACAAAGAGAAGAGGCTGACGTTCCTGGGGCATCTTCAGGAGATCAGGCGGCGCCTAGTCTACTGCGTTCTGGCGCTCATAGTGACCGTAGCCGTCTCCTTCTTCCTGACCGATCGCATCATCGAATTCCTCGAGTCGTACGTACCCCAAGACGTCGACATCATCTTCACCGAGGTGACAGAGATGTTCGCCGTCTGGTTCAAAGTGTGCCTGTACGCAGCGCTGGTGATGGCGCTGCCGTTCTTTGTCCTCCAATTGATCCTCTTCATCAGGCCGGCCTTGACGCGCAAGGAGCGGGCCTATCTCTACCTGCTCATGCCCGCCATTCTGCTGTGCTTTGCGGGAGGGGCAGCCTTCGCCTGGTACGTCTTCATGCCACACGCACTGGAATTCCTGTTGGGTTTCGGTAGCCACCTGGCCGAACCTCAGATCAAGGTGGGCAGCCTGATATCTTTTGAAGTACAGATCATTTTCTGGATGGGTGTAGTCTTTGAACTGCCTGTGATCGCGTTCTTCCTGGCCAAGATCGGAATACTGGACTACCGCTGGCTGGCAAGGCAATGGAGGTGGGGGGTCGTCGGTGCAGTCGTGGCTGCAGCCATCATCACGCCCACTCCGGATCCGATCAACTGCCTCATAGTTGCAGCGCCGATATGTCTGCTATACTTGCTTAGTATCCTGGCTGCCTGGATAGCCCGGCCGGGCAAGAAGGCCACCGCGTAGAGGCGGAGTCGAGGGGGAGCGAGTGAGCTCCGGTGAGCTTCGCGGACTTCAAATCCGTTGATGGGCACCCAAAGTGTCCATGGTGGGTTCGACACCCATTCGCTCCCGCCAAGACAAGACAAACAGGCTGCGCATCAGCTAAGCCACAGGAGCAACGTCTATCCATCCAAGGAGGCTCTAATGTTCAAGGCGGACCTGTGCGATCTCTGCGGTGACTGTCTCGTGAAGTGCCCTTGGATAAAGGTGGACAAGCCCCAAGCCGTGGAATGGATGAAGGCCATGATGGCCGGGCAGCAAACGTCGGTCCTGCGCCGGTGCATCACCTGCTTCGCCTGCAACGAGATCTGCCCTACCAAGGCCAACCCCTTCGATCTCATCGCGCGGTTGCAGGAGCAGTACGACGTCTTCAACAGCAAGGAGATCGCCAAACTGGAAGAAGCCAACTATGCCTTCACCAAGACCCTGACGAAGTATCCGAGTTCTGAGAGGATAATGACCGCTTGCCTCTTCCAGAAGACGCATCCTCATCTGATGCAGGGTCAACTGTACGACCTGCCTCGCGTGAGCGGAAAGCCCTACTTCTGCTGGCTGCTGTTCGGGCACTGGGGGGTGGAAAGCATCCAGAAGAAACACGCGCGAGAGATGGTAGACCGCCTGGCGCTGACCGGGGCCAAGGAGGTGATCTGCTTCCATGATGACTGCTACGCTATGCTGGCTACCCTGGCTCCCGGATACGGCATAGAGGTCCCTTTCCGCCCGGTGCACCTCTCGGAATACCTGCTGAGTCGCCTGCAGCAGCACCGCGACCGCATCAAACCCCTCAACATCAGCGTGGCCTACCAGCGGCCTTGCGCCTCGCGCCTCACTCCCGTGAAGGAGCACTTCGTGGACGAGCTCTTCGAGTTGGCCGGGGTAACCAGAGTGCGCCGCACTTACGACAGGGATGGTGCCCTCTGCTGCGCCAACATCAAGCTCTTGCTGGGTGACGGCGACCCGAGGCCTGACCAGGAGAAGAACATCCTGGATGCGAAGCAGAGCGGCGCTCAGGCCATGGTGTGCTTGTGCCCTATGTGCCTCGACGGCCTGGCGGCCGTGGCCAGCGTCCACGGCCTGCCACTCATCTTCCTGGGAGACATCGCCCGCATGGCGCTGGGGGAGATCGCTGTTCCGGCCCTGGGCGGCGCGGAGAGAGCCTAGTCAAACACACCCTGCTGCACCAGGTCGATGAACTCTTCCTCTGAGAGCCCCAGGATCTGCGTGTATACGTAGAAGTTGTCCTGGCCCAGCACCGGGGCAGCCTTCGTCAATTCCGCGGGCGTCTCCGATAGAATGGAGCCCATGCTATCGTAGGTGGAATCTCCGATCTCTTCGTGCCGGAGCGTCCAGAAATGATGCCTCGCCGCCAGTTGCGGATCGCGGTGTAAGTCCTCGGCCTTTTCCAGGATCCCTGCCGACACGCCGGCCTCCTGCAACAGCCTCATCACTTCTTCCGCGGTACGGGTAATGGTCCACTGCTCAATCAGACGGTTCAGTTCTTCTTCGTTTCTCTTGCGGCCGGCCAGCGTGGCGAACCTGGGATAGCCTCCCCACGATGGATGGCCCATCGCCCGGCGCAATGCCATCCACTCCTCTTCCGTGAAGACGGCAATGGCCACCCAGCGGTCCTCGCCGCGGCACCGGTAGGCCCCGTGGGGGGCGGCGGACGGGTGGCGGTTACCATCGCGGTTGAGCACCCGCCCGTTGGCAGCGTAGTCCAGCAAGGGCGGGATAAGAAACTGCAATCCCGCTTCGGACTGCGCCAGATCGATATACTGCCCCTTGCCCGTCCGCTGCCTCTGCGCCAGCGCGGCCATGACGGCAGCAGCGCCGAACCGGCCAGCGATACTATCAGTGTATGCTCCGTAGAGCAGCGACGGATCCCGGTCGGGCCATCCGGTGATGT
>JAUCPZ010000099.1 GCA_030372995.1 Dehalococcoidia bacterium
GGCCGCAAGGTTGAAACTCAAAGGAATTGACGGGGGCCCGCACAAGCGGTGGAGCATGTTGTTTAATACGTCACTAACCGTAGAACCTTACCAGGTCTTGACATCTACCGAACCCGGGGGAAACTCCTGGGTGCCCGCAAGGGAGCGGTAAGACAGGTGTTGCATGGCTGTCGTCAGCTCGTGTCGTGAGATGTTGGGTTAAGTCCCGCAACGAGCGCAACCCTCATCCTGTGTTGCCACCGGGTTAAGCCGGGCACTCTCAGGAAACTGCCCGTGCAAGCGGGAGGAAGGTGGGGATGACGTCAAGTCAGCATGGCCCTTACGACCTGGGCTACAAACATGCTACAATGGCGCGTACAGAGGGCTGCGAAGCCGCAAGGTAGAGCCAATCCCAAAAAGCGCGTCTCAGTTCGGATCGGGGTCTGCAACTCGACCCCGTGAAGTCGGAATCGCTAGTAACCGCAGGTCAGCTATACTGCGGTGAATACGTTCCCGGGCCTTGTACACACCGCCCGTCACGTCACCTGAGTCTGTTGCACCCGAAGCGCCTGGCCCAACCGCAAGGAGGGAGGGTGCGAAGGTGTGGCCGGTAAGGGGGACGAAGTCGTAACAAGGTAGCCGTAGGGGAACCTGCGGCTGGATCACCTCCTTTCTAAGGACACGTGGGGTAGCCCACGATGACTCCTAGGTCGGTAGATGGGCTTTAGGGTCCGTCTGGCGCTCATCGGATACGCTGCTGGGTTGTTGAGGTGTGTGAGAGGGCACCGGCCAAGGGCTATGCAGACTCCTAATCACACAAGAGAATAGGTTGGCGGCAAGCCGAAGGCTGTAGAGGGTTACAGGAGAGGCTTGTGTCTCTCCTGTTTGTTTGTGTAAGAGGGAATGGACCCATAGCTCAGCTGGTTAGAGCGCACCCCTGATAAGGGTGAGGTCGGTAGTTCGAATCTACCTGGGTCCACCAGGGTGTGCGGGGCGCATCGCTCAGTTGGGAGAGCGTCCGTACGGAAGGTCGGGAGTTCGGCCAGCGCGAGGTAAAGGTGCGGGGCGCATAGCTCAGTTGGGAGAGCGCCTGCTTTGCACGCAGGAGGTCGGGAGTTCGAGCCTCCCTGCGTCCACCAGGGCGATGCACTACGTGTACATACTGCGGTCTTTGAAAGACGGGCGGTTGTATACGGGAAGCACCGGGGATGTGGCGGAGCGAGTAGCGAGCCACAACCGAGGTGCAACGCCGTCCACGCGGAAGAGGCGGCCATTCGAACTGGTATACGTTGAGGAGTGCGCCGCCAAGGCGTCTGCCCTGGCCCGAGAGCGGCAACTGAAGTCGCTGGGAGGCGGTCCGGAGAAGTTCCGGCTGGTGGAGCAGGCGGCTGGCGGTGTCGTGGAGATGCGGAAGCGGTATCTCGGAGGGATCTGAGGAGAGCGTCCGTACGGAAGGTCGGGAGTTCGAGCCTCCCTGCGTCCACCACGAGAGAGTCGTGGGGGTGCTGGTAGCAGGCCGGCGTTCGGCGAGAAAAAGGTTTTGACAAGGGGCAGTATACGGTGTATACTGCTTCTTGCCGAGAGGCGGGAACGGGCAGCGGCCCGGGTTCTGCCTGGGGGCTTCCGGAGGGAAGCGTCCGAAGGTTGTGCCTTGAAAACTGCAGATGGGAAACGTCCGGAAGTGCGGGGTTGACGAGACCCTGGACTTCCACTAGAGAGAAGCCGAGTAAGGGCGCATGGTGGATGCCTTGGGGCAACGTGCCGAAGAAGGACGCGGCCAGCGGCGAAACGCCACGGGGAGCTGCAAGCGAGCATTGATCCGTGGGAATCCGAATGGGGAAACCCGGCCAGGGTAACGCCTGGTCACCGATTGCTGAATCCATAGGCAATCAGGAGGGCACCGGCTGAACTGAAACATCTTAGTAAGCCGAGGAAGAGAAAACAACCGTGATTCTGGGAGTAGTGGCGAGCGAAACCAGAGGAGCCTAAACCGGAGGTTTGGCCTCCGGGGTCGTGGGACGTTCCAAAATCTACTGGACCTAGCCGAATTGGTTGGAAAGCCGATCCAAAGAGCGTGAGAGGCGCGTAGGCGAAAGGGAAGGCAGAGGGGAGCGATATCCCGAGTACCACGGGACACGAGAAACCCTGTGGGAATCTGGCGGGACCACCCGCTAAGGCTAAATACGCGTTGCCACCGATAGTGAACCAGTACCGTGAGGGAAAGGTGAAAAGCACCCCGGGAGGGGAGTGAAAGAGACCTGAAACCGTGTGCCTACAAACAGTGGGAGCAGTGCGTGCACTGTGACCGCGTGCCTTTTGCAGAATGAACCCGCGAGTTATTCTACGTGGCGAGGTGAGAGCCGTAGCGAAAGCGAGTCCGAAGAGGGCGAGATAGTCGCGTGGAATAGACCCGAAACCGTGTGATCTAGCCATGGCCAGGGTGAAGGGATGGTAACACATCTTGGAGGCCCGAACCAGTGTAGGTTGAAGACTGCTTGGAAGAGCTGTGGTTAGCGGTGAAATGCCAATCGAACACGGAGATAGCTGGTTCTCCCCGAAATGCATTTAGGTGCAGCGTGCTGGCAGAGTCTGACGGAGGTAGAGCACTGGATGGACTAGGGGCCCCACCGGGTTACCGAATCCAACCAAACTCCGAATGCCGCCAGATGTTCCAGCGCAGTGAGACAGTGGGGGCTAAGCTTCATTGTCGAGAGGGAAATAGCCCAGACCGCCGGCTAAGGTCCCAAAGTATCGCAAAGTGTACAAGGATGTGGGGTGGACATAGACAACCAGGATGTTGGCTTAGAAGCAGCCACCATTTAAAGAGTGCGTAACAGCTTACTGGTCGATGTTCCCCTGCGCCGAGAATGTAAGGGGGCTCAAGCGATACACCGAAGCCGCGGATCCGGATTTATCCGGGTGGTAGGGGAGCGTCGGAGCAGCATCGAAGCCGAGAGGATAACCTCTGGTGGAGTTGCTCCGAGTGAGGATGCGGGTATGAGTAGCGAAAAGACGGGTGAGAATCCCGTCCGCCGAAAGCCTAAGGGTTCTTAAGGAAGGTTCGTCCACTTGAGTTCAGGCGGGCCTAAGCCGAGGGCGATAGCCGTAGGCGATGGACAGCCGGTTGACATTCCGGCCCCAGTTACGTTCGTTATACGAAGGGGGGACGCTTCACAATTGCCCGACCCGGGGTTGGTAGTCCGGGGTCGAACCGTAGGGGGTGGCGCAGGCAAATCCGCGCCGAGAGCCCCTGGCGGCTTAGACGAAAGAAGGCCTTCGGGCCGACGGAAGAGGGCGAGCGTGGGGCCGAGAAAAGCCTCTAAGGAGAATGTGACTGCCCGTACCGCAAACCGACACAGGTAGGCGGGTAGAGGATACCCAGGCGCGCGAGAGAACTATCGTTAAGGAACTAGGCAAATTAACCCCGTAACTTTGGGAGAAGGGGTGCCTCTGCCAGGTGAGGCTGTAACGCCTTGCTGGCGGCGGAGGTCGCAGTGACAAGGCCCGAGCGACTGTTTAACAAAAACACAGGTCTCTGCTAAGTCGAAAGACGCAGTATAGGGGCTGACGCCTGCCCAACGCCAGAAGGTTAAAGGGAGAGGTCAGGCCGGCGCAATCCGGTCGAAGCTTTGAACTGAAGCCCTGGTGAGTGGCGGCCGTAACTATAACGGTCCTAAGGTAGCGAAATTCCTTGTCGGGTAAGTTCCGACCTGCACGAATGGCGTAACGACTTGGGCGCTGTCTCAACGATAGACTCGGTGAAATTGTAGCACCTGTGAAGATGCAGGTTACCCACGATAGGACGGAAAGACCCCGTGGAGCTTTACTACACCCTGCTATTGTGTTCTCTGCTGGTCTGTAGAGCGTAGGTGGGAGCCCGTACGGGCGCCAATGGAACACCACCCTGGCCAGTGGGGAGCACTAACCGGAGCCGTGTGAAAAGCACCTTCGAGACCGTAGCAGGCGGGTAGTTTGACTGGGGCGATCGCCTCCCAAAAAGAAACGGAGGCGTCCAAAGGTTCCCTCGGCCTGGTTGGAAATCAGGCGCAAAGAGTATAAGGGCACAAGGGAGCTTGACGG
>JAUCPZ010000100.1 GCA_030372995.1 Dehalococcoidia bacterium
TCCTTCGAGAAGCCCAACTCGCCTGAGTACACCTCCTCATTGTGCTCGCCAATTAGCGGCGCGCGGCGCCGGATATCGCAAGTCGCCTCTGAGAAGGCCACGCACGGACGCGGATAGGTAAGCGTACCTCCGAGCTCAGGGTGGGGCACCTCGGCCCAAAAGCCCCTCGCCTTCAACTGTGCATCCCGCATCAGATCCTCCGTAGTATTGCAGGGGTATAGTATGATGCGCTTTTCCACGGCGCCTTCGTAGAGTTCAGCCTTGGTGTGCCGCAGGAAGAATTCGGCAATGGCATTCATCATCTGTTCATGCTGTTGCTCGCTTAGCTCCTGACCCTGCGGATCGAAGGTCTCCCAATTGATCCTCTGCATAAACTCCGGGGCCATGCCTTCGCTCGTCATCCACTCCGTCAGCGCCTTGTTACCGGGTGCGCCCATGTGGCCGCTGGAGACAATGAAGACAACGAAGCCATCCTGGCATCTCCAGACCCGCCGCTGGCGGCTCCATCTGAGCCCTGCCCTGAGCTGACAAGCCCCGGCCCTCTGCGGGTTGAAGTGGGCCAGGTCCCAATACTGCTGATTCTGGAGATTGACTATGGCCAGCGCATCGTGGGCAGACACATCAATCCACTGCCCGCACCCCGTCAGCTGGCGGTGGTGCAGCGCCACCAGGCTGGCGGAGGCGGCTTCCAAGCCGGCATGGAGAAATGCCTGGGGGAAACTGGGGCATACCGGGGGGCGGTCTTCGTCGCCAGTCACATACATGTAGCTGCTCAAGGCCCAGAGCACAATGTCTGATCCCTTGTAGTCCTTCCACGGGCCCGCCTGGCCGAAGGAAGTTATGGAGGTCATGATGACCCCTGGATTGACCTGGCGCAGGTTCTCGTAGCCCAGGCCGAGTCTCGCCATTTGGCCGGGCCTGAAGGATTCAATGACGAAATCGGCGGACTTCACCAGCTTGATGAAGATGTCCCGCCCCTCACCCACCCCGATGTCGAGTGTGATCCCCCTCTTGTTCGCATTGTACGCCATCCAGTAGAGGCTCTTCTCCGGATGGGCGACATCATGGTAGAAGGGACCGATAGCGCGGCTGGGGTCACCCCCCGGAGGTTCGATCTTGATGACATCGGCGCCGAAATCGCCGAGCACCCGCCCACAGAGGAAGCCCTTCTCATCCGTCAGGTCCAGGACCCTGGCAGTCAACAAACCCATTACAGCTCACCCGCCCTTCAACCCGCCCTCGCTCCAGAGTCCAGCTGATCCACAACGCGCTTAACATCCATTGCTGCCCCACGAAATTCAAACAGCCAGAAGAGAGCCCACACGGTTCCTAAAGGTCAGACCCAAAGTTGGCAACATCGCAGTTGGTTCACCGGCTGGATCACAGGCGGCGACGGACTGGGCGCTTCAGTTCTCGATTGGCTGTTTCCTGCTCCTTGAGTCTTGTTATCTGTTCGTCAGAGTATCCAAGTAGATCTCGAAGCACCTCGTCGGTATGCTGTCCGAGCAAAGGTGGTGGGGAATGCCCTATTGTCTCGGTGCGCTCAAGCCTTATCGGGCATTCTATGTTTCGAACCTCGCCGCAGAGCGGGTGTCTGAGAATGACAACCGTCTTGTTGTGAATGACCTGAGGGTCCTGGATTGCTTTCTCGAGAGTGTTCAGCGGTCCGGCTGCTACATCTTCAGCATGCATCAATTCCAGCCAGTCCTCACTATCAGCCTCACGTAGTCCTTCCTCAATCAGGTCTTCGAGATCATCCTTGTTCTTGAACCTCGCCTCAACGGTCGAGAACCTGGGATCATGCATCATCCATTCCTTCCCGATGAGCCTGGCAATTCGAGGCCAACTCGGTCCCAATACTATGTGACCATTCTTTGTCTCGAATATGCCGACCATTGGTGAAATTGGATGACGTCGGCCTCGGGGTCTTGGCGCTTCGCCAGTGATAAAGTATGTCTGGAAATTCGTTTCCAAGAGAAACATCACCGCATCTAGCAGACTTACGCTGAGCTTGCAGCCAGCTCCAACCTTTTCTCTTTGTATCACCCCAAACAGAATTGCTATCGCAGCAAAGACACCAGCGGCCAAGTCGGCGATGGGAACGGGTAGGCGTACAGGCCGCTTCTCGGATTCGCCACTCATGCTATATACGCCGCTTATGCCCTCGGCCATGTCATCAAACGCGGGATATTGGCAGTATGGCCCAGAATCGCCATAACCGGTTATTGTGCAGGACACAATCATGGGGTTGATGGCCCGCAGTGTCTCATATTCTGCCCCAAGGCGTTTCAGGACTCCTGGCCGGTAGTTGTCTAGAACCGCGTCCGAGATCCGGCTCAAGTCGTGCAACGCGGTCTTGCCCAAGTCCGTGCTCAGATCGAGCTCCACGCTCTTCTTGTTACGGTTTACAGCTAGGTGGTAGAAGCTCTCGCCTTGAAGTTGAGGAGCAGCTCCTCTCGCAATGTCTCCGAGTCCCGGTTGTTCAATCTTGATGATTTCAGCTCCCAAGTCTCCGAGAATCTGAGACGCAAAAGGGCCAGCAATGCCCACAGAGAGATCCAATATCCTAATTCCTTTCAAGCCTACGAGCTTGCCCATCGTCTTATCCTGTCTCTTATACACATCTGACGCTGCCGACGAGTTCCGAA
>JAUCPZ010000101.1 GCA_030372995.1 Dehalococcoidia bacterium
CATGAGCCTGTTCCTGCAACTGGAGGACACCATCTCCAAGTTCACCAAGGGCGGGGGCTAGGCTGCCCTGAGGCGGTGGCTGTTCTGACAAGGGGATATCGGGGGCAAGGTGTCCCAAGCCGCGGGCCTGACGAATCAGACCCCTACGGAGGTTGCTCGGCCTGCCCGACCGCGGGGGCGCGGGAGAGGGCCGCAGGCCCCCTCCGTCTACTTTCCAACGGCCCGAGAGAGGGCCAGGTGATGAATAGGACAGGGCTCCCAAGCTCACACCTGACGCCTCATGGCGGAGGGCGGAGGCATTCGGCATCGAACGCAGGCATGGACTCGGGATGCGACGATACCGTAACAATAGCCAAGGCATCGCATCCAGGGAACGCGGGACTGATGAATCAAGCCCCTACGGAGGTTTCTCGGCCCGCCCGACCACGGGGCGTGGAGAGGGCCGCAGGCCCTCTCCGTTTACTTCCCAATGGCCCGAGAGAGGGCCAGGTGATGATGAGAGGTCCCGATAGCAACACACCTCGGGCGCATCCGCGATCCAGAAAAGGAGGCTGCTATGATCTCCGATTTTGACGACTATCCAATTCACCAGACACCGGAGCCAGTGGCGCAGCCGGCCACCACCGACTTCAACTTCTACGACCGCTACTGGTTCAACGGCATCTCCGAACACAACGGGCTGGTCTTCGCCCTGACCCTTGGCCTCTACCCGAACCGTCGGGTGATGGATGCCTCCTTCAGCGTGGTGATCGAGGGCATCCAGCACAGCTTCCACGCTTCCCGCCTGGCGCCCCTGGCGCGGAACCGCACGGTGGTCGGCCCGTTCAGGCTGGAAGTCGTCAGGCCGATGAAGGTGGTGCATGCTGTACTCGAGCCCAACGAGACAGGCATCTCCTGCGACCTGACCTTCACCGCCCGCACGGCTCCCATCGAGGAACCCCGCAGCGTCATGCGGCGGCAGGACCGCATCATCATGGACACTTCGCGTTTCGCCCAGTTCGGCCGCTGGCAGGGCTGGATCGAAGTCAAGGAGAGGCGCCTCCAGATCGACCCCAAACAGGTCCTGGCGACCAGGGACCGTTCCTGGGGCGTGCGCCCCGTGGGGGAACGGGACGCGGGAATCGGGGCCGCCTACATCCCACAGGTCTTCTGGATGTGGGCGCCGGTTCACTTCGACAGGTTCTGCACCCACTACGGCGCCTTCGAGGACGAAAACGGGAAACAGACCCAGGCCAGCGGCTATCTCGTACCGGTCTACGAAAGTGTGGAGGATATCCCGGAGGGATCCGATATCGTGGTCAACGAGATGGCCTCGGTCGCCCAGAAGACCCAGTGGGTGCCCGGGCGGCGGCTGGCCAAGAAGACCGAGATTACCATGGTGGAAAAGGACGGCACCAGGCGCGTGATCACGCTGGAGACCCTGCACCGGATATACATGCTGGGCGTGGGCTACCTTCACACTGAGTGGGGGCACGGCATGTGGAAGGGCGACCTCAAGATCGCCGGCGAGACCTGGAAGATCGCCGATGTGGACCCCACCGACTACCGGTTCCAGCACATCGAGCACGTCTGCCGTGCCAGGATGGGAGATCACGTAGGTCTGGGCACCCTCGAGCAGATATCATTCGGCGTTCACAAGCCGTCCGGTTTCATTGGGTTCCTGGAAGTGGAGAGCAAGTAGCCCGAACATCCCCGTCGCAGTACGCGTTTGAGCGGCCAGGCCGGATGCTGCACTGTGGGAGAAACGGGGTAGAGCCATGGATTCGGCTGAAACGAAGCCGCCGGGAAGCGTTACCATGGTCGTTCCCACCGGCGCCTGCTACGACTGTGGTGGCCGCTGCGTGCTGAAGGTCCACGTCAAGGACGGCGTGGCCACCCGCGTTGAGACCGACGACGGGGAGGAACCGCAGCTCCGGGCCTGCGCCCGGGGCCGGGCCTACCGGAGGCAGGTCTACGCTCCGGACCGGCTGCTCTACCCGCTCAAACGGACGGGGGAGCGCGGCAAAGGGGAGTTCAAACGCATATCCTGGGACGAAGCCCTCGACACGGTAGCCGGTGAACTCAAGAGGGTCAAGGAAACCTGGGGGCTCAGGTCCATTCTGCTCCACGTTTACTCCGGACAGAGCACGGGCACTCTCCACAGTGCCTATCTCACCGTATGCCAGCTCTTGCGCCAGTTCGGGGGCTACACCGCCACCTGGGGCGGGGCCTCCGCCGAAGGCTCGGTCTTCGCCTCCAGAGCTACCTTCGGCACGCTCAGCACGGGACATACCCGCGACGACCTGGAGAACTCCCGCCTGATCATACTGTGGGGATGCAACCCGGCCACTTCCATCTTCGGCACCAACACCAGTTTCTACCTGGCGAAGGCCAAAGAGGCGGGCGCCCGCATTGTCGTGGTCGATCCGCGCTACACGGATACGGCCGCCGTGTTTGCCGACCAGTGGGTACCTGTCAGGCCAGCAACCGACACCGCCATGATGGCAGCCATGGCCTATACCATGGTCAGTGAGCAGCTTCACGATCAGCGGTTCCTGGACAGGTACACCACGGGTTTTGAAGAGTTCAGGCGTTATGTCATGGGCGAGGAGGACGGAGTGCCCAAGACGCCGGAATGGGCCGAGGCCAAGACGGGCGTCCCGGCGTCCGTTATTTCCACACTGGCCCGCGAATACGCCACCATGAAGCCGGCTGCCCTGATTCCGGGCATGGCGCCCGGCCGCACCGCCTATGGCGAGCAGTATCACCGCACGGCCGCCACCCTGGCAGCAATGACTGGCAACATCGGAATCCATGGCGGGAACCCCGCCGGGTTCGAGAGAGGGCCCGTAGGCTCCATGGTGCCTCCTGTGGCCTTCGACAGGACGGATGCCACCTTTGAGGAGCGCCTGAAAGCCCTCAACATACCGCAGAGGCTCCGCACCAATGTCCACGTCACCAGGATCTGGGACGCCATTCTCAAGGGCCAGGCCGGCGGCTACCCCAGCGATATCAAGATGGCCTACATCGCCTGGGCCAACCCCCTGAACCAGATCCCCAATGTCAACAAGGGCACCGAGGCCCTGAAGAAGCTGGAGTTCATCGTCGTCCACGACCAGTTCATGACGGCGACCGCCAGATTCGCCGATGTTCTCCTGCCGGCGACCACGCTCTGGGAACGCAACGACTTTGCCCGGCCGTGGCTCTCGGGGCCATACTTCTTGTACCTTAACAAGGTCATCGAACCCATCCGCGAAGCGAGGTCGGACATAGACATCTTCCGAGATCTCGCCCACAGACTCGGACTGCCCCCGCCATTTGCCGGCCTCTCCGAAGAGCAAGGCATCAGGATGATGGTCGAGGGGATGGGAGATGTGGTCGGGGAGATACCGGACTTCGAGACGTTCAAGAGAAATGGCGTGCACAAGATGAAGCTTCCTGGCCCGCAGTTGTGCTTCAAGGCAGAGATAGAGGATCCGGTCAAGCACCCCTTCCCCACGCTGTCCGGCAAGATCGAGATCTACTCGAAGGTGCTGGCGGCCCTCAAGAATGCCGAGGTGCCCCCCGTGCCGGAGTACATCGAACCGTGGGAAGGGCCGGGTGATCCGTTGGCCCAGAAATATCCCCTGCAACTGATCACGGTCCACGTGAAGCCCAGGGCGCATTCATGCTTCGCCAACAACCCGTGGCTGAAGGAAATCGAACCTCAGACCCTCTGGATCAGCAAGCAGGACGCGCGGAGCCGCGGCATCGCCAGCGGCGACAGCGTCCGGGTATTCAACGACCGTGGTGAGACCATTGTCCCGGCCACCGTCACCGAGCGAATCATGCCTGGCGTGGTGGCGCTGGGCGAAGGGGCGTGGTACCGGCCGGACAACAAGGGAAGGGACCGCGGCGGCAGCGTCAACGTCCTTACCCGGGACACGTATTCGCCCGGCGGTGCCTTCCCCAGCAACTCGGCTTTGGTGCAGGTCGAAAGGGCAGCTGATGAGTAGTCAAGAATGGCCTCTCAGCCTTGG
>JAUCPZ010000102.1 GCA_030372995.1 Dehalococcoidia bacterium
TTCGGAACTCGTCGGCAGCGTCAGATGTGTATAAGAGACAGTTCCGAGAGAGGTCCCGGGATTGAGCGCACAAACCATCAATCTCATAAAACACAAAGCGTGGAGTCTGATAGGGACGGTAGGCTTCACGTGGTCCGACCGGGACGATCTGGAGCAGGAGTTGGTCTTGGACATCCTGCGCCGGCTGCCCCGCTTCGATCCAGAGCGCGCGCAGCTTATGACGTTCATCGTCCGCGTCGTGGACAACAAGATCGCCTCGATGATCGAGGCACGGACATGCCCTACCAGTGACTTCCGATTGCACGCATACTCCCTGAACGAACATGTGCGAGACTCCGACGGGTTCACTGTCGAGCGTGGCGACGAGATTGTCAGTAGCCGCGCTAGACTATACCAGCGATAGCCGGCATAAGTAGTCCACCCATAGGCGGCATACCTATACCACCCGTAGCCGCCATATGTAGACCACCCATCGCCGCCATGACTATACCACTTTGAGTATTGTGGTCGGTTGCCATCGACCGCCTTTCCGACGGACACTTGTTGCCGTTGGGAGGGCGCAATGGAGAGGCTCAGAGTGCAGATCGTATTGGACATCATCTACCGGCTGCGGGCCGGTCAATCTCAGCGTGCCATCGTCAGGGATCTCGGCTGCGCTCGAGACACAGTACGGCGGTATGCGAAGTGGGCACAGCAGATGGGGTATCTGGAGCCGGCATCTGCGATGCCGAAGTTGGAGGACTTACAGGTCGAGCTGCCGGCGCCGTATCGAAAGAGCAACGTATCAAGCGTGGAGCCATATCGGGAAGTGGTCAAAGCGTTTCTGGGCCAGGGTGTGGAGATGGTGACGATCCACAATCGGCTGACAAGGAACCATGGCTACACCGGCAGCTACACCTCGGTCAGGCGATTTGTGGCGACTCTTCTGCCCAAAGAGAGCCGTGCTGTCGTGCGGATCGAGACGAAGCCAGGTCAGGAGGCTCAGGTGGATTTCGGCTCTGCGGGCAAGATGCGGGATCGCAAGACCGGCAAGCTCCGCACGTGCTACTGCTTTGTGATGACACTCTCATACTCGCGCCACCAGTATGTGGAGTTCGTATTCGACCAGAAGATTGCTACCTGGATTGGCTGCCACATACGTGCTTTCGAGTCTTTCGGTGGAGTGCCCCAGGAAGTGGTGGTGGACAACCTCAAGGCGGCGGTGATAAGGGCGAGCCTGGATGATCCGGTTCTTTCAGAGCCGTATCGGAAGATGGCGCACCACTACGGTTTCCTGGTGCATCCATGCCGCATCAAGACTCCGGAGCACAAGGGCAAGGTAGAGAACGGGGTCCACTATGTTCAGCGCAACTTCCTCGCCGGAGCTGAGTTTCTCGACATTGATGAAGCCGTCAGGGAGGTAAAACACTGGGTCAGCGAACAGGCTGGGCTGCGTGTTCACGGGACCACTCGCGAGCAACCGCTGGGGCGCTTCTTGGAGGCGGAAGCATCGGCTCTCATGCCTTTGCCGCGGGAGCCGTTCGAGCTGGTGGAGGTGCGCCAGGCGAAGGTCCATCGCGACTGCCATATCGAGATTGCTGGCGCCTACTACTCGGTCCCGTTCAAGTATGTCGGCCAGAGCCTCGAAGTATACCTCTTTGAGAGGGTCGTGCAGATCTACAACGGTCTGGAGCTTGTTGTGACACATGAGAGAGCGACACGGAAGGGCCACCGGATAACCAGGATCGAGCACTACCCGCCGGAGAAGTCGATATACCTCTCTCGCCCTCGGGAGTACTGCCGCCGCAGAGCATACGCAATCGGTCCCAAGTGCGGAGACGCGGTCTCTACGCTCCTTGAGACAAGGCCGCTGGACAACCTACGGGCGGTGCAGGGAATCATCGGGCTTGCCGACAAGTATGGCGACAAACGGCTGGAGGCCGCCTGCGGCCGTGCCCTCTACTATGGCGATGGCCGCTACAGGCGCATTCGCGATATCCTCAAAGCCGGGCTGGACATGCACCCGCTGGAAGATGACAAGCAGCGCAGCTTCAGGTTCTTCGAGTTCGCCAGAAGTGCAAGCGACTTCTTCGAACCTGTTCTGAGTCCTGAGCTCGGTCGAAGGACCGAAGGGGAGGTGGAAGCATGCTGAGCCATCCACTTCTACCCAAGCTCAAGGAACTGCGCCTGTCGGGAATGGTCGATACGCTGGAGGAGAGAGCCGAGCTTGCGCGTGAGCAGAAGCTTTCCCCGGTGGAGTTCCTGGCGCTGCTTATTGACGATGAGATAGAGCGCCGGCGGCAGAAGAAGCAGTCCAGGATGGAGCGCACGGCAGGCTTCGAGAGCCTGAAACTGCTCTCCGGCTTCGACTTTGCCGCCGCCCCGACCCTGGATCGGGCGCTGGTATTGGAGATGGCGACGTGCTCGTTCATCAGCCGGCATGAGAACTGGCTGATATGCGGTCCGACCGGCGTGGGAAAGAGCCACCTGGCGACAGCCATTGGATACGAAGCGATAAAGCGTGACCTCAAGGTGCTCTCGTTCTCGGTGCACAAGCTCCTGAGCAATCTGTTTGCCGCCAGGGCGGACGGTTCATATGCCCGGTTGATGCACAAGCTCTCTTCGGCGGACCTAGTGGTCCTCGATGACTTCGGCCTGCGGCCAATAACCGCGCAGGGGGCCGAGGATCTCTACGAGATAATCCACTGTCGCTACGAAAGGGGAAGCATCGTGCTGACATCCAACCGCTCCCCATCAGAGTGGCCGGAGCTCTTCGGCGATTCGCTGCTGGCATCGGCCGCTCTCGACAGGCTGACCCACCACGCTCGGGTCACCATCATTACCGGGGACAGCTACCGCCAAAGACAACGCAGGAAGGAGGACGCCAAACACAAAGAAGATCCGGAAAACCAATAGCAGCAGCAGAATCATGCAAGCATTTCGGCACCGGCCATGCGAATCTCAGGTGGTATAGTCATGCCGCCCATGCATGGTCTAGTTGAGGCGGCTATTGACACTGGATGGTCAGTAGTGGTTAGCGCAACTCTCCTGTACTCCCGATTCTGGCGAAACCCTGGAGAGTTTCACCACCCAATGAAGTCGGAGGAATGGTGTGCCCATATTGACCTGGTAATGCAACTGCATGCTCACGCAGCGATCTTCCTGCCGGTCACCGCCGTAATGCTGTGCCTAGGGGTGTGGTTGCTCATCCGCAAGACGCGCTGGCGCGGTTCTGAAAGGAGCGGAAGACGTCCAGCGCTACTCGGACTGGTCTTTGTTGTTCTCGCAGCACTCACACCGCCCGTCGTATGGGCATCAATAGAGCGCTACCCCTCATCAGCTGCTCCCTGGGAGATCTGGTGCTGGGTCGCGTTGGGCGTTGCATACCTTCTAACACCTCTTGCGGCCTGGCGATTTGTCTGCTCGTGCGTTGTATCGGGATTTGAGTGAAGCGCAACGGAACGGAAATCCCGATACAGACGGACGTGTGTGTGGAGTTTCGGGAGCAACAATGTATGGTGCCTTTGTGATGAGACGTAATGATGGAGGGGGTAGGAACGTTAGGCTTCATTCTTTTGCAGGGTTCACCCGGTTGCTCGTCATCCTGCTTGCTCTGCTGACCACTGCTCTGAGTTGCGGTTGCAGGTTCTTTCAGAGTCCTGAGGAGCGAATGTTCTCAGCCTGTGCCAGTGATTCGGTGAGACGGGTGGGAGCTCTGTTACGCAGTAACCCCAAGCTCGTCAATTGCCGGAAGGCGCCGCTCCACGAAACGCCCTTGCACTGCGCTGCCACACTTGCCAGTACCGAGATGGTCAATCTGCTCATTCGGCAGGGTGCCAACCTGCAGGCTGTGAATAGTGATAACGAGACTCCTCTTATGTACGCAGTGCAAGCCGGCCGGGCCGATACGGCACAAGCGCTGATGGCCGCCGGATCAGATCCGAACGTCGCTGACAGGAATCACAACCCGCCCCTCTTCTTCGCCCTGATGATCGGCGACTGCAAACTGGTGCGCCTGTTGGTTGATGGTGGGGCGGATGTCAATGCCCGCTTGGATAGTGCTGGACTGTTCCATCCTCTCGATCTCGCTCTAGTGCGGCACGAGAAGAACGTCGCTGAATATCTGCGCAAGCACGGTGCCAGGACCCATCCTTTGAATCGCTAAGGGCTGCGACGGCTCCCGCTCCTATTAGTGGTGTTGGTGAAGTAATGAGATGGCTGACCTTCTAAGAAGCGTTGCATCGGGATTTGAGTGAAGCGCAGCGGAACGGAAATCCCGATACGGACGGACGTGGAGTTTCGGGATTTCCGCTGGCGCTCAAATCCCGAAGCAACAACTTCTGTTATTGACTACTGGGGCAAGGACTTTGGCAGTCAGCTCCGCTTCAGGCAGCGGCTTGAAGGAGACAACCTGGCTGTGTCAGTGGATCCCTAAGGGCTGGTTTGGAGGAGAGAATCACGATGCGAATATCAGTGCGTGCTCTTGGAGGTGCGGGGTTTACACTTGTCGTTGCGTATATGTGCTTTGGGTGCCGTGTCTGGGCCGACAGCTCGAGATACATAGCTCAGGATCTGGCAATTGCCACCGATCCCAAAGGTAGAGAGGATACGTATGTTGCGCCTTTCGATTCTGATAAGAGAGACGTGTCCGCTACAATGGCCGATGGCAGAGTGAAAGCAGTGCCCACAGAACTGGTGATCACCTGCTACACTGGGAAGCTGGTCGACATGAACAACCCCGGGGCACCGTCCAAAAGCCAGGCCTGGCTCTTATACCAGCTCCGGTCGACTGACAAGGGGCTGGAATACAGCTGGTATACCTGGTCTCGGGCGGTTCTCGGTCGTTTCAAGCTGTTCACCCTGTCAAATGGATGCACTTATTTGAGTTGGGTCCAGTTTGGGACAGTGGCATTCACAGACGTATCTGCGCCTGTGAAACCGGAGCTCGTATCAAGCAAACTCGAAGAGTTGCTTAACGATCGTCAGACGAATATACACTATGTTCCGGTTAGCCAACTGCTCAATAGAGACCTGTTTATTGACAGCAAGACAACCGGTCATTACGGCAGCATCTATGTCACGTCGATACGGAAGGA
>JAUCPZ010000103.1 GCA_030372995.1 Dehalococcoidia bacterium
AAAAGACACCAGACTGCTCTCGTGGCCGATTCTGGGAAGGGCGATGTTCATCCCGTAGATACTGGCCACCAAAGTCAGGGGCATCATGATGGTGGCGATGACAGTCAGCACGCGCATGGTCTCGTTCGTGTGCTGGGATGAGACGGAATCCTGCGCGGCATGCAATCCCTCTATGATCTCCTTGCACTCATCAAGGGTGTCCCAGGTCTTGTCAACGTGGTCGATCACGTCGCCCCAGAAGACCTCCAAATCCTCCGTAGTGTAGCGCGCTGTCTTGTGCTCCAGGCTGCTGATGACGGCCTTCATCGACCAGATCACGCGGCGGTTGGAGATGACGTCCCGGCGGAGAAGCGAGAGCTTCCGGGCAACGCGGCCGATCCTCCTGGTGTCAAAGATCTCATCCTCCACGGTCTCCAGGTTCTGCATAATCTTGTTGGCTATGGGCAAACAGTAGTCCACCAGCGTGTCCGTGATGCGGTACAGGAGATAGCCGGAACTCTTCATGTTCGCCTCGCGCGCCGCCTCGTTCGTTTGGCAGTCGGTGAACAGCTTGACCAGGGGCTTCAGGACACCGTCGTGTATGGTGACGAGGTAGTTCTCGCCGATGAAGATGGCCACCTGGCTGGCGACGGTGACTCCGGCTTCCTTCCGGAACAGCGGGAAGTGGAACACGATGAAGAGGTACTCCTCGTATTCGTCTATCTTGGGGCGCTGAATCCGGCTGAGGCAGTCGTCCAGGTCCAGTGGGTGGAAATGGAACTCCTGGGCCAGGTAGTCCAGTTCGCGCCGCGTGGGCTTTTCGATGTTCAGCCAAGTCAGGTCACCATGCACCGCCTGTTCGATGTGGAGCGGTTCACCGTTATCGGTGGACTTCTTGGCCGTGTTGTCGGCGCCCAGCCTTCCCAAGCTCTTGTACCATTTCATGGCGCAGTCCCTCCCGCGGTGGTGCTGTTCGCCCGAGCGAACCGAGATCAGGTGCGGCCCCCCACACGATGATCACCGACATTTTACCGCTTTTTCGGCCCCGGCGCTCTGGCGCGTCGTGAGTGGAAACCCGCGTTGCGGGATAGAATAGATGCCGTGTCTGGCCCCACAGATGATCAGGCTTGGCGATCTGTGCAAGGCAGGACCGGCTGTTTCCCGAGGCGGCTGCGGCATGGTGGTGGCTGTCGGGCCACAGGCGCCATGGATGAAGGGGAACGCATGGGGATGGGTACCAGGGCCAGTGGCGACCAGGCGGCCGTCCCGACAACCGTTGACGGTGATTGCGTGCACGTGGTTTGGCTTTGGTTCGGTATGGGTGATCCTTGTGATCGTCCGGATGGGATGAAAGGGACTATTAGGGCGAATAGCAGATTCGCCCCCACGCGGTCCAGTGATGAAGGCGCCGCGGTGCATCTGGTTGAAGGCGATGGCAACCGTGCCCAAGCCCTTGCCTGCGGTGGTAGAATAGGTGTGTCGCAGATTAACAACAGAACAAGGCTATCAAGAGCTGCGGCTAGGGAACTGGCCCGATGAAACCGCACGGCAACCTTAGGCTTTCCTGAAGGTGCCAAAGCCAGCCCGATAGGTCACAGCGGGAGCTGTGAAAAGGGAGGCAGAAGCCTCTGCGAAGAGGTTTCTTTGTTTCCGGGGACGTGTGTCTCCAGGCCACAGCCTTGACGGCCGGAAGCTGGAAAGGAGGTGGCCATTCTCTTTCTTGCCGCATATTCGAACGCGAAACGTGACGCAACCGGGATACCGATGAACGGAGGTGTGATATGCTTAACAAAGACGAAGCCATTCTCGCCGACCCCTTTCTGGACGAGTGCGATGGCGATACGGGGCTGCCCGGCGATGCCGTTTTCGGCTGTGCCTACGGCCTCAACATTGGGGTGGACATCCTCCCGGAAGCGGTCTTCTTCCGCCGGACGGAGACAACTGATGAACTCTGGATACTTGAAGATTCCGATCTCGAGTTGACAAAGGAGATCGTCAGAAAGACTGGTCCAGAGAGGGAACATCTGGTTCGTACGCGGCAACTGGATGCTGGCTGTGCGTTTGCCGTGCTCAGAAAGGGCGAGCAGTCCGCCGCCTGTGAGGGTCTCCTGGGCCGCCTTTTCTTCAGCCGCGCCGGTCACTACTGGCCTGAGGATTTCCAGCTTGGCGGCATCATCGACGAGGCAACCTACTACAGGGTCAAGAGAGAGGTCAAACGAGAGATAGAGGAGAACATGCGCCGCGACATGGGAAGGAAGACCGAGATCATTGCCCTGGCGGAGGAATTGGGGCTCTCACCCCGCCCCGCGGTCACGAATCCGGGCTACTGGGATGCCAGGTGCCCCGGCAAAGGACATCCGCTCCTGATCAAGGCGGACGTCAACGAGTTCTTCTGCGGCTACTGTGGGCGCAAAGGCGGGATGGAGGAACTGCGGGCGCTGGTCAGGCAGGAGGAAGCGGCACTGAGAAGGCGCCGGTATCCTGGGACAGCCTGCGAGGGGGACCCAGCCCGAAGGGCGGATCGGTCCGTGTAGCTGGCCAGGGAATTCACGGCGCCCAGACGCGCCAGCAGCCCTAATGGAAGACTCTGACGCTGGGCACTCCATTGATGAAATCGAGGATTGGCTCGGTGCGGTCCTTGAGTCTCTCTGGGCGGGTCTTCCAGAAATCCCTGAAAATGGTGAGTGCGTCAGCGGCGTGATCGGTGCGCCCCTTCTTGAACGAGAGAAAGGCCTCGGCCAGGTAGACTGTTGCCCCGCCCCGGCATTCCCGGCGTAGTGCAGGCAGGAACCGTATCGCGGCGGCGTATGTCGCCACACCGGGTCCGTGGTACCAGCCCCTGCCTTTCTCGAAGTCGCCCCGTATGTCAGGGTTACCCTGCTCATCGTGGTACGTCGACAAGACGGCCTCAAGTACGAGGACGAGGGAGCGGTGTGTCTCAATCAACCGGATGGCTGCCCTGACGGCCTCGCCAAATTGAAGTGCCTCGGGGTGCTTGAGGTCGGCATGCATGATGCCGCACGAAGGCGTGCTGCGGGAGTAGCCCAGGTCGATGGCCACAACGGGAGGGCGCCTTTCTGCTATAAGGGTCTCGAACTCGATCACGTCGGCGTCCGCAGCAGGGCTACCTGTTGCCGGGCCCGCAACTGTGTATGTTAACAGATGCAGAGCCTTGCGGCTATACCTCGTTCTGTCCGCTCTGTAAGGTTTCCCCTGATTGACAAAGGCCATTGGGCGAGAATATTCTTGGCGCTGGCCGTGGGGAGGAAGAACCACCTGGGCCCCGGGGGTGGCCCGCGTGGGATCACAGCCGAGCGTCCTGCTGGAACTGACGGAACGGCGCCGGATCAGGAACAGCCATCGAGCGTCGTCCTACAGCCGCGCAATGGAATCCCTCGTTCGGCATCCCGCGGATAGAGGTGCGCGCCGGATGAATCAAGAAGGAGGTTTGCCTCGCTATGGATCTCAAGGAGCTGGAAGCCAGGATCAGAGTGCTCGAGGACATCGAAGCCATCAAGAAGCTCAAGGCCACCTACTGCTATCTGTGCGATGCCGGGCTGACCATAGACAAGAACCGGGATGAGCTGGTCTCGCACTTCACCAAGGATGCGAGGGTTGACTTCGGCCTGGGGCCGGCCTCGCAGTTCCAGGGGACCGAGGGGCTGAAGACCTTCTTTGGCACCGTCGTGGCCATGGGGGTGACCTTCTGCATGCATATGGTCCACAATCCCATCATCGAGGTGAATGGAGACAGAGCGACGGGCCGCTGGTACTACGAAGCGCCTACTACCGATGCCGTGACGGGGAAGGCGCAATGGATGGCGGGGACGTACTTCGAGGAATACGTCAGAGAGAACGGCGAGTGGAAGTTCTCTTACATCGGGACCAAGTGGAAGTACGTCACTCCCTATGACGAGGGCTGGGCCAAGAATCCGGGTGAGCTGTTGAAGATGGTGCCGCCGGGAATAGTCTCTGGGAAGGCTGGCCGATTATCTTCTCTGGGGGGAGTATGGGGACATACGGGTATGCGGGCCAGATCCTGCGCGTGGACCTTTCCTCGCGGCGCACATCAGCCGCACCGACGCTAGACTACTCGGAACGCTTCCTTGGCGGCCGCGGCATCGCCGCCAGGATCTACTGGGATGAGGTGCCGCCGGAGGCGGGCCCCTTCGACGTCGCGAACCGACTGATATTTGTCACGGGGCCGCTCTGCGGGGTCCCGGCCATCGGGGGTTCCCGCTGGGAGATCTGCGGCAAGGGGCCTTCCAGCCCGCCGCGTTTCTCCTACGGCAATCTCGGCGGGCGCTGGGGGGCCGCACTCAAGTTCGCCGGCTACGACGGCATCATCGTCCAGGGCGAATCCGACCGGCCGGTGTATCTCTTTATCCATGACGGTGACGCCGAATTGAGGGATGCCTCCGCACTCTGGGGCAAGGGCGCCATTGAGACCCGCGAAACCCTAAAAGGCGAGCTGGGCAGCTCGGCCAGGGTGGTGGCCATCGGCCCGGCGGGAGAAAACATGGCGGTGATGGCTACGCTGCTGGCGGACAACGATGCGAGTGGTTCGGGTGGCTTGGGGGCCGTGATGGGCTCGAAGAAGCTGAAGGCCGTTGTGGTGAAGGAGGGCAAGGCGGGGGTAGAGATCGCGCAACCCGACAAGCTGCGCGAGCTCACCGAGCATTACCGCAGCCTGAGGCGGTGCTTCCCCACCGACGGCTGGGAGTACCTCAGCCGGTGGTCGAGGGATCCCACCATGGAGCCGAGGCTGATGCCCGGCCCGGAGATGAAGAAGGATCCCTGCTACGGCTGCCTGGGCCGGTGCGCGCGGAAGGTCTACGTTTCCAGCAGCGGAAGGAAAGGGAAATTCATATGACATTCGGCCTTCTTCTATCAACCGTGGGTTGATAAGTACTACGGCGAATGGAACGACGTGGCTTTTGAGGCCACCAAGCTCTGCGACAGCTATGGCCTGGATGCGGTGGCCATCGACCTTATGATCAGCTGGCTTCACCTCTGCTACGCGGCAGGGATACTGACCGATGAGAGCACCGGCATTCCCATATCCAAGCTGGGAAGCGCCGAGTTCATAGAGACGCTGACGCGGAAGATCGCCCGGCGCGAGGGCTTCGGCGATCTTCTGGCCCGGGGGATACACCAGGCGGCCGAGGCGCTCGGTCCAGCAGCCCGGGAACAGGTAGCACTGGCCGGGCACTTGGCCGAGCCGGGCTATCATCCCTACGGGCCCAGGCTCTACAATACCAACGCCTTGCTCTATGCCATGGACCCCAGAATGCCGATCCAGCAGCTTCACGAGATCGGCCTGGTGATGGCCAAGTGGTCGGCCGGCACCAGGGGGCTGACGCTCATCAATTCGGACGTGATCAGGACCGTAGCCAGGAAGTTCTGGGGTGGGGAAATGGCTGCCGATTTCACTACATGGGAGGGGAAAGCGCTGGCGGCCAAGATGATCCAGGACCGGGAATTCGCCGAGGCTAGCCTGATCCTCTGCAATTTCCTGTGGCCCATCACGGACTGCGACGCATCACCCGACAAAGTCGGCGATCCAGCGCTGGAGAGCCGGATACTGGCCGCCGTTCTCGGGAACGGCATTGAGGAAAGTGAACTCTACGCAATAGGTGAGAGGATCTTCAACCTGCAGCGGGCCATCTTAGTCAGGGAAGGGCACCGCGGACGGCAGTTCGATACTCTTCCCAGCCACTTCTTCAGTCTGCCCCTGAAATACGATCAGGCGAACGCCGATTGCGTGGTGCCCCGGAAGGGTGGGGAAGTGGTCTCGCGCCGGGGCGCTGTGGTCGACCGCGAGGGGTTCGAGAAGGCGAAGGATGAGTACTATCGTTTGAGGGGGTGGGACGTGGCCACAGGGCTCCAGACAAAGGAGAGCCTGGAGAAAGCGGGACTGCCGGAGGTGGCGCAGGACTTGCTGAAGAGAGGGCTTCTGGCATAGCGCTCTTGGGAATGGTTGTGGTCCGGTCCGGCTGGCCGCCTTCTTGCCCCGCGTTATAGGTGCACCGTTGTCATTGCAGCAGGACAAGAGATGGAGCAATCTCGGGGGAGAGGCCACGTCAGCCCGCCACTGAGATGGCAACGCGTTCTTTCATCAGGGCGCGACGATGGCTCGCAATGACAGGCTGAGAGAAAGAGGATCGAAGCGGGTTGAGTTCTTTCGTGGGAGGTGCGACGAGTGATCACCAGATACGACGAGATGTTCTGTCACCAGGTAGTCTCCACGTTCGATCAGCCCGGCACGAGCGCGCGGGAGTGGACGGAGCGGGCGTGGATGCAGGTTCATGACATCGCCGGAACGGCGCATCTGGCGACGGGCTTCGGCTATTACCCCAACCGCAACGTCATGGACTCCTTCGTCGCCTTCGCCTTGCAGGGCAAGACCGAGTACGTGGTGCGGGCCTCCCGCGAATTGCGCCCGCAGATAGACGTCTTCAAGGTGGGGCCTTTCTCTTATGAAGTCGTGGAGCCTCTGAGGGCGGTGCGGTACAGACTGGGCGACAACGAGTACAGGCTGAGCTATGACATCACAGTTGAAGGATACAGCCCGCTAGTGGAAGAAGATCCCGCCCAGTACCAAGTGAGCAGAGGCAGGGTGAAGGAGCACATCAAGCGCATGGTGCAGGCCGTACGGCCGACCGGCTGGATCAGGGCAGAGGGCCAGACGTTCCAGCTCGACAAGCAGAACTGGGTTGGCGAAAGGGACCGCTCGTGGGGCATCAGGCTGGCTGGTGTGGACTTCATCGAGACCGGTGTCCAGCCTCCGGAACTGCCGTCCGGCATGCTGTTCAACTTCGCCCTGATGCAGTTCGAGAAATGGGGCGCGACCTACCACATCCGGGAGATATGGGATGACCAGCGCGGGTTCGTCAACCGATGGCACTTCGGCGGCGCCCTATTCTATCCCTTCGGCAGCAACCAGGAGCCGCTCAAGCTCGTGAGCGTGGAGCACAACTACAAGTTCCGGGATGACATTCCTGAACAGGCGCGGCGTTTCGCGGGCGGCAGTGTGAGCCTGACGGCCATCGACGGCACGAGAAAAGAGGTGTCCATCCGCCCGGTGACCATCTGTTACCAGGCACCGGCTGGATACGGCGGTTACTACAGGGATTTCATTCACGGCAAGTGGATGGGGGAGAAGTGGATGGATGGCCACAGATTCGACCTCAATGATCGGCAGGTGATGCGCGAGATATGGGGGTACTGCGACTACGGGTCCGAATTCACGTGCGGCAATGAGGTCGGCCACGGAACCGTGGAGCTGATGGTCGTGGGCAAGTATCCGAAATACGGCTACCAGGGGTACTAGAGAGTGCAGGGGAATGCCTCTGCAATTCAGAACAGGTGCCCCCCAATCTTCCCTCTTGTTCCCCCAAGAT
>JAUCPZ010000104.1 GCA_030372995.1 Dehalococcoidia bacterium
CCCCCCCCCCCCCCCGCCGATTTTTCAAGCAGAAGACGGCATACGCGATACACAGCGCTGTCTCGTGGGCTCGGAGATGTGTATAAGAGACAGAGAGAGCGCTCTCGATCAGCCACGCAGGCGTTGGGTCGCACGTGACGGCGACCATCCTCATGGATCCCGATCATCTTCTGAAACAAGACGCGTAAGAGGGGCTGACGATGAGCCAATACGGACAAGTACAAGTCAAGGACGGTCGCTACAAGTTCCGTGGCGACTTCCACCGTCTCGAGCAGCACATGCCTATCCGCGACGCGGATGCCGACTGGAAGCTGGTCGGGGTCACCAAGCCGCGCGACATGACCTACGTGCACACATATGGCGGCGAAGCGGTCTTCTTCGAGTCGCTGTCCCAGGGCAAGCTGCTCGCCACCAAGTGCGAAAACCCGGACTGCGAGGCCAACGGCTCCATCTTTCAGCCGTTCCGCATCCATTGCCCCGACTGCCTGGGCAAGAACACGGTCATCGACATGACCGACCTGGCCTAGAAGTCGGCCAAGATCCACACCTTCATGGTGTGCATGCGCTCAGGTGCCTTCAACGTGCTCGACAAGCCTATACGCTTCATCAACATCGAGTTCGACGGCGTCTGCACCATCCTCTTCAGCTACCTACTGCTGGGCGAGCCGCAGATCGGCATGCGGGTGGTGCCGGTGTTCAAGCGGGCTAACCCCACCTACACCATCCTAGATCTGTCGTGGGTGCCGGCGGGAACCACGGCGGAGGCGCTGCCGGAGGGGTACTACTTCTAGTCTGTCTTCGTGAAGTACTGAGAAGGCGCCGTCGGGGCTCAGCAGCCTTGGCGGCGCCTTCTCTTCGCTGGCAGTGGTGTGTTACCGATCTGAGTCAGGTGCCGATCGTCTCCTTGTCCAGGTCGTTTGCGTAGTCCATGGTCCCCGCATCGCTTTGGACGAGTTTCATGACGTCCGGGCTTTCGCTGGCGGCTCTGGACAGCCACTCTGAGATTTCCTGCTGGTCCGCGTCGCCGGCCTGGACCTGTCTCTTATACACATCTGACGCTGCCGACGAGTTCCGAACGGTGTAG
>JAUCPZ010000105.1 GCA_030372995.1 Dehalococcoidia bacterium
GGTTAAGTCAACTCGTAGTTGTTCATTGGTTTTGAGAACTGCTACCATATCGCCAATAGAATGTACGTTGGCAGAGGTAGGCATATGTCCACAAGTGAAGAAAGACACACGGTTCTCAACACAATCCTGCAATATGCCAAACAAGGAGTTCTCCCCATGTTGAGTATTGTAGCGACTGGTCTTGCTATCCACGATGCTGTTAAAGAGGTTCGCACTTGGGGGTTGCCGTCATGGGCATGGTTCACTATTGGCTATGTTTTCTTGGCGGTGAGTGCAGGTATCTACATTCGTGAACAAGCACGAGAAATAAGGAGGATCAATGATGACCCTCATACCGAATGGCGAAGACTGAGCAAGGAAGCAAAGGAAATCGTCAATGACCTCAACCAGGAGGTCAGCCACTCTATTGATACAGTGGAACTACCACTGGAAGGATTACGGAAGTGCATAAGTGTATTGATGGAGCAAGTGGCCTATACAGACTTGGGCAGAATAGAGGACATGACGAATATTACTGATGTAGGTGGGCTCAAAGAATGGGTTGACGGCTTCTTGAAGTCAGGGGCAAGGCAGATAGAGCAGAAAAGCCACCCGTTTCAGATGATTGCCGGTTCCTTCTCGACTACGATGAATCAATGTGGGATAGGGATTGAGAGTATCACGACAGCTACCTACAAAGGAAGACATGAACACCTAAGAGAGATAGTGAAGGAGAGGGCAGGAAGCGATGCGTCAAAGGCATATCAGCATTACTTCACTGCTCACAACCTCTACTATAGTCTCAAGCTCTTTTCTCAGTACGCGATTCTGCTATTTCAACACGTAGAGGCTCTTCCTTCTGAAGCAAGGGCTGAGTTCCATGAACTAGAGACATTCCTTGCGGCTCTCAATAGCATGGCTTCAGCAATATCGCAGCGGTCGCAACTGTCATTGGATATCACAGAGGCTACTCTTATTGAGGCTATAGCTGGACAGGGAAAGGAGACAGGTGGACAATCTTATTGATTGCAAATACTGCCACGCCCCGAACGCCATCCGTTTTGGCACTCGAAAGGGTGTTCAATACTACTTCTGCAAGGCCTGTAGGCGCAAGTTCGTTCCTGGCACACTGCCCAAGATGAAGACTGCCTCTCACATCGTGGCCTCTGCCGTAGGCGCATACTTCCGGGGGATGCCTCTGGACTCTATTCAAGGCCAACTTCAGCAGGACTACGGCCTCACCATGTCTGAGTACGGCATCTACAAGTGGATTGAACGCTTCTCTGAGAAGGCCATCAGGGAGGCCAAGACGTTCAAGCCGCGTGTAGGCGATGTCTGGATTGCCGATGAGACTGTGCTCAAGGTTGGTGGCCGCAACCTCTGGTTCTGGGACATCATAGACCGCGATTCCAGATTCCTCTTGGCCTCACGGGTATCCACAACCCGCACCACGAAGGATGCTCAAGCGCTCATGGAAGCGGCAGCGCAACGCGCTGGTAAGGTACCAAAGGTCGTCATCACCGACAAACTGGCGGCGTACATAGACGGCATCGAGCTAGCCTTTGGCGCAGATACGCGGCACATCCAGAGCAAGCCATTCACCGATGAGAACTCGACGAATGTCATCGAGCGCTTCCACGGGACGCTGAAGGAACGGACGGACATCGTGCGTGGCTTCAAAAGTCTGGTGAAGTCTAAGTTGATAACCGATGCTTGGCTGGTTCACTACAACTTCTTCAAGGAACACACTACTCTCGGTGATATGCCGCCAGCACAGAGGATGGGGATTCCTGTACCGTTCCACGACTGGAAAGAGGTTGTCGAAGGCAAACGGGAGACCAAGCCGTTTGAAGTACCCGACATTGTGGAGAAGGGCAAAGCCCCTATGTCGAGAATACGACGGGTACCCAGACCAAAGCGATCGCAGAAGGTAGCACCCACTATGAGCAGAATGAGGAGAATGCGAAAATGAGCCAACAACCTATAGTTGACTTAACCCTTCAGTCCTTTCCCCCGGTTTCTCCTCCGCACCAGGAAGCCTCGACAGCAAGAAGGGCTGAAGATGGCGCAGTCCTGAGCCTGGCCAGGCTGCAATCCTCAAGCACCGCTTGCCGTATTCCGCGTTCTCTGCCATGAGATGGCGGTTCTCCTCTTCTTCATTCGATGCCGTTTCGCCTCCGCATTCGTGCCTGTTTCTCATCATTTCCCGGTTTGTTGAATTCATCGTCGCCATCCGTTTTCGTCATTCATGGTACCAGATGTCAATCGGCCTTGCTGAGCGTGTATCCCAATTGGGAAAAACGCTATGGTGGTAATGTCTGATATAATGCTGATGGCCAACAGAGAATTCGGTCCAGAAGACCGGAAAACCCAAAATGAAATCAGATCCCAGATCAAGGAGGGATCGGCCAGAAGAAACATAGCGATTCGCAGTGGAGGTGAGCCATGCTGGACTACCTGGCGCGCACTGCGAACCGCAACCCCCATAAGACTGGGGTCTCAGGTTCGAATCCTGAGTCGCCCACCACCCCCTTACGATCCAACAGCCACGCACCCGCCCGCCTTCGATTGGCGCTCCGCCGCGGGGTCCTGGCAGCTTGAGAAGAGTCGCGGCACCCTGTGGGGACAATATCGATGATGCATCAGCGGGGTAGAGATGGGCGAGCCTAGGCTTGGGATCGGGCGGCCTGTCCGGCCGGTTCAAGTTCTGGATCAAACTCGAACTTGCCCGCATTGAACAACCGGATGCACGCATCAACGGCATCTGCATCGTACAACGTACCCCGGCCCCTGGCGATCTCCTTCATGGCGGCTTCAATACCCAGCGCCGCGCGGTGCGGTCGGTCGGAGAGCATGGCCTCAACCACATCGGCCACAGCGATTATCCGAGCTTCGAGCAGTATTTCGTCGCCCTTGAGCCCGAGGGGATAGCCCGACCCGTTCATCCTCTCGTGATGCTGATGAACGATATCAGCGATGGGGCAGAACAGATCGATGGTGCCCAGCACCTCGAACACCGCATCGGCATGGTTCTTCACGGCAGCAAATTCCGCATCGGTCAACCTGCCCGGCTTGTTCAGAATGTCAGGCGAGATGAACACCTTGCCGAAGTCATGTACCAGTGCCGCCAGACCGATTATGGCCACCCGGGTCTTGCCCAGGCCCATTTCCCGGCCTATGGCACACGCCAGCTTCCAGACGCGCGCCTGGTGACGGGCCGTAGCCGGGTCCTTCCTCTGAACGACTGATTGAATAGCCTTGATGGTGTCCTCCAGCAGGCTGTTCAGCTTGCTGGAGACGTCCCGGATGACTTCTTCATCCCCGGCATATTCCGAGACCTGCTTCCGGAGGACCTTGTCCCAGGTTGTCGCTTCCCCTTGCGATCCACAGGCACCATCCTCCCACTCCCCGCCCGTACCGACGTCTCTGACAAAGGCGACGGCTTCGCCAGGAGCAGAATGGGTCACCCGTACTTCGTAGCGTGCTGTCCGGCCTTCGTCATCTATCTGAGCCCTGAGGATCTGCACGTCTTCGCTCATCTGGAAGTCATTCAGCATCTCCCTGGTCAGGCGAGCCAGTTCCTGGCAGAAGGCGCCTACCCGATCCACTGGCTCATCCGCATCTCCCCGTCCGTCGGCCCTGACTTCACTGCGAATGCAATCGCCGTTGATCAGCACGGAGCCGTCCTGCTGCAGCCTGAGGCGGAAGGCACGGCCCGGCAGCACCCGGAGCAGGGCCTCTCGCTGCGCTTCGGTCCAGGGGACAACCGCAGAATCAGGGGCTCCTGCCTTGCTCAGGTGCTCGCGCAACCTGTCGAGCGTCCCGGACATGGACGCCTGGCGTTCTTGCTTGTTTGCCAGCATGCTACATCATCAGCCTGTGCGAGTGACGCATACTCAGAAATGACATGATAGTGTAACTATCGCCGTCATCATAAAGGAAGAGTACAACGCGGAAGTCACAACCGGCATCTCGTTTGTCACAAAATCACTTCTAGGTGGGCAGTTGCCTGCATGAAGCCCAGATTATGCGGTAGACGCCGCGACTAATGATGAAATGGGCATATTCTTCCTGTACGTCAATGCGAGTCCCGGCGAGGATACGCGATGCTGATCCAGCCAGAGACCTGCTCCTATGCGTTCGACCATTGCCATGGTGACGGTATCGTGAGAGAGCCGGCTAAGTGCGAGTTTTTTGTGACGCGGAGTCCTCGACCTGAGACAGCCACGTGAAGCAATGGGTGAACAATAGGGCAATGTCTCAGAAGATATCGAGGACGGGACATTGACGCTCCGACAGCGGACAGCACTGACTATCATCGTGGCATGCGCACTGGCAGTCATTGGCACCTATTTCATTGTGCAGGCCATCCTTTCCAGCCATTCCAGGGCGCTCGAGAGAGAGATAGCGACGCATGACCTGGAGCAGGCATCCCGTGCCTTGAGCCAGGAGGTGGCCACCGTTGAAACGGCGGTTGAGGTGTGGGCACCGTGGGATGACACCTACCGTTTCATGCAGGACGGCAATGCAGAATACATCGCCAGCAACCTCAACGCGTCAACTCTCCTGAACCTGGATATCGATTTCGTGGTGTACGTGGACCCCGAGGGGCAGGTCTTCTACTCGAAGGCTGTTGATGCCGCCAGCGGTACAGAGGTCCCCATGCCAGCGGGCCTGGAGCAATTCGTGACTGGCGAAGACTTGCTGGCGCGGCACGAAAGCGAAACGAGCAGTGTCTCCGGGATCATGTTTCTTCCGGACAATCTGGCCCTCGTTGCCTCGCAGCCCATACTCACGAGTCAGCGGGAAGGACCGATTGCAGGCTCACTGGTCATGGGGCGCTGTCTGGACTCGGAAGTGGTCCAGAGGCTCCGCGAGGCAACGGACTTGTCCGTAGAACTTTACCGGGTCGACGACACAGACCTTCCGGAGGATTTCCGGTTGGCGCGGGCGGCTTTATCAGATGGACACGATACCGTGGTCCGGGTTTCGGATAGCGACACGATCGGCGCCTACACGCTGGTGAGTGAAGTCCATGGCAACCCCGCCTTTGTGCTGGGAATCAGCGAGCCCAGGGATGTCTACGCCGCCGGTCAAAGGACGGCCCGCAACATTCTCTATCTGCTATTGGGCGTCGGCGGGTTGTTCAGCCTGCTGCTGACCCTGGAGATAGATACGTTAGTGATGTGCAGGCTGCGCCGCCTGGCGGCCCGCGTTGCGGCTGTGAGCGAGAGCGGCAACCTCTCCGACCGGGTGTCCGTCGGCGGCAAGGATGAAGTGACGGCGGTCGCCCAGGCGGTGAACACGGCTCTTTCGTCCCGCGAGAAGTCCCATCACGATCTGATACAGAGCGAGGCCAGGAATCAGACTCTGCTGGAAGCCATACCGGACCTGGTGTTCTGGATTGACAAGGAGGGCCGGATTTCGGGAGTGCGAAGGCCACAGAGAACAGCCGGCGCAAGTGAGAGCCAGGGTGATGAGCACTGCGCGCCAGACGAAGTCGCTGACTTGATCCCGGCGCACGTGCGGCAGACGGCCATGTCCCAAGTACACAAGGCCATAGAGTCCAGGCAGACCCAGGTACTCGAATTCCAGATGCCCACTGACCGCGGAGTGTTCCACCATGAGGCCAGGATCGTGGCCAACAGTGACCGCGATGCCATGGTCATTGTACGCGATGTCACCAACCAGAAGAATGCAGAGGAAGCCCGGCAGAACAGCCTGCTGTTGAAGGAGATCCACAACCGCGTCAAGAACCATCTGCGGACCATCAGGTCGTTCCCGGAGATCATGGGTGGTAGTTCGCCACAGTCAGCTGATGGCTCTGGAGAACATGGCGAAGCCGGTAACGAAATGGTTGGCGCCGTGGGCTCGAAGGGGCCGCACGACAGCAGGTGACAGTAAGCGGGCGTCGCGGCCGAGCAGAGGTATGACAGATGCATAGGGCGACGCACACCGTTTCACGAACGGGACGGGTGATTGTCAGAGCGGTCCCGGCAGCAGGGGTCCTCCTGTTGCTGGCGCTCGCGATGGCGGCAGCGTTGGCTGGCACTCTCTCGCCAGCATCGGCCACCGACACCGGGTTGTGCAGCCCTTCGGCCAACAGCAATGTCGGCTGGGATGCCCCATGGGACGCGTACAGTTCGAACGACTTGAGGGCCCGGGCCGACCGTACAGAGGACATCGTCCAGTACTACAACTTCAATATCCCCGCGATTCCGTCGGGAGCCACGATCGACGGAATTGAAGTCAGAGTCGAAGGGTACCAGGATGGCGGCACAACTCCGAGACAGGCTGACATCTCGCTTTCCTGGGATGGCGGCTTTTCCTACACCGCCGGCGCCGGAACGGGGATAAAGACAACAAACATGCCCGGCACCACTCCCTGGGATGAGGATGTCCGCAGTTTCGGCGGCACCAGCGACACGTGGGGAAGGATTTGGGCCACGGACGAATTCACCAATGCCAACTTCCGAGTGAGACTTGACACCAGGTTAGCCAGTACCGGGCACTATCTCTATGTAGATCACGTGCAGGTCAGGGTCTACTACCGTGATGGCACAACAACCGCCGTCGCCTCTTCCGCTAATCCTTCAACCTATGGCGACCCGGTGACTTTCACGGCCACAATCACCAGGATGTCAGGTACGGGCACCCCTACCGGAACAGTGCAGTTCTGGCACGGAGCCGTGCTCCTGGGCACAGACACGCTCGGCGCTGTCAGCGATGGGGTAGCAGAAGCGACGCTGGATGTTTCTTCCCTGGACGCAGGCAACCACACGATAACCGCCGTTTACCTTGGAGACTCAGTCTTCGGTGGCAGCAATGGGGCTCTGAGCGGCGGACAGACGGTGAACCAGCGTCCCATCACGGTAACGGCGGATGCCCAAAGCAAGATTTACGGGGAAGCCGATCCGGCGCTGACCTATCAGATCACCTCAGGATCGCTTGTAGGTGGTGACTCCTTCAGCGGGAACCTGAGCCGGGTAGCAGGCGAGAATGTCGGCACATACGCCATCCAGCAGGGGACCCTGACCCTGTCGAGCAACTATGACCTCACTTATGTCGGAGCGAATCTCAACATCACCCTCCGCCCAATCACGGTAACCGCTGATGCCCAGAGCAAGGTCTACGGCAATCCTGATCCGGCGCTGACCTATCAGATCACCTCAGGATCGCTTGTAGGCGGTGACTCCTTCAGCGGGGACCTGAGCCGGGTAGCAGGCGAGGACGTTGGCGCCTACGCCATCCAGCAGGGGACGCTGACCCTGTCGACCAACTATGACCTCACTTATGTCGGAGCGAATCTCAACATCACCCTCCGCCCAATCACGGTAACCGCTGATGCCCAGAGCAAGGTCTACGGCAATCCTGATCCGGCGTGGACCTATCAGATCACCTCGGGATCGCTTGTAGGCGGTGACTCCTTCAGCGGGGACCTGAGCCGGGCGCCAGGCGAGGATGTCGGCGCCTACACCATCCAGCAGGGGACGCTGACCCTGTCAAGCAACTACGACCTTACGTTTGTCGAGGCCGACCTGACCATCACCGCACGGGCTTTGACCATTACAGCCAATGACTTGTTCAAGATCTGTGGAGCGACGCTTACCTTCACCGGAACAGAATTCACCGCCTTGGGCTTGGTCTACAGCGACGCGGTCAACAGCGTGACCTTGACCAGCGCCGGGGCGGATGCCGCGGCACCGCCCGGCGACTATGACATCGTGCCGAGCGATGCCATCGGAACCGGATTGAGCAACTACGATATCACCTATGTCAACGGCACGCTGGCAGTGAGGAAGAACCTGACCATCACCGCCAACAGCAGAACAAAGGTGTATGGCAGCGTTCTCAGCTTCGCCGGAACCGAGTTTACCGCCATCGGCCTGGAGGGCGGCGATACGGTGACCAGCGTGACCCTGACCACCAGCGGGGCAGGCGCCATCAGCGCTGCCGGAACCTACGACATTGTGCCCAGCGCCGCGGTAGGATCCGGCCTGGAGTACTACCTCATCACCTATGTCAATGGCACCCTGACAGTCACGCCCAAGCCTCTGACGGTAACCGCCAACGACCGCAGCAAGACCTACGGCGACAACCTGAGCTTCGCTGGAACCGAGTTCACCGCCGTGGGCCTCACGAACTCCGACACTGTCATCAGCGTGACCCTGACCAGCGCCGGGGCGGACGCCGCGAGTGCGGCCGGAACCTATGACATTGCGCCCAGCGCGGCTGCGGGGAGCGGGCTAGGCAACTACGCCATCACCTACGTCAATGGCACGCTGACGGTGGCTCCGAGGCCCTTGACCATCACGGCCAGCGACCGCACCAAGACCTACGGCTGCACCATCACCTTCGCTGGAACCGAGTTCATAGTAGAAGGTCTGGTGAACTCTGACGCGGTGACCAGCGTGACTCTGACCAGCGCCGGCGCTGAAGCCGCAGCTGCATGCGGAGATTATGCCATCTTACCCAGCGCCGCCTCCGGGACAGGACTCGGCAACTACAACATCACCTACGTCAACGGCAACCTCACGGTCAGGAAAGCCTTCACCTTGTGGAGTGTGACTTCGTCACCTGAAGGATCGTCTCCCGGCGATCCAGTGACCTTCACGGCCACTGCTGCCAACCCATCAGTGACTGGGACAGTCATCTTCAAGGACGGCGGAGCCGTGCTGGGCAGTGCAACGCTGGGCAACGGAGTGGCCACATGGACGGCGTCGGATCTCTCCAAAGGAAGCCACTACATCACCATCCAGTATGAAGGCGATGCCAACTTCACTAAGGGAACCTCTCTGGCTCACATCCACAGGGTGGAGACGCCCGCGCCATTCCCCTGGTGGATCATTGTCGTGATCGCCGCTTCGGTCGCAGTCAGCGGGCTGTTCCTTTGGTCCTACCGGCGCCGCAGGGACCAGGTAGCGCAGCCGGCGCACGTGCAGGGCTGAGCGGCCGCATCGCGTCCTGCCCAATTGGATTGCGTCCCTGTGCGAGGGCATATCGGCGCACCAACTCTGCCCCTTGGATGAGCCCCCGCAGAAGACCCAGGAACAGAGACTGCGTATGGACAGCGAGTCGACCCACGGATCGATCGGCCGCCGGGCATCACGTATCGTACTGGTTCCCCGAGAGACTGTATACTGTGGCCAGGGTCTGCCTGGCCGGGACAGGACTTCAGAAAGGAAGGTCAGCGCATGGATATGGCATTGAGGGATGGATTCACCCGTCTTTGGCACAAGTACTTCAACAACGCCGAACTCCCCCTCTTCTTCTATTACACGAACGATGCAGGAAAGACTGAGAGGGTCACGCCTGGAGCGCTGGAGCGATGTTTGATTGGGGCGCTGTCCGAAGTCAGGCAGGGGAGATCGCTGTGCTTTGACGCCGACTCCATCGGCTGCCCCGGCGGCCGCAGGTATGCCGGATTTGCCGACAAACTGATGCCCAACTTCGAGTACTTCCTCTCCTGCGGCATCCCCGGAAAGATGAAAGGCGAACGCTACAAGAAGTCCCCGGAGCTGGTGAGGGAGGTAATGAGGCTTTGGCCCGTCTTCAAAGCGCCGGCCCGCTTCCTCGTGTTCAAGCGGTGGGACCGCCTGGAAGAACCGGACCAGCCGGAGGTAGTCATC
>JAUCPZ010000106.1 GCA_030372995.1 Dehalococcoidia bacterium
TGTCTCGTGGGCTCGGAGATGTGTATAAGAGACAGAACCAAGAAAGGTCAAACGGGGGAGGAAAAGCGTCGCACCGCCTGATTCGGATGGCGTCAGGGTGATCCAGGCTGGATGACGGGAGAGTGAGTCCGCGAGGCGATGCGACTTCAATCCACCCAGCAAGTCCTCGGAAATGCCAGAAGCGGTGCGGGGAGAATCCAACTGGGTCGCGGCCCAGCCCACCCACCGGCAAAGCAATGAATCTGAAGCCGAATCCGCCCCCTGCTCTATCCGGTCCGCATCTGCCTCAAGGAATTGCCAGATGGGGCCATCATCCCGCCCCTTCCATATGACGAGCGGGGCGGTTGAGCACGGCTTAGGGAGAGATGCTGAAGGACGCAACGCTCTCATCGACGGTCTTTCTCAAAGTGGTGCAATAGTGTTTCTGTAAAATGGGTTGAGAAGCTTGCTTGCTAGTGAAGGAGGCAGGCCCGGGTGTATTCTTTCGGTTGAGAAGACCATATGAAAGGAGAACACCCGTGGCCTACCAAGGGAAGTTTAGCGTGCCGGAAGGGTTGCTGGAACACCTGTGTGAGCGAGGATTGGACGGATTGGGGGAGGCGATCGCCGCGCTGGTGAACGCGGCGATGCAAGTCGAGCGCGAGCAACATGTGCAAGCGTCCGCCTACGAGCGGAGTCCGGGCCGGCTGGGACACGCCAACGGCTACAAGCCGAAGACGGTGAGAACCCGTGTGGGGGAAGTGACGTTCGCCGTCCCACAAGTGCGGGAGGGCGGCTTCTACCCGAAGGCTTTGGAGAAAGGCCTGCGCTCGGAGCGGGCGCTTACGCTGGCCCTGGCCGAGATGTATGTGCAAGGCGTCTCAACCCGCAAGGTGGCGAAGATCACCGAGGAGCTTTGCGGCTGCGAGATTACCAGCACCCAGGTGAGCCGGGCTGCCCAAGAGCTGGATGCGGTGTTGTCCGCCTGGCGCAACCGACCACTTGGCGTATGTCGGTATCTGTTCATGGATGCTCGCTACGAGAAAGTGCGAAGGAACGGCACCGTTTCCGATGCGGCGGTGCTGGTTGCGGTGGGGGTGGATACAGAGGGGCACCGCGAGATTCTGGGCGTATCGGTCTCGCTGTCCGAGCATGAAGCCCATTGGCGTTCCTTCCTGCTGTCCCTGGTGGAACGGGGGCTCGCCGGCGTCCAGTTGGTGATCAGCGACGACCACGCCGGGCTCAAGGCGGCACGCGCGGCGGTGCTGGGCGGTGTGCCTTGGCAGCGATGCCAGTTTCACCTGCAACAGAACGCTCAGGCCTACGTGCCAAAGGCGGAGATGAAAGCCGAGGTGGCAAGCGTCATCCGGGCCATCTTCAACGCCGGCAATCGCGCGGAAGCGGATCAGAGGCTCAAGAGCGCGGTCGAAACCTACGCGAACACGGCGCCGAGGCTATCGTCCTGGATGGAGGAGAACCTGCCGGAAGGGCTGACGGTCTTTGCCTTTCCGGAGGCGCATCGGAGAGTGCTGAGAACCAGTAACGGCATGGAACGGATCAACCAGGAGATTCGGCGCAGGACCCGCGTGGCCCGTCTCTTTCCCAATGAAGAGTCGCTTCTACGTCTGGCTAGCGCCATCCTCATGGAGATCTCCGACGACTGGCAAACCGACAAACGTTACGTCATCTTCCCGTCCTCATAGAAATTCCGGAAAAGATACGCACCGACAGGATCACCCAACCATTTTACAGAAACAACGTTGCTTTGTC
>JAUCPZ010000107.1 GCA_030372995.1 Dehalococcoidia bacterium
TTCGAGTTCATGACACAGAGAGACGAGGTCCCTTTGCCCACGCTGGCGTCGCACAGCAGGTCCGGCGTGTGGCTGCGCACCCGGTCTATCAGAGTCTGACCGATCTGGACCATGCGTTCTATCTCGAAGCCCTCCACCTCCGGATCCTGCAGAGAGACCTGCGGAAACGCCTGGCGGCCGGGCAGGTCGAATTTGGCCACGGCTCCGAACCCGGCCACCTCCAGCGCGCCTTTGATCAGAGCGTCAATGTCATCCAGACTGGTAGCCGTGGCGAAACCGATCCGGCCGTTCTTCACCAGGCGCAGCGCCACTATCATGCCCTCATTCGTCTGCAACTGCTTCAGGCGGTTGGCCTCGAAGATGACCGGCGTGTCAATTACCTCGCTGAAGAAGACTTCCGCCTGCTGGGCGGACTTCTGCGCCCTTGAGAGAATCTCTTCCAGCTTTTGCTTGATCGATTGATTCATCAATTCACCGTTCAGCCGGCAGCGAGTGACCTCGTTACTGTCAAGGTCAACCCCCTTGCCATCACTCCCTCCTGAGGCGGACGTTCCGCTTGGGGGCAGAGAAGAAAGAGCTCGGGGACACCCCTCATCCTGAGGCGAGCCTGCGGCCAGTTCCCCCGGCAGCCCGCCTGAGGCGGACTGCACCTCGCGCGGTCATTCATGCCAAGCCTGTCCCCGCCAAGACAGGGGCAGGAAACCCAACTGTGCGTGTCACGTCGCCGGCCTGACCTGAGACTCCAGGAGATCAACTCCCCTCCAGTTGAGAACCCGACGGTCACGATCCTCATACGCTTCTTTCGAAACCCTCTCATAGTGTAGTGCATCTCAGATTCGGTTGCGATCTCCCTCGAACCCACCGGCAGTCGAGCCATGCCATGCCACAGGCACGGTGACTCCACCCACGTCCTGCATCCCGGCTTCCCGCGTTCGCGGCGACGACAAGCCCCGCCGGAACAGGCAAGGGGCGTGCAGAGCAACTGTCTTGCCTGTCAAGAACATGTCTCAAGATTATGGGTATTAACATATTGCCATGGAGTACGATGCTTGAGCATAGCGGTCAAGATGGTCAGCAACTTGCGCATGCAGGCAGTGAGGGCTACTTTCTTGGGCTTGCCGGCGGCACAGAGGCGATGGTAGAAGGCACGGATGACGGGATTGTGGTGGGCAGCTACCAGGATGGCCATATAGAGAGCTGCCCGTACCGCGGATCTCCCACCCCAGACCGTGCGCTTGCCTCTGAGATGGC
>JAUCPZ010000108.1 GCA_030372995.1 Dehalococcoidia bacterium
CTACACCGTTCGGAACTCGTCGGCAGCGTCAGATGTGTATAAGAGACAGGTACTCCCTCTTCCGTGAGACGGCATAGTAGATCAGTTGCGCCAAGATAGGCGCCAGTATGGCCAGGACGATGGCCACGAGTATGATGACGGCCCCTCCGGCACCCCCGCCGCCACCCCGCCGACCCCGGCCAGCCCCACCGAAGATCATGATCCTGGTCCCGTACCAGGCCAGCAGCACGATGGCCCCCAGGGTCACGCTGCAGAGCGTCATCAGCAGCACATCTCGGTTCTTGATGTGGGCCATCTCGTGAGCTACCACACCCTGCAACTCGTCCCGGTTCATCTTCTGCAGCAGCCCGGACGTCACTGCCACCGCAGCATGCTCGGGATCCCGCCCAGTGGCAAAGGCATTCAGCGCTGGATCATCAATGATGTACACGTCTGGCATCTTTGGGAGGCCGGAGGCGATCTTCATCTCCTCCACCACGTTCCAGAGGCGTGGATGGTCGTCCGGCCCGATCTTTCTCGCGCCAGATATGGCCAGCACCATGCTGCCCCCCTGGAAATAGGCGAAGAGATTCATGAAGAACCAGATGATGAGGGCAATAATGAGACCAGCGGTGCCGTTGTCCAGGAAGGCCCAGCCCAGCATGTAGCCGAGCGCCAGCAGCACCAGCGCCAGTGCCACCACCAGCACCATAGACTTGATTTGGTTAGAGCGTATTTGTTCCCACATACCTGGGCTGTTCTAGGCTACTTGGCGAAACTGACCTTAGGCGCCTCCCTCTCCGCTGGCGCGCTTACCTCGAAGAACTCGCCAGTCTTGAAGCCGAACAGGCTCGCTACGATGTTCGACGGCACCATCTGAATCCTGTTGTTGTAGTTGAGAACCGAGTCGTTGTAGTACTGGCGGGAGAAGCTGACCTTGTTCTCCGTGGAGGTCAGCTCTTCCTGAAGGGCCAGGAAGTTCTGGTTCGCCTTCAGATCAGGATACCTCTCCACCACTGCCAGTAGCCTGGATAGAGCTCCGCTCAGCTCTCCTTCGGCCTTGGCCTGTTCACCAACGCCCTTCCCCACTGCAGACACGGCAATGTTGCGGGCCTTGGTGACGGCTTCGAGCGTTTCTCGCTCGTGCGCCGCATATCCCTTCACCGTCTCCACCAGGTTCGGGATCAGGTCATGCCGCCGTTTAACTTGGACGTCAATTTTGGACCAGGCGTTCTTGGTCTGGTTGCGCAGCCTCACCAGGCCGTTGTAGGTGAGAAACAGCCACACGATGATGAGGAGCAGGACAACCCCGATTACTATGCCGACGATAGCGCCAATCATGGACACCTCCTAACTGTGTATCTAATCCTTCGCTTTGAAGGCTTCACCCAGGAAGTTGATCACCCGCCCCTGCCTGCCTGCCATTGGCCCCTTGCTTCTGAGCTGGCTCAGGACCTGGCTGACTTCCCCGCTGTCGAACCAGATACCGTCCTGCCTCGGGCACACGTCGAGAAGCACCCTCGGTTCGCCGCCAACGTGAACTTTCCTCATCTTCTTGCCGCAAATGGGACAGCGCCTCGGTTTCTCCTGGACCTTGGCATCCGGCAATGCCATGACATCACCCAAAGAGAAGGCCTCGCCATCCAATGACAGGCGGTCGGCCAGAAGCTCCAGCTCACCGGCGTCGAACCACACTCCCGAGCACTTTGTACAGTAGTCGAGCTCAATCCGCTCGTACTCCACTATGACCATCACGCCTTTGCACGCCGGGCAAT
>JAUCPZ010000109.1 GCA_030372995.1 Dehalococcoidia bacterium
ACCTTCAGGTTATGAGCCTGACGAGCTACCGGGCTGCTCCACCCCGCGTGGGTAATGAAGTCCAGAGGATCCGGCCTGGTGGCCTGGCGGCGACCGACTCTCCCGCGCCTTGAGACGCAGTACCATGGGCGCTGGGGTGTTTCACGGCCGTGTTCGGGATGGGAACGGGTGTATCAACCCCGCGATGGCCACCAGGCCACCGGGCCGGATCCTCTGGATGATGGTGTGATGATCTGAGTTGTGTGTGCGTGGTTTGGCGCTGTGCGCGGTGGGTCGCAAGCGACCCGTGCGGTGGTGTTTGGGATAAGGAGTTCTATCGGGTGATTAGGACCGCTCGGCTGCACTCCTTACGGAGCTTCCACCTGCGGCCTATCGACGTGGTGGTCTACCACGGCCCTTAGGGAGACCTCGTCTTGAGGCTGGTTTCCCGCTTAGATGCCTTCAGCGGTTATCCATTCCGCACTTGGCTACCCGGCGATGCGGCTGGCGCCACAACCGGTGCACCAGAGGTGCGTCCTTCCCGGTCCTCTCGTACTAGGGAAAGATCCTCTCAAGTCTCCAACACCCACGGCAGATAGGGACCGAACTGTCTCACGACGTTCTAAACCCAGCTCACGTACCGCTTTAATCGGCGAACAGCCGAACCCTTGGGACCTGCTCCAGCCCCGGGATGCGATGAGCCGACATCGAGGTGCCAAACCTCCCCGTCGATGTGGACTCTTGGGGGAGATCAGCCTGTTATCCCTAGAGTACCTTTTATCCGTTGAGCGATGGCCCTTCCACGCGGGACCACCGGATCACTAAGGCCGACTTTCGTCCCTGCTCGTGCTGTCGCACTCGCAGTCAGGCGGGCTTGTGCCTTTGCACTCAACAGCCGATGTCCGACCGGCTTGAGCCCACCATCGCGCGCCTCCGTTACCTTTTGGGAGGCGACCGCCCCAGTCAAACTGCCCACCAGGCAGGGTCCCGACCCCGGGTGACGGGGTTCGGTTAGACGCCAGAAAGGCGCAGGGTGGTATTTCAAGGTTGCCTCCACCAGAGCTGGCGCCCCGGCTTCAATGGCTCCCACCTATCCTACACAGCCCCTTCCTGGCGCCACTGCCAAGCTGCAGTAAAGGTTCATAGGGTCTTTCCGTCTGACCGCGGGTACCCCGCATCTTCACGGGGAATTCAATTTCGCTGAGCCCATACTGGAGACAGTGGGGAGGTCGTTACGCCATTCGTGCAGGTCGGAACTTACCCGACAAGGAATTTCGCTACCTTAGGACCGTTATAGTTACGGCCGCCGTTTACCGGGGCTTCAGTTCGGAGCTTGCACTCCTCCCTTTAACCTTCCGGCACCGGGCAGGCGTCAGACCCTATACGTCATCTCTCGATTTCGCAGAGCCCTGTGTTTTTACTAAACAGTCGCCACCCCCTGGTCTGTGCCACCCACCCATGGTTGCCCACAGATGGGTCCCGCTTATCGCTAACTTACGCGGGCAATTTGCCTAGTTCCTTCAGTATGGTTCTCTCAAGCGCCTTGGAATACTCATCCAGTCCACCTGTGTCGGTTTTGGGTACGGTCCATATGCCAGAGCTATTTCCCGGACCGATCCAACTGCCACCCCAATCCGATAAGGGATGACAGAACTTCACGGCCGTCACTTCTGGCGGGCCCAGGAATATTCACCTGGTTCCCATCGGCTACGGCTCTCGCCCTCGCCTTAGGGGCCGGCTCACCCTGCGCGGATTAACCTTGCGCAGGAACCCTTGGACTTTCGGCGAGAGAGTTTCTCACTCTCTTTGTCGCTACTCATGTCCGCATTCGCACTTCCCATACCTCCACGGCCCGTCACCGGTACCGCTTCACTGGCCTAGGGAACGCTCCGCTACCGCGCGTATTGCTACGCACCCACAGCTTCGGCAGATGGCTTGAGCCCCGGTACATTTTCGCCGCAAGACAGCTTGTTTAGACCAGTGAGCTATTACGCTTTCTTTAAAGGATGGCTGCTTCTAAGCCAACCTCCTGGTTGTTTTGGCCGTCTCACATGCTTTCCCACTTAGCCATCATTTGGGGGCCTTAGCTGGTGGTCTGGGTTGTTTCCCTCTCGACAATGGACCTTAGCACCCACTGTCTGTCTGCCCGCCTGCACTCATCGGCATTCGGAGTTCGGTAGGGTTTGGTAGGGCTTTGGGCCCCCCTAGCCCTTCCGGTGCTCTACCTCCGACGGTGATCGACGGACGATCTACCTCAATAGATTTCGCGGAGAACCAGCTATTTCCTGGTTTGATTGGCCTTTCACCCCTAACCACAGATCATCCCCGACTTTTTCAACAGGCGTGGGTTCGGTCCTCCAGTGGGTGTTACCCCACCTTCAACCTGTCCATGGCTAGATCACCAGGTTTCGGGTCTCATGCCGGCAACTATGCGCCCTATTCAGACTCGCTTTCGCTGCGCCTACACCTCTCGGCTTAAGCTTGCTGCCAACACGAACTCGCGGACCCATTATACAAAAGGTACGCCGTCACTCTTGCGAGCTCCGACTGCTTGTAAGCATCCGGTTTCAGGTCTCTTTCACTCCCCTCGTCGGGGTGCTTTTCACCTTTCCCTCACGGTACTTGTGCACTATCGGTCGCCAAGGAGTATTTAGGCTTGGAGGGTGGTCCCCCCATGTTCAGACAGGGTTTCACGTGCCCCGCCCTACTCAAGGATCTCTGAAAGCACTACGCCTACGGGGCTATCACCCGCTGCGGCCAACCTTTCCAGATTGTTCGGCTTCTCTTTCAGAGACCACTGGCCTGCTCCGCGTTCGCTCGCCACTACTAGCGGAATCTCTGTTGATGTCTTTTCCTCCAGGTACTGAGATGTTTCAGTTCCCTGGGTTCGCCTCCCGACCCTATGAATTCAGGCCGGGATACCCCAAAGGGGTGGGTTTCCCCATTCGGACATCCGCGGATCAACGATTGCTCGCATCTCCCCGCGGCTTTTCGCAGCGTGCCACGTCCTTCATCGCCTCTTGGCGCCAAGGCATCCACCGAATGCCCTTCTCTCACTCCATATCCACACCACCGCCCGCGCACAGGGCCAAACCACGCCCCATGCAACTACCAGTCTCAGGCGGTAGCGCCCGCAACATCCCCAGCCTCGCGGTCAAACTCGGCCGGACGATGTGCGCCACTCACACACACAACTGATCATCTTCACCATGTGAAAGAACATGCTCGCCTCGCGCACCACCCGGCTCCCTCTCGAGGATCCCGGACAGCGCCACCAAGGCGGGTTTCGGAAGTGTCGCCACCCCAAGGGGCAGCACACCAGGCTTCGACCGTCACCAGCGGGCACCTCGCGGCGCCCAGCCACACCCTTCGCACCTCAGCGCGAAAGGAAATGGAGACGGTCGGATTCGAACCGACGACCCCCTGCTTGCAAAGCAGGTGCTCTCCCACTGAGCTACGCCCCCGCGGGAGACGGTGTCCAACAGCTCCGTCGAAAAGCCAAGACAGCAAACAGGCATCGCTCGCGCAACGCCAAGCTCCCTTCGCATTCTCGAGGAAACCAGATTTCCGCACCGCGGAAACATGGTGGGCCAGGGAGGACTTGAACCTCCGACCCCACGCTTATCAAGCGTGTGCTCTAACCAACTGAGCTACTGGCCCCGCACACGCGGGGTCGCCCAATCCAGGGAAGGATGCGCGGTCGGCGCCCACCGCAGCTCTTTCGAGCCACAGCCAGGCGCGCCAGCCAGATCCGGCAGGCCAATCAGGATACCAGGAACATCCGATGAGAGATCGGTCCGCACCATCACCACCCCATCCGGGGCAGCTCCGGCACGAACAAATGCAAGGCAAGCAGTCTATGTCAGACGTCACCCAAGGATCCCGAAAGACCCGTCAGGCAGACATCCTTGAAAGGAGGTGATCCAG
>JAUCPZ010000110.1 GCA_030372995.1 Dehalococcoidia bacterium
TTCGGAACTCGTCGGCAGCGTCAGATGTGTATAAGAGACAGCGATCCAATCTCCAGGGTGAGCAATCTTGCCTCTTAGCTCTCGTACGTCTTGATGTACTTCTCCATCAGTTTCGTTGGCTTCCACCACTTCTTGAGACCCATATCCTCCGCCACCTTGTTGGCAGCAATATAGCCCGGCCCGCCGGTGACCATTCCACCCGGATAGGTCGACGCGCCACAGAGGTAGAGGCCACCGATCGGGGTCTTAGACTGCGAGCACTCGATATTCGGCCGGTTGAAGCCAAGTTGCATCGGGGTGTAGTCGCCATGCTTGATGCCGCCACGCCGCATGTTGGGCAGGCGGATCTCGATGTCCTCCGGAGATTCACTGGTGGCCATAATGATGTTCTCTTTCTTCAGGTTGGGGGCCGCCTTCACCCACTTGTCCATGATAGCAGCGTCCACTTCCTGGGCCTTCTTGGTCCAGCCGCCCTCAATTCCATAAGGAGCATGCATCTGCAGGAAAGAGACGTATCCACCATACGGGGAGTGCACCAGATGTGGATCCCAGAAGCTCTCGCAGGTCGCATGTCCGCCGATCAGCTTGTAGTCCAGCTTGCCCTTGATCACGTTGTTCCAGTGAGCGACGATCTGGTCAGTGGTGTCGAACCCAACCACCGTCATGAAGCTCTCACTGGCCCAAGGATCATCGCACTTGTACTTCGGCATCTCCTTGGAGACGATATGGAGGGTGTGGTAGCTCCACTTGTCGTACTTCCAGGCCTCGCTGGCGTCCTTGAGACTCTGCGGCAGGCTCTTGGGCTCGATCAGGTCCAGGAAGGTGGTCTTGGGATCCAGGCTGGATATGACCACTTTGGCATTCAGCTTACGCCCTTCTCTGAGTTCGACTCCGGTGACATTGCCGTTCTGCACGTTGATCTTGCATACCTCGGCTGCCTCCACAATGATGCCGCCATTAGCGTGGATCTCCCGGGAGAAGGCTCCAGCCATCTTGTGTGAGCCGCCCACCAGGTAGGCCTTGTCCATAGCCCTGGTCAGCAGCAGAGGCACAAACAGGCCCACGCCCGTCTCACTGGGGTCAAGTCCCCACATGCACGTCGCATAGAGCATGAGAGCTCTAACCTTGTCGTGTTCAAACGCTTCCTTCATGATCGCCAGCGGGCTCTTTTCATTGAGTTCCAAGAGTTCCCGCCCCACCTCCGTCTTCTGGAGGCTGACGATCAAGTCCAGGGATGGCTTCGCGGGGAAGTAGGTCGCCGGACCAACGATCTCATCCATCATCCTCTGCCACACCCGGATGTGCTTGCCGAAGGCCACTGCGTCCCTGTGGGAGAACTTGTGGATGGAATCGACGGTGTCCTCGACCATCTTCGTCAGAAGAAGCGACGTGCCATCGCCAAACACCATGGCCATCTGGAGGTTGGGTTTGATCCAGGTCAACGCATGTCGGTCCAGATTGAAGTCTCTCATGGCCGGCATGTAGTCCACCATCATGTGGTAGATGGCATGTATGTTGGAGTAGTAGCCCGGGAAGAGAATCTCCTCCGTAGCCAGTCCGCCCCCCACTTCGTACCGCCTCTCCACGACCACGACCTTGGCTCCGGCTTTCGCCAGATAGGCAGCCGTCATCAGGCCATTGGGACCGCCACCGATGACGATCACATCCCAGTTGGTCTCCATCGGGAATTCATCGAACTGCTTTCCGACCAATGCATCCATCATTGCCATGTCAGTTCTCCTCCTTTACGACGGGCGCTTCGCCGATTTCTTGCCCGGCTGCGGTATGTAGTACGGTGCTGAGTACCACCAGGGACCGGGCTCGACCAGGCCGTCCTCGATAAGGATGTGCATCAAGTTGTAGGGGATAGCCATCAGGAAAAGCCCGCCAGGATGGCAGGAAGTCTGATTACAAAGGTAGAGCCCATCGATCGGCGTGCGGTAGCGGGCCAGCTCTGGGATCGGCCGGTTTTCCGCCCACTGATCATGGCAGTGGCGGGTGCCGCACCAGGTGCCCCCGATGAGGCCAGTGTTGCGGAACTCGGAGTCATAGGGGCTGTTGGTCCATATCTTGATGATGTTGTCCGAGTTGAGGTTCTCGTACACAATGCTCATGGACTTTATGATGTGCTGGGTAAGTTGGTCCTTGATCTTGTTGATGGCGTCCGGCCCGTCCACATGGTATTCGGGTGGCGGGACCAGGTAGTAGACCGGTGACATGATATGTCCTTCGGGCCTGGTAACCTGCTTGTCGGTCGGCTCGAACCTGACGTACGGCGTAGAAAGCCACAGCGTCCTCTCCGGCGGCATCCTGGGGTTGCCCCGCCAGCCATCGACGTCGGCCACGTGATCGTAGTAGATCTCACGGGAGTCCTGCGGGAATCCGCCGCCCACGAACTTGCCCTTCCACGGTTTCCTGGGCTCCAGCCTCTCTTTGGTGTAGAAGTGGAAGTTGAAGATGCTGCCGCCCTTGAGGCTGATGTCGTTCACCTTCTGCAGCAGTCCCTGGTCGCAGTGGTTCTTGCCCACCAGCTTGTTAAAGGTCTGCCGGACATCGACGTCGCTAATGACGGCCTTCTTCGCCCAAATCTTCTTGCTGGCCTGGGTAGCAGTCTCTCTCAGCCGAACGCCCACAGCCACGCCATCGTTGATGATGATCTCGTCAACCGGGCAGCAGGTGCGGACGACAGCCCCATGGGCCAACGCACACCGCAGCACGGCATGGAAGTAGTCATGCATCCCGCCGCGCGGCGGCCTCATGCGGCCTAAGATGAGCAAGGTGATGGCGCAGGCCCAGGCCGGAACAGCCACCCCCTTCCAGTGGCCGGCGGCGCCAGAGTACCAGGCAACGACCGCCTGCTGCACCTTCCACGGTTCGCTCTCCAGGTGCTGATCCATCAGGTCAAACAGGTCGTAGTCCAGCATCTCCTCGGTCCAGATGTCGGGCTGGTACTTCTTGTAGACCTGCATGTAGGGGATGTTGTCTATGGTAAGCTCTATCTCGGGAGGATGGGGCGGGGTCCAGAAGACCGAGCGCAGCAGCTCCCGTGTAAACGGGGGCTGAGTCAGGAGCCCGGCCATCTTGGCGAAACCCATCTGATCCTTCTCAGTGAGCGGCGACATGCCGAAGCTGCAGGCAACGCCACGCGAGGCGTCTGCCATGAGATCACCCATTTCGCCCTCACCGACGCGCCAGCCGTACTTCCACAACTCGAGCTGGTCGTACCCGGGTGCGGGTGCGGAGTAAATCATGATAGCGTGGGGGTTGATCTTGACGCCGGCTATCGGCTCCGTGTTCTCACAGGCACCGCCCGCCTCCGGCCGCTCTTCCAGAACACAAACGCTCTGGCCGCTCTTGGCGAGGTAGGCGGCCAGAGTGACGCCGTTCGGCCCGCCGCCCACAATGACAAAATCGTATCTCTCGTCTCTAGGCATATCAGTCTCCTCTCCTCAGAATTGTGCGCTTTGGTGTGTGGCACCCGCTGAGAAACCCAGTGCATGCGGAAATCACGCAGATCCCGATTGCCGGCCCCCCTTTCCTTGCTTCCTCGACTCGCTACTGAAGTGTTGCCAATCTGTCGTGCCCGAGAACGCAACAAACGCCGTACAACTGCCGCAATCCAGTCTCGCCCTCTTTGGCTACCAGTCCTTTCCCAAAAGACAAACCACCGCCCATGAGGGCGGTGTCCGTAGCACTAGCAAACAGGCTGCTGATGTGGAGTCGGTCTCCGGACGAGGGTCATTGAGGACGGTGCTCTCTCGGTGGCAGCAGCCCCGAAGGACCGGAGGAGAGAACCGGCAATGAGCCGATGGCTGTCTTGTCTTTCGCTGAGCTCGCCCACTAACGGTGCCAAACCGCCCCTTTCAGGAGTGTGTCCTATCAGCCCAGGCGGAGCAGACGCATAACCGTGGCCAGAGCACGTACCCCCACGTGATCGGCATTGCAGTTACTGTCTCTCCACTCCATTTAGCTATCGCCATACTGTTAGCCAGTAGCTAAGTATTGCCAAGGTGCCAAGTGTTGTCAATATAGCAAGCAAAAACCGGATTGTCAAGTCGATTCTGACACAATCTCAGTAGGCTTCAGAGGCCACTAGGCATGGTCACACCCCCGGGATCACCATCACCTTGACTGACTGCTTCGCATCCATTTGGGTCTCAAAGGCCTCTTCGACCCTGTCCAGCGGAAACCGATGTGTGATGAGACCACCCGTGCTGACCCGCCGGCTGCTCACCAACTCCATGGCCATGTCCCATCTCTGGCCGCCAGAGCCGCGCAGGGTAAGATTCTTGTAGGCAAACATGGTGCTGGCCAATTCAGGAGCAATCTCGAGGCTCCGCTCGAAAAGGCCGACCTGAACGATCCGACCAAAGGGGCGGGCGATTGCGACCGCCTGGCGAAATGCCTCGGGCGAGCCGGAACACTCAAAGACCGTGCTGGCCATTCCTCCGGATGTGGCGGCGGCCACAGCTTTGACCAGGTCGGCATCTCTGGGATTGAGGACCATTTCAGCACCCAGTTTCTCGGCCAAGGCTAGCCTGATCGGTGAAGGTTCGACGACAATGGTTCTGGCTCCCATCGAGCGGCACACCTGAGCAATGCATTGTCCGATCATGCCAGCGCCAAGTATGACGACCGTGTCCTGGCTTTGGATGCGTGCTCGTGCTGCGGCGTGGCACGCCACAGCGAGGGGCTCAATCGTGGCTGCCTCCTCCCAACTCAGGCCCGCTGGGATGCGAAAGAAGGTCTTCCCTATCAGCGGGCGAGGCACGACCACGTACTCGGCAAATGCCCCGTCAAGTCCCTCCCCGGGCACCAGCGGCTGAGGACACAAGTCCGGTTGACCATGTTGGCACTGATAGCAGGACCCGCAATTCCGGTAACCCGTCCCTACTACCCTGTCACCAATCGCCAACCCCATGACCGCTGCACCGATCGCTTCGATCTCCCCGCTGAACTCGTGGCCGAGTATGAACCTCCCCTGCTCTCTGGCACCGTGCCCTCTCTTGTAGGCATGAACATCCGTGCCGCATATGCCGCAGGCCATGACCTTCACCAGAACCTCATCCTCACGGATCGGAGGGCTCTCCACCATCTCGGTCCGGATGTCCCGCGGCCCGAGCAGGATGGCAGCTTTCATTACCATGCCGGCAGCCTCCTCCGGTCTCCTGCAGCTAGTGCCCAAGGCATTCGATATAGAATGAGGGGAACGACTTGACCAACATCTGCCTCCCTGTTTCAAGCGATAAGGCCAGCGGCAGACGTGCGCTCTGGGGACTACGTGCGGTGTAGACCAGGGCTGCTCCGTACCCCACACTCCGGGCAATCCGGGTCCCTTCTCACCTTCATCTCGTTGAATTTCATGGCCAGGCCGTCGAAGATCAAGAGCCGTCCGGCAAGCAGATCACCTTGACCAAGGAGGTATTTGACGACTTCACCAGCCTGTATGCAGCCAATGACCGCCGGGGCCACTCCTGCCACGGGCGGCTTGCCAGGAACAACGTCCTGGTAGAGGCACCGCAGGCACGGCGTTTCGCCCGGGATTACGGTGGTGGCTCTTCCCTCCCAAGCGTAGACTGCTCCGTGGAAGAGCGGCAACTTCCGCCGAACGGCCACCCTGTTCAACAGAAATCTGGTGGGCAGGTTGTCCATGGCGTCCACAATGGGGCAATCCCCCACCAGTTCAGAGACATTGTCTTCTCCAATGACATCCACTATGCCTTCCACGCGGATGTCGTAGTTGAGCGCTTCCAGCCTCTCCGCAGCGACCCGTGCCTTCCTCCGGCCAACGTCCGCATCCGTGTACAGCACCTGCCGGTTGAGGTTCGTCACATCAACTTTGTCATTGTCGATGACCCTGATATTCCCCACGCCAGCGGCAGCAAGGTAGAGAAGGATAGCCGATCCCAGCCCTCCTGCCCCCGCAACCGCGACTTTGGCCTTCTTCAGTTTCTCCTGACCTTCGTTTCCCCAGCCGGGTATCATGATCTGTCTGTTGTACCTGGCCAATTCGCGGTCACTAAGCATGGTTGCCTCGAACCGACATCACCTTCGGTTGGTTCCTGTCAGACTGGGTTACCAGCCCGCCACATGGTGAAGATGGGACACGCTTTCATCATCGGGGGATTCGCGAGAGATGATATGGTCTGCATCAGAGGGTTGTCAATAGCCATTGGCCTTGAGCAGCGAAACAGAGGACAGCCTACGACCGACGCCAAAGCAATGCGATGCGGGACAGCGACCGCGAACCAGAGAGATTCCCGCGAACACAGCCTCATCTCCGGTGGTCGGTGCCCGGCGCTGGCATGCGGCTACAGAAGGTAGCGGTCGCGCGGCTTCGGCCTCCTGATCAGAAGGAGGCCGGCTATCAGACCAACTACAAGACCACCAAGGTGTGCCTGCCAGGCCACATTGGGAATGAAGGAGAGCAGGAGGAAGCTGCCAACGATGACGATCCACAGCGGCACCGGGATGATGAAGTAGAGAAGGGCCTTGATGTTCGGACGGAGGACTGCCAGCGCCGTACCGACCGCGAAGACAGCGCCGGAGGCGCCAACTACGCCGGCGTACCGGGCTGTTTCACTAGCCCATGGGGCATAAAGGGCATAGATGATGTAGAAAGCACCACCCACAAGCCCGCCCACGAAGTAGATGATGAGGAACTTGACCTCCCCGACCAGCATGGTCAAGTAGGTCCCAAAGAAGTAAAGGGTGATCATGTTGCCGAGTATGTGAAAGAAACCGGCATGGACAAACATGCTGGTGAGAATGGTCCATGGTTCCTCGGTGAAGTAAGCCGGTTGAAGATCGAGGCGGTATTCCAGGCTGTTGGAGAGGAGAGTGAATATGAAGACAACGACGTTGATCAGTATCAGAATCAGTACGCCGGTCGGATTGGGACTCCGGTAATCCCTCATCTAACCTCTTGATTCATGCTTTGCATGCCGGCGGAAGGTGCAAATGGCTCCCTCGGCCTGCGTGCGTTGGTACCAGTATAACAACAAGTGTACGCACGGGAAAGCCGCCTGGCATGCGGCCTGTGTTGGAGCAATAGCAGCCGCTACATCATATGCCGGTGCGCTGCGGTCCCGCCAGAGCACGCCCGGGATTCTCGAGATAAGCAGAGTCCGCACGATGCTGCGTCAGGTTTTCGGCTTCTCCGCCGCAGAAGCAGCAGCTTTCTTCTTCTTCTCGCTGCGGTAGCTGAAATAGAAGTAGGGGAACAGAAGGATGAACACGAGCAACCCCGGACTCATCCCCATGCCCAGCGACTTGAGGCCCTCTTCCGGAGTGATGATGACGTCCATCGGTACCTGGCCCAGAGCCAATTGCTTCAATATCAGTTTGTTACCATCCCGCTTGATGCCCTGGAAGACTGAGGCCACTGTGCCGTCAGGATTGTAGACCGTCATACCCATGCTAAACACCCCCTTTCGGTGCCCAACTGCTGGCAGTTTGCCTGTTTGCGGCGGGACTTGTCAACTGTCCACCCGCCGCGGGGCTCGCAGCCACTCCACTTGTTGACAGTCATGGTGATGACAGCCGTCAATAGGGCAGCAGTCGAGTCCGGATGAATGAGGGCAGGCACGGAACACCCAGAGTCTCAGCGGTCGTCAAGGAAGGTAACACGCGGCAATGCCGTTGCCCCTCCGGGGGGCTTGGCGGGTTCTAGCAGCGGGCCGGCACCGGAGGACGGTGAGCCGAGGTCGAAGCGCTCTTCTCCAGCCAGCGTTCCCGGACTTCCTCGAACTGGGCGATGATGGCCACTATCTCCTCTTGGGATAGCTCGGGCCGGGTCCGGTCGCACTTCTTGTCCCACCACCGGCGGCACTGTGTTGCGACGGCGCAACCCTCTTCACTGGTCGCATTTCGGAGACAACAAGCGTCCAGGTAACCACCGATGCTCCTGAAGGTGGTCCCCAGCATCAACTCATAGCGAGGATCCTGGCGCAGATATCTTCTTCTCCGGGAGACCGCCATATTCTGCTCCTGGCTGGCACAGACTCGTCAGGGATGAGACAAACGAACCGACCTGGCTAGGTCGGTTTGCTCGTCGACTCCCAGCCGCCTTGATGGTCGCGGAGAGTCAGTGTTTCAGCTTATCGTGCCGACTCCACACATGCCGGCGGGCCATTCCTGCTGCGCGGTTACCAGTTCTTAGTCGTTCAACCCCCTCTGCATCCTCCGTCGCCGTGAACCCCGTCCACCCAACCTCGGCGCGATCGTGTACGCAACGTCCCATGCAGGACAGCAGCCTCCCCGCGGACTGCGGCCGGCTCAAGTCGTCAGTGGGTTTCCTCAGTCAGAGTAAACGCGGCGCAGGCATCCTTGTCCATCTGTCTCCTCACCACGACCTGGGCGATTCTCTCGTAGGGCACGAATCTGAGGGACATCTCGCCGCCTTGCTCATATGTCTCCAACCTGACGTGGTCGTCCTCGGTCCAGATCTGCCCGACGGCTAGGGTTGTGCCATCAACGAGGCTAAACTCGACCGAGAGAGCCGGTGAGTCCTTGGCTTTGAGGAACTTGCTCACGTTATCGAACCACTTGGTGCGGGCAAAAGAACGGCTGCTCAGCATTGCCTACCTCCTGTCGATTTCAGGGCAAGCTTACACGGACGCCGGTGGTCTGCACAAGATTCCTGCGGTGCAGTCCGCCGCGTCTGCCCGCAAGCACCGGCGATATGCCACCATAGGATCAGCAGCACCCGCGTCGCCGTCCAAAGACATCGGGAGCAGGCACCACCAAGAGTCCTCCGTCAGTAGAAGCCAAGAGCCCCGGACGGCAATTCCATGGTTGCCGCTTTGCTGCCCCTCCAACTCCAATGAGAGAAGAGGAGAGCCTCGCCCTTCCGAGGCGGGCAGGGTCACGCGCTGCAGTGCTCGGTCCGCGCGATGATCTCGTCTTGGACTTCTCTGGTCAGATCAACGAAGTATGCCGAGTATCCCGAGACCCTGACCATAAGATCGGGGTACTTCTCAGGATTCCGCTGCGCATCGAGGAGCGTTTCCCGGCTGACCAGGTTGACCTGCAGGTGCATGCCTCCCAGCTCGAAGTAACCCCTGATGAGGGCGCCCAGTATCTGCGTGCCCTCGTCGCCGCTGAGATCGACAGGACTGAACTTGATGTTCACCGAGACGCCGCCCGCTGCCAGCGAGTAGTCGATCTTCGTGATTGACTTCAGGCAGGCGGTCGGCCCCTTTGTGTCAGACCCGTCACAGGGTGAGAGCCCATTGGCGAAAGTCTGGAAAGCCTTCCGGCCGCTGGGCAGGGCGCCAACGAAGCCGCCAAACCCCTCGTGGGTAGTCATGCTCAGGAACCCCGGCAGATAGAGGCCTCCCCGAGTGTTGCGGTGCCTGGCCACCTCCTCACAGAAGATGCCGGCCACCAGCCGTGCGTAGCTATCGGGCAGGTCATCGTCATTACCATACTTCGGCACCCGGCTCAGGAGGCGGTAGACATCCTCATGCCCCTCGAAGTTGTCCTCCATTGCCTTGAGGAGCTGCTCCATGGTCAGCTTCTTTTCGCTGAAGACGAGACGGTCGATGGCCGCCAGCGAATTGGCGACGTCCGCAGTCCCCACACCCTGTACGCAGGTGAAGTTGTAGACCGCCCCGCCCGCCGTGACGTCCTTTCCGTTGTCCAGGCAGCCTCCAGTGAGCGCCGACAGCAAAGGACTCGGGTAGAGGTGTTCATGGGCCAAAGTCAGCGCATTCAGCCCTATCACCATCTGTTCCACCAGCCAGGACACCTGCCGACGGAAGGCCTGCACAAGTTCATCCATTCCGCTGAAGCGCAGAGGATCGCCTGTTTCCATGCCGACCTTCTCCTTCACCGCCGGGCAATATCCGTTGCGCAGCGCCATCTCCAGGCAGATGGGCAGGCTCATTAGAGCAGCGTCAGTCGAGCCAAACGTCTTGCGCGGTACCGATATCTCCACACAGCCGATGACGACGTAGTCACAAGCATCCTCCTCCTGGATGCCCTTCCGCACAAGCGCTGGCACAATCACTTCGTCATTCACGAACGCCGGCATGGCTCCGCCACTTTTGAGCACTTCCACACAACGCTTCAGATAGGCATCGGGCGACTTCCCGTGGATCCGCGCATGGAGATTGGGGTGCCTGGTCTTCAGGACCTCCCGCGTGTCGAGAATGGCATAGGTAAGCTCATCGGTTGCGTCTTCGCCATCAGGGGTCAATCCACCGATGGTGATCGCCGGGTTGGCCGGGAAGCCACTGAAGAAGGGAGCCAGATAGTCGCTGAACAGTGGGACAAACTCGGACAGCTTGATGAAGAGGCAACCCAGCAGCTCTATGGCCCGGTCTCTGGTCAGGACGCCTCTTTCGCGGTCGCGCCGATAGTAAGGGTAGAGATACTGGTCCAGCCGACCCAGACAAAGCGCCTGCTCGTAGTTCTCCTGGTGGAGGGCGACCTCCAGTAACCACAGGCTTTGCAGGGCTTCGTGAAACGTCTCAGCGGGCCCGGCCGGCACCTTTCCGCATATCCGGGCGATCTCGAGCAGCTCGGCCTTCCTGGCCTTGTCGGTTTCCGCCTCCGCCATCGCCAGTGCCTCAGCCCGATATCTGTTGGCAAACTGGATGACACCCTGGCAGGCGATCTCCACCGCCTTGTAGAAGGGACGCTTCCTCAATTCGTCCGGATCAGCTCCCAGCGGACCATCCAGGTCGGCCATCCTTTGCCTGGCCTCCGTGATGATGCCGTTGAGCCCCACCTTGAGCAGCTTCTCGAAGTCGGGGGCTGTGTGAGAAATGCCGCCAGCCTCGGTCAGCAGGAAGAAGCCGAATTTCCCCAGCAGATACACCGGCATGGGCGGCGATATGAAATCATCGGCGTAGTCCACCAGAACCTTGTCTGGCCAGAAGGGGAAGATGTCCTTGTCCAGTTCCTCTATCTCGGCCTGGCTGATGTGGAGCGAATTCCCGCCCCGCTTGTCCAGATTCCCCAGCTCCGGCCAAATCAGCAGGCCGAGGAACTCGGGGTAGATGATCGCCCCCACCCGCTTGCTGGTGAGGTTGCCGACCAATAGCTCATCAGGATATATCTTCGCCTGCAGCTTCTCCAGAATGTGAGACACGGCCCTCGCCCGCCTGACCGCCGCTGGCTCGAACCAAACATGCGGCCCCCTCATGTATTCCGTGAGGTATCGGGCCCGTTCGATGCACACCGCCTTCCTGGCCGTGAGCAACTCGCTGTGGAGCCGCGCCAGCCTGGGGTAACGATCCAGCTTTCTCTCCGACACAGCGATGCCACCCATGTCATTTCCCTCCCTCTCGTTTCTCAACGGGTCTATGCTGGCCAACGCAGTGCGAGGATTTGATATCTTCCGAGCGCCAAAGACGGAAATTGAGCCGCCGGTCTCTAGCGCGCCTTTGCAGGGAGCAGCACGTCAGCACCATCCTCTCTCCCCCTTGCCCCACGCCCGGTGGGAGGGCCCCATCGGGCGTGGACCGTCACACCCTGATAGTATCATGGCCAGAGCACTTGTCAACGCATTCTCAACCCGCCTCGGGGAGGCGATCCGTTCTGCGCTCGAAAAGGTCGTGCTATACTACGGCCATCCGGCAAACGATCGAACCCAGGCGACCACTCCAGCCGAAGGGAGGGTGACATGGCAGGAAAGAAGGTACTGATCCTCTCCCCGCTGCCCGAAGACGCAGCGAGGATGCTCATAGGGGCCAAAGTCAGCGCCAGCGAACTTGAAGATGTATCGATAGTCACCTACAAAGGAAAACAGAAGTCTGAGCTTATCAGCGCGGTCGCGGACGCCGACGTCATCATTGGTGATTACACCAACAACGTTGCCATGGACGCCGACGTGATGCGGGCAGCCAAGCGTTGCGTCCTCATACAACAACCCTCCACGGGATATCAACACATCGATGTGGACGCCGCGGCGAAGGAGGGCATTGCGGTAGCCAACACTGCGGGCACTAACACCTTCGCGGTAGCCGAACACACCATTATGCTCATACTCGCGTGCTTGAAGAAGCTGCTGCTGGCCCATGAGAAAACCAAACGGGCTGAATGGGCCCAGGACGAGATGCCCCTTTACGGAGTGTTCGAACTGTGGGGGAAGACCATCGGGATCATCGGCATGGGGCGGATCGGCAAGGAAGTAGCCAGGAGGGCGAAACCGTTCGGCGCGCGTCTGATCTACTTCGACGTTAACCGTCTGAGCGCCGAAATGGAGAGGTCTCTCGACCTGACCTATCATTCGCTGGACGACGTGATAGCGCAGTCCGACGTGATAACCATCCACACGCCGCTCACACCTGAGACCGAGAATCTCATCAACGCGGAGCGCATAGCCAAGATGAAGCCGAATGTCGTCATTGTCAACGTCTCAAGAGGGGCCATCATCGACGAGTCGGCGCTGGCGAGAGCTTTGAAGGACAAGCGAATACAGGGCGCCGGCCTGGATGTCTTTGCCGATGAGCCAATCAGCCCAAAGAACCCTCTGTTGGACGCGCCCAACGTAATACTGACTCCGCACATAGCGGGGGCCACCAACGAATCGCGGGCCCGCATCATAGACATGACCATCGAAAACGTAGTCACCATGCTCAGGGGACAGGAACCCATCAACATCGTGAACGGGGTCAAACCGAGGTTCTCGCGGTAGCAGCTCGAATCACCAAGAGGTTTGTCAACACGATTTGGAGGTGTTCACGCATCGCAGGCAAGCTTGCCTCTGCCACTCGTGGGGCTCTGTGCACAGAGCTGATGCCTCTCTGCGTTCGTTTCATCCGCCGAGACCTGCGGATAGAGGGAGTTGAAGAGCCGCAGAAGTCCCCCTTTCTCACAAACACGGAGGTGATCCATGTCTCAACAGATGACCGGAGCGCAGGCCCTGGTTCAGGCCCTTCTCAAGATGGGCACCGCCAGGATTTACGGCATCATCGGCACATCCAACGTGGCCTTCGTCGATGCCCTCTACGACGTGCGCGGCGAGATCAGGTATGTGTCGTGCCGTCACGAACAGGTGGCGGCGAGCATGGCTGACGCGGAGGGCAGGCTTACGGGGCGGCCCGGCGTCGTTCTGGTACATTCAGGTCCAGGCGCCCTCAACGCCTTGATCTCCGCCGGCAACGCCTACAAAGATTCGTCCCCAATGATGATCATCACAGGAGCCGTCAAGCGCCGCCTGGCAAAGTGTGACGGCATGCTCGAGGTGGACCATCGACGCGTGTTTGCCCCGCTGTGCAAGGGCACTTTCCGCCCTGAGTCTGCCGCCGAAATCCCTGGGGTCTTCTCCCTGGCCTACCGCGCCGCCATGAGCGGCGCCAGGGGACCAGTATTGATCGAGATTCCAGAGGATGTCTGGATCGAAAAGGCAGAGATAGACATTGACCAGATGCCACTCGCGGCGGATCCCCCTCCCCCCGTTGACCGCGCGGACGTGAAGGCAGCACTCGACATGCTGACGGCGGCCAGACTGCCACTGGTTCTGTCGGGAGGTGGCGTGGCCTATTCACACTCCTCCCCTGACCTGGTCAAATTCGTCGAGGCGCTGTCGCTTCCGGTGATCACCACGGGCAATGGCAGGGGAACAATCCCGGAGACTCATCCGCTGTGCCTGGGGCGCGTTGGCTTCGGCGGGGGGAACGTGGTAGCCGACAAGGCTCTGGAGAAGTGCGACGCGCTTCTTTGTCTTGGCGCCGGCATCAGTGATATGACCAGCTACGAATTCACGTCCCCTATCGGGGCCACAAACATAATGGTGGTCAACATCTCGCCTGAGTGCCTGTCACCCCAAGCGCCCAAGAGCAAGCTGATCGTTGGCGACGCGGCCGATTTTCTGCGGCAGGCGCTGGCCGAACTCGGCGGGCGCCGGGAAGCGCCGCGCGGGCTCTGGACTGAGGCGCTGGCCGAAGCCCGCGAGCTGTGGAACCTCATTGTTTGGTCGTGCGCCAGCCGCCAGGGAAAGCTTCCTTGTCCCGGGCACGTCATCAGGCAACTGGCGGGCAAAGTGCCAGAAGACACCATCGTGAGTGTCGGCGCCGGGATGCACTTGCTCTACCCGATGGTCTATATGCCTGCCAAACACCCGCTCTGCTATCTGTCCACGGTGAATTTCGGCTCCATGGGCTTCGGGCTGGCGGCCGCCATGGCCGCCAAGTCGGTGTACCCGCAGCGGACCGTGGTGGCGGTGCTGGGGGACGGGGACTTCATGATGACCATGCAGGATCTGGAGACCGCCGTCCGTGAAGGGCTGGACATCAAGATCGTGATCCTCAACGACTTCCGCTACCGGGTGCTCAACTTCCGCCAGAAGCTGCAGTTCGGCGGGCGCATCATCGGCACCGAGCACAACAACCCGGATTTTGCCCAGCTTGCCAAGTGCTTTGGCGCTGCGGGCTACCGCCTCGACTCTCCCGAGCAGGTAGATCGAGTACTGGATTCTGCGCTAGCCGCCAAGGGGCCGGTGGTGGTAGACGTCATCATCGATCCGGAGGACATGCCCCCGATGAATGCCGAGGCCACGCTGCGCATGTCGGCGGGTTAGCAGCCAAGTATGGTCCAACCCGGGCAGATGCCACGGTTGGGACTCCGCTCACGCCATGGCACGTCTCATCCTGTGGCCTGCCAGCACCACGACGGCTACGAGCAAAACGTCCAGCACCGCCAAGACAATGACGTGCACGGCGATCTCTGACCACCCGGCCCCTTCCTGGCTGATGCGCACCACGGGTTCTACCAGATAGTAGGTGGGGAATATCTGGCCAATCCACTGCGGAATCTCCGGGAACAGATAGATGATCGCCGGTGCGAACAGCAGAATCCCGCCCGATTTCCAGACGGCAAAGAGGGATGACATATCTTTGGCAAAGGACCCCAGTATCAGCCCGAGTTCTGCGGCCATCACCGCGCCCAGCGCCAGCATGAGCGTCAGGAGCCCCGGCTCGGCCCCGAAGGCCTGATTCAGGGCGAGGATGATCAGGCCCATGGCGAGGCTGATGACAAAACCCACGATCCCTTTTGCCACAAAGATCTCGCGGAGCGTCGTCGGGGTGACGGTCAGGGCGTCCAGCGTCCGTTTCTGTCTCTCGGTCACCAGGGAGGTCGCTGGCAGGAACATGCCGCCGACAAAGACGGCCATCAGCACCAGCAGGGGCAACAGGCGGTCGCTCCACGGGATGCTGACCTTGTTTCCCAGAGGTGTTATGGTGACATCCACCGGAGCCTCGCGGCCGGACAGTTGCCTGATCAGATCCAGCAGTGTCACTTGCGCCACCACGCGGTGCTTGGCCAGGCTCTCGCCCCAGACAAAGGCCGTGACCTCTACGTGCTGTCCTTCTTTGACAAGGCTGTCGAAATCCTGCGGCAGCACAATCCCGTAGTCCACGGCGCCGATCCTGGCGGCACGCTCCAGTTCCCCGGCGGAGCTGTACTGCCTGAGCACCACCGCCTGGCTTTCTCGCAACAGGCTCACCAGTGCGGAGGCGCCCTCATCCGCAATTCCCAACCTCGGCTTGTCATTGAACAGGGTGCCAAAGACGAGTGACAGCACCATCGACAGCACGATCGGGACCACCACCGACCATAGGAAGATGAAGCTCTTGGGGCCCTGCAGCAATTCCCTCCTCAGCAGAACGGCGATGCGCCTAACGTTCACTGGAATCTCCTTCGTAGAGCCACCATCCCGGTCACGAGAAGGCCCACACTGAAGGCCAGGAGTATGACGAGGTTCTGCCAGATGTCGGGCCAGCCCGAGCCGTAGTTGGCTACACGGTCCACGGTGTTGACAAGGTAGTACGAAGGAATCACCTTGGCCCAGCCGGTGACCACACCGGGGAAGAGCACGCCCATGCCAGGTATGACCAGGGTCACCAGCGCTAAGACACCCCAGGCCAGCACGGACATCATGTCCTTGGCCAGTGAGGCTATCAGGAAACCGACCCCGGTCACCAGGAGCGCACCCAGCAGCAGGGCCACGATGATGATGAGCGGTTGGTCATTCAGGCCACGCACCAGGCCCATGAACAGTGCTCCCTGCCCGAAAGCCAGGGCTATCCCGGTGATGCCCTTGGCAGCGAACAGGTCTTTGACGGACAGCGGCGCCACCAGCAAGGCCTGGATAGTCCGGTGCTCTATCTCTTCCGTTATCAAAGTGGCCATGCCATACGTCTCGAATACTATCAAGAACACAGCGAACAGGGGACGCATGCGGTCCCGCGGTGGTATCTGCTTCCCTGCCATGTCCGGGCCGGGGACTATGCAGGTCGAGAAATCCACGGTCAATGGCTCTCCGGTGTGCGCATAGATCATATCCCGCACAAGGGATGCCACCGCCTCGGCAGCTTCCTCCGGTGTATCCGAGGCAATGTAGAGATTGATCTGGGCCTTCTCGCCGGATGACAGTACTTCCAGCAAGTCGGCGGGCAGCACCAGGCCAGCCAGGTATCTGCCGGCCACCACCCCTTCCCTCAACTCATCTTCGGAGTCCGCCACATGAACTCTCAGCCCTCGTTGTTCCGCTCCCTCCGATATGGGCGACCATCCCGGCGCATACACACCGACATCCATGGTTTCGTCCACAGATGCGGGCATGACGAAGTAGAGCAACACATAGACCAGCAGGCCCAGTCCTGTCATCAGAGCAAAGAACCGGTTCCTGAAGTACAGGGTGAAGTCCTTGACAATCAGGGTCCGGATGGCGCGCGGGTTCATCCCTCCAGCCCTCTACCGGTGATCTTGATGAAGATGTCTTCCAGCGTAGCCTCTTCGCTGTGAATGGTGATGACTTTCTCACCGGCAAACAGCTTGCGCACCATCTCCGGCGTCTCCGGCGCATCCAGCAGCACTTCCCGATCCTGGAGTTCCCCCGACGGGGTCTGGACCTTCGCTTTCAGAGCCCTCTTGCCGTACTTCTGCTTCAGGTTATGCGGGGTATCCAGGGCCACGATCCTGCCGCCGTTCATAAAGGCCACGCGGTCGCAAAGCTTATCCGCCTCCACCATGTCATGGGTGGTCAGAAAGACCGTGGCGCCCCGCGCCCGTTCTTCGAGGATGATGGCCCGGATAGCCTCAGCGGACGCCGGATCGAGGCCAGCCGTCGGCTCGTCCAAGAAGAGAATGCGCGGCCGGTTCACCAGTGATCTCGCCACCATGAGCCGCTGTTTCATACCCTTGGAGTATCCTTCCACCCTCTCCTTCTCGCGCCCAGCCAGGCCCACTCGCTTCAGCAGCGCCTTACCATCGAACTCTTTGACGCCAAAGAGCCGGGCGAAGAGCTCCAGATTCTCCAGAGCGCTCATCTGCTCATACAGGTTGGTCTGCTCAAAACAGACGCCGATCTGCCCGCGGATCTTGGCCGCGTGCCGGGAGACGTCCATCCCCAGCACCCGCGCCCCGCCGCCCTTGGGCTTGAGCTGGCCCGTCAGCATCTTGACGGTCGTGGTCTTGCCGGCGCCGTTTGGCCCCAGGAACCCCAGTATCTCGCCTTCGGCGATTCTGAAGCTGATGTGATCCACAGCGACCAGATTTACGTATGTGTACGTCAATTCGTCCGCTACTATGGCGTCACCAGCCATGCTGTTCCCCTTTCACTTGCCCCGCGTGTTGTCAGATTGGGCTTCCGGCGACGGCCTGCCCATCAGGCCGTACAGGTAGAGCGTCATCAGTTCCCGCACCAGCCCAGCGGGCTTCTCAGATTCCGCCAGCAGCTCGGGTCTGGCCATCAAGCCATTGCGGAAGATCTCCGTGTAAGCCAGGATTGCCTCCTGTGACAGTTCCGGATTCACGTAGCCCTGTTCCCTGCCCTCATCAAAGAAGCTCGCTACCATGGGCATGATCTCGCGGTCGTAGGTGCGCCTGACGAGATCTCGGAGCTCGGGATCCTTCGCGACCAGCGTCTCCATGAGTTCGCCGCCGTACTGGCTGACCGCTTTCATCTTCCCCAGCAGTATCCAGTCCAGTTTCTCTGGAAACGTTCTCTTCTCGGCCATCAAAGACCGGAATTCGCCTACCACTTCCTGTATCAGATTGCTGACCACGTCCCGTATCAGCCCCTCCTTGCTTCCGAACTGGTTGTAGATAGTGACCTGAGAAACGTCCGCCTCGCGCGCAATCTCGCGGATCGTCACCTTCTTGAAACCGTGCAACTGGAACAGCCGCAGCGCCGCCCGGCGGATATCCTCCTTCTTCGCCTCCGACCGACCTCGGAAGCGGATTTGAGCATTGAATCTTCGCGTTGCTGCCTTGTGAACCATATGAAACATAATAGTTCATTTGTTTCATCAAGTCAAGCGAAGAGCAGCGCAGGCAATCGCATCGCGACCAACCCTGCACCGTCGGCAAGAACCCGTGCACCTCGCGAGCCAGTGCAAACTGCTATAATCAGTTCCGCCAGTGAGTACGTCATGCCAGCAACAGACTCCTCCGACAGGGCAAAGATAGGCTACGCGCTTGGCGGCGGCGGCGCGCGGGGCCTTTCCCATATCGGCGTCATCAAAGTGCTGGAGGAGTACGGCATCTACCCGGACGTCATCGCCGGAACCAGCATCGGGGCCCTGGTCGGCGCGCTGTATGCCAGCGGCCTCCGCGCCGGAGACATCGAGCGGGCGATGCGCCTGGACCTGAGACGCCTGGCGATGCTGGCCGATGTCACCTGGTCCCTGACCGGCCTCGTCAAGGGCAGGCGGGTAGCCGCAGCACTTAAGTCCTTCCTCGGCGACCTGACTTTCAACGACATGAAGATACCCTTCGCATGCGTGGCAACAGACATTATCAGCGGCGAGGAAGTAGTCTTGCGCACCGGGCCGGTGATCACAGCCGTCCGGGCGAGTATCTCAGTCCCCGGGTTATTCACCCCAGTCAGGTGCCAGGGACGGTATCTTGTGGACGGCGGGTTGGTCAACATGGTGCCCGTCAGCATCTGCCGTCAGATGGGCGCCGACTTCGTCGTGGGAGTCAACGTTATCCCCGACCCGTCGCAACTCCTCCATCAACCGGAGCATGAAGTAGGCGATAGCGAAGAGGAGGAAGACTCTCGCCTGTCGCGCTCCCGCCGATCAAGACAACAGAAGTCGGCGGCACCAAACGTCGTGAAAGTGCTGATACAGTCTCTCTACATCCCCGGATACCGGATAGCCAGGGAAAACCTGAGGGACGCTGACCTGACCATCAGTCCGGAGGTCGGCGATATCGGCTTCTTCCAGTTCGACAAGGAGGCCGAGGCCATCGAAGCCGGGGAGAGAGCCGCGCGGAAGGCATTGCAGGAGGCCGGCATCTAGCCCGGGCGAATGCCCGAACCGCTGTCGCCGCCGACTTCGTAGTTGCCCAGCTCATCGAGGCACAACGCCAGGAACTCCTCCGCCTTCTCTTTCGAGAAGAGCCCCGTATCGTAGGCAATGTAGATGCCGAGGCTGCCGTTGAAGGTGGCCACACAGATGTTCATCCCCATGCCGGCAAAGACGAAGGGCACGGCTTCAAAGTCAACGACTTTGAAGTTGCCTCCCTCGATCGGTTCATCCCCGCAGTCACTCAATCGGACAATGCCGGGATTGGTGCAGATAACGGTGTCGGCATACAGGGGAAAGAGGACATACTTCGCGAAGACCTCTATAGCTGCCAGGGGGAGGAGGCGCAGGACGGAGGCGAAGTAGATGATGGAATAGGTGTTGCCTCTCCTCTCTTTGAGCATATAGGACCGCTTCCTGCTGATCTTCCTCAGAAGGCCGGCAGGATCTGTTCGGTCCTTCGCAGATGTGGAAAAGGAGATGTAGGAGATCTGGTTGGATATGATGCCGTTCAAGTCGGGCGAGCCAACATCGATCGGAACCAGAAAGCTAATCTTCCGGGTCCTCTTGCCGTGGCGCCTGTTCCACCTGTCAATGCTCCGGAAGCAGACCGCCATGAGGATGTCGTTGACCGTGCCGCCCACCGAGTTGGACTTCGCTTTGAGCTGCTGAAATTCAGCGGGCGCTATTCTGGCGGAACAGAAGGCAACCTCGCCAGGGCGTCGTGACTTGTCGTGGAATATCCTGGCAGGGTGGAAGAGGGGATTGATCAGGACAAAATAGGCCAGGTGGGAAAGCATCTCCCGATAGAAATTCTTCGTTCTGGCTCTTTCGGCTTTCGCTTCCCACAGCAACTCGTCGCTATCAGGTCTCACGGCCGGGGGTGCCAGGCAATCGTCCGGCGGCCTATTGTGGTATCTGGAGATGACATCGTTCAGTATGCGTACGGCACGAACCCCGTCCACTGCTGAGTGGTGGAAGGTGAACACCAGAACACAGTCACCGGGCGCCCTTTTCACCAGAAGGACTCTGAAGGGAAAGTCCTTTCTAACGTCGAGCCGCCGGTTGATCCACTCGTGAATGCGTTCCTCATAGAGCGCTCTGGCATCTACCTGTGTTGAACCTTGTTGGGTGTGAGAGGACACCAGGTCTTGTACTTCCAGCACTTCACCCATGACGTCGCTGCAGACGCGCCGATGATGCTGAAGAGGCCCCCCGCAGAGAGTAGTCATCAACTCCGGGTGGGCCCGCATGGCGGAGAGAATGGCGCCTCTCAGCCGCTCCACATCCGGTTCCCCTCTCAGGTAGAGAATGCCGGAATAGCTGATGCGCCGGCCGGTGCAGCCTATCTCGAAAGCGAGCAGACACTTATCAAAGCAATTAAGGCGATTCACGAACCCCGGTCCTTTGCCCCCCTCAGCCTGTGCGGCTGCAGACTGCCACGGTATTCTGCCAAGGCTGGCAGCTTTTGTCAAACGGATGTACTCGTTCACTAGATATGAGACAGTTGGAGGTCCGCCTGCTGTATGTTTGGACCCTGGATGGCTGGGTGTCAAAAAGGGTCGCTCAGAATCGCACTTGTTCTCAGACCGGATTTGGGCGACAATCTCACCCTCCAATATGGAACGATTCTCTCCACATCGACCTCTTGCCCTATAGGCATGGCGTCGACAACCAAGATAGCCTGACCTACAGGAGCAGGCCGCGGGTTCGAGTCCCGACAGGTCCACTTATGTCTACCCGCAAAGGTCTGCAACCTTGACGCAACAGTGACTCAAGAGTTTGCAGGTTATCCAAAAGTCACCTCCCTGCTCGATCCACCTACTGTTCTAACTCTGACAGGTCTCACCTGGCTTGTATTTCACACACTAAGGGTAGGTCAAGATCATTTGTAGTGGTAGAAGCCTCGCCCACTCTTGACGCCCAGCCAACCCTTGTCGACATACTGCCTGAGGAAATCAGCACGCGCCCGTTGCTGCGGGTCGCTGTTTGACTTCGCCCACTTTTCGCTGATTTGCCAAGCCAGATCTAGGCCAATGAAGTCTAGCATGCCGAATGGTCCAACAACTGTCTTCGTAACGCCAATCCAGGCACGGTCTACATCCTCAACAGAAGCAACATCGTTCATCACAAGGTCAACCGCGCTCCTTGTCAGAGCCTGTAGCATGTAATTGAACACGTAGGCAGGGTGTTCTTTCTTTAGCACGATCGGCGTTTCCCCTATGCTCTCGGCAAAGGCCTTGAGCAGGTCCACAGTTGCCTGTGAGGTTCCAGGGTGAGGCATAATATCCACGATGTTGGCTTCCCACACATGCTGGTGGAAATGAAGAGCGGCGAACTGGCTAGGTCGGCCAGTTTCTTTCGCGAATGAAGACGGCATGAGGTCAGAGGTATTGGTGGTGAATATGGTGCGCGACGGACACAGCCTATTGAACTCAGCAAGGACCCTCCCTTTCAATTTGGGATCTTCTGGCACGGATTCGCTTAGCAGGTCTGCCCCACTTGCAGCCTCACTGGCATTGGTCGTCGTGGTGATCCGCGCAAGCGCAGCATCACTCTCCTGCTGGGTCATGCGCCCCCAAGCCACTAGGTGTGCTCCGTACTGTTTCAGTTGACTTGTCGCTGCTTCCAGAGCCTGCGGGGCCACATCGTAGAGCGTGACGTTGTAGCGATGGGTGGCACACTGCAGACTGATCTGGCGCCCCATTGTCCCTGCACCCACGACAAGTACACGGTGGATGTCATCGATCTTCATAGCTGTCCTCCTTTCATCGTTTGGACGTCACTTATCGCCTCTACTACTCTTTCAGCGTGTTTCCAAAAGGCCCGGCAGGATTTCCCCTGGCGGTTTCTCAACCACTCCAGAAGGCCTACCTGGTAACGGTCTCGTTATCCGTTTGACTGGTGAAATTCGAAGCCTGACGACCAGCCGAGTAGACTCGCCAGCAAAGCTGTGGTCAATCCGTGCTCGCCTCGGATCACTGACTGCTCCTCTTTGGCCTGACACGAACCTTGCAGTAGTCAGGTGCATTTCCGAGGGGCACCATCTCCAGCTTGTCCATGTCAAGATCAGGCCACATTTCGTCTCTTATAGCCGTGCTGATGGCCTTTATTAGGTACGAGCATATCTCGGGATATTGCTTCACCGCTCCCATCATCCAACAAGTCCTGGCTATCTCGACCAGTGAGTCTGGGCTCTCCCTTATCCACTCGATCTTCTTGCATCCCAGGACCCTATCCTCGAAGTCGAAAACCTGCTGGTACGTCTCAAATGGTTTCTGCCGCAGATCAGCCTCTGTTATACCTAGCATCTGCATTGTCGCCGGGATACTATCCCGTGCATGTTCCGCCGCGAACGCAACTACTTCCTCCAGTATCTCTGGTCCTCTCTTCTCCTGACCTTGCGCCATCGCTCTCAGACTGAAGCCCAGGAGCTTCCCCACCCAGTCACCAAAGAATGCCGCGTATGTCTCGACTGTGATCTCTTCTGGATTGACTCCCTTCGACATTTCACTCACCTCCTTGATCCGTCAGCATGGCATCCGTTCCTTGCCTCTGCTGTCTCAGTCAACGAGACCTGCATCCAGTTTCATTAGCGCATAGGGTGCGAATTCCGCAGCTGTGGTCTCGGCTGCAACCGTCCCCGGCAACATGGTGACGTCACCGACGAAGTAGACGGCCCCCAGTACCCGGACGACTTCGACTTCACTCCAGGGATCGTGATCAGATGATTGCAGCACCAGCTTGGCTTCGCCCATGTCTACGCGTTTTGGACGCCTTGTCACGACTTCCCTGACGAGCCGTGGATTGTAGTCGAACCCTTCACCGCCAGCCGCCGGGAAATACTTGAAATTGAAGGTTACTACCTGACCCGGGACTTGAAGGCTGGCGGCCATGATATCCTGGAATCTCTTGTCATTGAACTTGCCTGTGAGATTTGCTTTGATCTCGAGGAAGCGGACGCCGTGTCGCTCGGTCCGGCCATCGACCTTCTCGCCTTGGCGCTTGAGGTGAATATCAGCCATCTTCTTGGGATACCCGAATATCTCGCGACCCAGGATCATTGCCATGTCGTTGGTGACTGGCATGCCAAGACAGTAGGAGCCTTCTTCACCATTGAACTGGGCCTGAAGGAACAGGGCGCTCTCCAGGTATGCCACGCCGAAATTGGTTCTGGGGTAGTTGGCCACAAATACGCTGCCGATGGGCAGAGCCCCGGGCTTGAGCGGTGGAGGCAGCAGGCGTCTCACTACCTCGGGCTTGGTCTCAAAGAAGACAGTCACTCTCTCAACGTCGTAGAACTCTCCTGCCTGCATGAATTTCAGGCTGTTCTGCTTTTCAGATCTGACGAACCCCATAGCACACCTCCTCAAGATTCTATTCTGTGACACGCTTGTGCATATACAATAGAAACCTAGCCGATGGCGCTACGTTGGCCGGGCATCCGAGATCTGCGTGCCGCGTTCCGCTGGTCGGGCGACTCGTCGATGACCACTACTTCAGCATTGACATGGACATTGGGTCCGTGGGATTGCGTTCCCACAGGATGTCTTCCATCCGCAGTTGCAGCAAGTACTTCGTCACAGGTTTGTCTGTGAGGATGTAGAACTTGTTCTGTCGAATCGCATCGAAGACGCATTCCGCTGCCTGTTGAGGAGAAATCCCCGCCCTCACCTGGTCATCCAATTTCTCGAGAACGTTCTGACGAAAGGGATTTGCCTTGCGCGCCTCCTCGACGGCCGCTTCATTCAAGAGTTCCCGAGGACGATTCCTCTCGCTCGTCATTATTCGTGTGTTCACAAAGGCCGGACAGAAGACTGAGACCCCGATCTTGGAGCCCACAATCCTCAGCTCGTGATAGAGAGTCTCGGAGAGGGCAACCACTCCAAACTTTGCCACCTTGTAGCTCACCCGGCCTACGGGAACCGACCCCATGAACAACCCGTTTCCCGAAGCCGTGTTAACCACGTGGCACTCCGTGCTCTGTTTCAACATAATCGGGACGAAGACACGAACGCCGTGGATGACACCCCAGAGATCAACGCCCAGAACCCATTGCCAGTCCTCTTCAGTAGTTGCCCACGTGGTGTCGCCTCCCCCTACTCCAGCGTTGTTGAACAGCAGGTGGACTGCGCCGTAGGCTTCCAGCGTTCTCTTTGCCAGTCCCTCGATGTCTCCACCCTTGGAGACATCAGTCACCACACCCAGAACGGATGCGCCGCCTGCTGTCAGTTCTCGCTCGGCGTCGGCCAACGCTTTCGGTTCAACATCGGCCATCACTATGTTCATGCCCTCTTGAGCGCAGCGTTCGGCCAGAGCATATCCTATGCCACTGGCAGCACCGGTGATGACAGCTGTCTTTCCCCTAAAGTCTTTCATCTTCCCTCCTTCGTGATGCTCCCGTTCCCGTCAACGAATAGCGCTGCACACGAGCGGATAGCACGATGACAGTGCGGTCCTCAAGACAAGGAACTTGAGCAGGGCCGCATTCGCGACCTCTGGTCGCTCGACTGGGAGCAAGTGACCGGCACCTGAAATGATCTCGACTTGGATGTGCGGTGCCACAGCGCTCAGCCGTGAAGCTGCTTTGGCTACATTGTAGATCGGGTCTTGGCTCCCCAAGAGTACAAGTGTGGGAATGTGAAGGGCTGAGACTTGTGTATCTTTGAAGATCGGTGGTTGTTCATTAACCGCTCTCCCAGCCCTCCATCTGATGACGACATCGTCAATCGCCCAGTCTGGCATGCCGCCATATTCTGTAGAGGCAAGGTAACGGAAGAAGGACCGCACAGTGGCTGCTCCGGGCAAGAAAGAGGTCAGGCCAGCGCGAAGCACGAATCCAATCTTCATTCTCTGAAGGGAGGCAGGAGCAATGAGCACCAGGCGTTCAACCCGATTTGGGAAGGCGAGAGCAAAATGAAAGGCTATCCAGCCGCCAAGAGACATGCCAATAACCTTGGCGGTTTCGATACCAAGCTGCCCAAATACCTCGTTCAACCACCGTGCGTGATCGCCGGAGGCATATCGAGGTCTGGTGCCTGCGCTCTTCCCGAGATCACCGATTGTGTCTAGCGCGTACACCCGAAAGCGATCAGTCAGAGCAGCAATATTAGACCCCCAGCCAGTTGCATTACTTCCGAGTCCATGCAAGAGAACAAGCGGAGGAGCCTCAACAGCACCCGCAGCTATGAGATGGGTGGAACCAAAGGTTGTATCAACGAAACGCGTCTCACAGGGCACAGGGGAACGGGATAGCAGGGAATCATATGAGGCAAATGCCTTCTCTCGGGCTCTATCTGACTTGTACTGAGAGGGCATTGCCATCATCAACCTCGAATCAGACTCAGCCGGCCTGGTTTTCCCGGGCTATTCTCCGCAACTCTTTCCTGAGGACTTTCCCCATCAGGTTCTTTGGCAGAGTGTCCACAAAGGCGAAGTCCTTCGGTGTCTTGAACTTCTTGAGGCTAGCACAGCAGTGGTCCTGCAGTTCCTGGGACGTAACCCGCATGCCGGGTTTGGCCACCACAAAAGCCTTGATCTCTTCGCCATAGACCTTGTCCTTCACGCCGACGACTGCCGCCTCGCTGACGGCGGGGTGCGTCATGATAACCTCTTCGATCTCTCTCGGGCTGATGTTCTCGCCTCCCTTGATGATAATGTCCTTCTTCCGGTCAGTGATGAAGTAGAACCCATCCTCATCAACGTATCCAATGTCACCAGAGCGAACCCAGCCATCATCCACTACTTCTGCCGTGTCCTGCGGTCTATTCCAGTAACCGGTCATTGCAGCCGGGGTCTTGACAATTATCTCGCCTTGTTGTCCTTGCGGCACCTCTCTTCCGTTGCTGTCGACAACTTTCAACTGTACCCGCGGTGAAGCCCTCCCGATCGAGCCAACCTTCTTGGACTCGTCCGGTGGACAGCAGGAGCCAGTGGTACCAGTCTCGGTCATGCCCCAAGCGTTTATGATCTCAAAGCCGAATTTCTCCCTGAAGTCATGCCACGTCTGCGGTGCCAGCGCAGCCGAGCCAGAGGTCCACCATTTCATGGAGCTGAGATCGTATTCCTTCGGGTTGGGGTGCAACAACATGTATACATAAAGAGTAGGTACGCCAGTGAACATGTTGCCCTTGTAGGTCTGAATAGCTTCGAATACCTTGTCGACGTTGAAGGAGGACAGGACGACGGCCTTGAGTCTTCTGATGAAATACCCAGCCACCATGCAGCTGATGCCGTAGATGTGGCACAGCGGCAGCACAAAGACGGCGACGGTCCCCTCAGGTGCAGAAGTCGTCTCGTAGGATATCCTCCCACTGTAGTACAGACTCTGATGCGAGTGCATAACCCCCTTGGGCCTCCCGGTAGTCCCGGCGGTGTAAACGATAGCAGCCAAATCACTATCACTTACATACGCCATGCCGGCATGATCCGGACTCTTCTCCACAAGCTCCTGATAGGGGAAATAGCCATCCGGCACGGACGGTCCTGTGAGTATGATATTTCTAAGGCCCGGCGTGCTAACCCGACAGGCCTCTATCCGGGGCAGGAAATCTGTACTGCTTATTAAGGTCGTTCCGCCGCAGTCTTGGTAGATGTAGGAGCTCTCCTCCGGTCCGATCATGTGGTTCACAGGAACGACGGTAGCCCCGATTCTCCAGATGGCCTCGAAGCTCTGGAACACCTCTGGCCGGTTCGGCATCTGCACCAGAACCCTGTCCCCTGGCTTCACGCCCAGGTTCTTGAGAGCCGAAGCCAACTTCTTGGATGCGCGTCCCATCTCGGCATAGGTGATCTCCCGCCCTGCAAACACTATGTAGACGCAATCTGTAGACTCCTGGATCTTGTTTTCACTCAACTGGGCAAGGTTCATAGCATTGCCTCCTCACCAAGGCGCTGCCCACCTTGTGGCCGGTGTTCATTGAGTTGAGCCCAGTCACGGTGTCTGAACAAGTACGTCGATTCCGTGGCGTATAAGCTGGCGTTCACAGATTGCGCGCTGACGCCTTTTGCATCCTGTCAACAAATAGCGCCGCACAACACCGCTCCACCCGATAGCGACGCAATGTCCCGACCTACGACACCTGCCTTGCGGAGTAGGGATTCCCACGCCAGCCCGGGAGACTCCACGAGTGGCATAGGATTGGTGTAATATCTTTGTAACTACTATCGAGAAGGATATCTATTGTAGATATTCAGCTTTGTATCACACACTTGTGAGTCTGTCAAGGATCGAATCAGATGCTCGTCAACCTTCTCCAGCACGTACTCGGCTACTTTCTTCGCCAGATCGCAAGCCCACCCGAAGATGACCTCCTCCCCCTTGAGGATCGTCGCGATTCCTTCTATGCTATCCATAAAGAGACCTCCTTAATCCGAAGATTAGCTTGCTGGGCATATCTCACGATTCTGCGAGGTCTCTTCCTTCTAAGTCAACCTCTACCGACTAAGATGTTACAGTATCTCGATTGCATGCATGAGGCTGATGTCAAGCCGTGATTGCTCATTGTTCTTGAGAAACACCGTCCTATCAGCAACCTGGTTGGCTGGGACGAGGGTGGATCTTATCCACGATTCCACGTGCTCCCTGACAGTTTGAATTGGCGGCATACCTGGCGAGGACTTTCTTCAGTGCTTTAAAAACCGATCGTTCTTATCCAAACTGAGGTCCGAATCAAACCCGGTGGGCCACGGTGTACGATATGCAGAACTCCTCAGTTCGAAATGGCACTCAGCCTACGACGCTTTCAGCTTCTCCAGCGCCTTCTCCGTCCTGGCCAAGCAGTGGTAGTGCGCGCCCGTCTCCTAGGTCCTTGTGTTCCCTGGTGGATGTATGACTGCCCCGCCCGAGGGCTGATTGTCTATCTCAGAGAGTGGAGAGCCTCCCGCGCTTGTTTCAGGTACTGCTCAAGGCCGCACTGTTCGAACAATTCAGCTGCCCAGGCGAAGTATTCCCTGGCTTGGTCATTCTGAGACTTCACCTGATAGAAACGACCCAGGTCAAGATAGGCCTCCCCTAGCAAGCCCTTAGCCCCGATCTCCCGGGCCAACCCAATGGCTCTGTTGGTACAATCAAGCGCCTTCTGCTCACCGCGGGTTACGCTACCCTGAAACAGTGCGTAAAGTCGACCCACCCAGAGGTAGCTGGTCAGAACGCCCGATCTCATTCCCTTCACCAGGAACCTCTCCGCTGCTTCTTCGCATTGCCTTAGCGCGTTTTCCACCTGCCCTTTGCCGACCTCTGCAAGCGACAAGGCCAGCTGGACCGGATCTTCCATTATTCCGGCCCCAACCTCGCGGCTGTAGGCTAGGGCTCTCTGCAGAGCCTCGCCGCCCTGCTCGAACTGGCCATTGAACATCTGGGCGACGCCGAGCCACATCCTGGCGTATTGCTCATAGAAGGGATCGGCAGCCACGGTGGTTCCCTGCCTCATGCAGTCAACCGCTGACACGTAGTCTCCACTCATGAGATGATTTAGGCCCACACCGACATGTCCCAGGACCAGGCTGCGGATGCTGCCGTGGCTGCGGCCGTATTCCAGAAGGGCCTCAGCTGTCTCCAAAGTCTGCTTCTTATCTCCCCTAACATAGTATGCATAGCTTAGTGCCCCGACGGTCTTGTAATACAGATACTGGTCCTCCTCAAAGGAGCTAGATATTGCCAAGGCCCTTTCACCATGGGTGATGGCTTCGTCCAGAAGTCCCAGATAGCCGCATGTCCAGGCCAGCCAGGAACAGGCGTAACCCACCACCTTCTGGCTGCCCAGACCCTCGCCGAGATTAAGCACTTCGTGAAGATATCTGTGTGCCTCTTTGACCTCACCGATGCTGTACAGGACAAACCCCCGCCAGTTACGAAACATTCCCAGTCTTTCCTGGTCATCAAGCGACTGTGCCAGTTCATCGTGGGCCCGCAGCAACCCGTGCAACTCCTCGAAACTGCCCCGGAAGTAGTGGACATAGGCCCACTTTATCAGCATATCAATGAGGAGACGGTCTTCTTCCCTTGTCCGGACAGCTTTCCGTGACAGTATGTCGAACGCATCCCGGAAGTGCTGGTGGGCCTCCTCCACCGCATACCGATTCAGGCTTTTCTCGCCGGCCTTGATGAGATACTCCACCGCTTTGTGGAAGCATTCTCCCTGCTTGTAGTGAAGTGCCAATGGCTCGCAGAACTCCTCCAGCCGGTCGGGGTACAGTTCCTCTATGGCCTTCCCAATCCTTTCGTGGATCTGCTTCCTTCTCTTGAGCAGAAGGCTGTTGTAGGCCACCTCCTGGGTCAGGGCATGTTTGAAGACGTACTCCAGCTCCGGATACAGGCTCTTCTCATAGATGAACTCCAGCCCCTGCAGGTTGACCAGGTGGCCTTTGAGCTCCTCCTGCATCCCGGTGATGGTCTGCAGTATCCGGTAGGCAAAGTCCCTCCCGATTACCGAGGCCACCTGCATGATCCGCTTCAGGTTCTCATCCAGGCGGTCCATCCGGGCAGCGATGATCCCCTGGATGGTGTCCGGCACATGAATCTCTGATGGCTTCCGGCTCAGGACATACTGGTGGTCTTTCTTCTGGATAGAGCCGTTCTCCAACAGGGTATGGGTGAACTCCTCCATGAACAGGGGATTGCCCGCAGCCCGGTTGAGGATCAGCTCTCTCAACTCCGGGGCCACCTCTCCCTCCTCCAGCATGGCCCGCACCAAGTCGGCGCTGGACTTGGTTGGCAGCTCATCCACCCTGATCTGGGAGTAGCAGGACTTGCTGGCCCACTGATGGGTGTATTCGGGTCTATAGAGGAGAAGGAGCAGGATACGGGAGCTGGGCAGATGGCCGATAAAATAGCTTAGGAACTCCTCCGAGGTGCGGTCCGTCCACTGGAAATCATCGATGGCCACCATCAGGGGCTTCCTCTGGCTCTCCACCACCAATAGGTCCCTGATGGCCTCGAATATCTTCTCTCTCTTCTTCTGGGGCTCCAGCTTCAGATAGGCCTCATCCTCCACCTTCAGTGACAGCAGCTCCTGCAGTGGTGGCAGGATGGCCTTGAGCTTGGGGTCAATGGCTGAGGTCTTCTCCTCCAGTCTCTTGCGGACCAGGAACTCTCTTTCCCCTTCCTTAAGGCCGAAGTAGGACCTCAGGATATCCAGTAATGGCAGATAGGGCATGGAGCTGCCATAGTGCAGGCACCGGCCTTCCAGATAGGTGTACTCGTCTTGTGGTATGCTTCTCCTCAATTCCAAGAGCAGCCGCGACTTTCCCACGCCAGCCTCGCCCACGATACAGACCACCTGGCCTGATCCGGACTTGGCCTTGTCGAAGGCCTCTCTGAGGGTGGCCATCTCCTTCTCCCGGCCGACGAACCTGGTGAGTCCCCTTAGAGCGGCCGCTTCTATCCGGCTGGCCACCTCGGTGGGCTCCAGCAGCTCATAGGCCTCGACGGCCTCCTCCTTACCCTTGACCTCCTTCTTCCCCCTGGCCTTGAAGTTGAAGAAGTCCCGGGCCATCTTGTAGACATCGGCGGAGACCAGTATCCGTCCCGGCTCGGCCAGACTCTGCATCCGGGAGGCTAAATTGACGGTATCACCTACGGCGGTGTAGTCCATCTTGAGGTCCTTGCCCACGGAGCCGACGATGACCGGGCCGGAGTTGAGGCCGACCCTCATCCGGAAGGGGAGCTTGCAGTCCTTCTCTACCTTCTGGCCGTAGGACTCCAGAGCCTTCTGGATGGCCAGGGCGGCATAGCAGGCCCTCTGGGCGTGGTCTTCATGGGCTAATGGTGCACCGAAGAGGGCCATGACGCCGTCCCCGGTGAACTTATCGATGGTGCCTTCGTAGCGGTGGATCTCGTCCATGAGAATCTGGAAGCAGCCTTCCATGATCTGGTGGACTTCCTCCGGGTCCAGCTTCTCGGACATGGCGGTGTAGTTGGCCACATCGGCGAAGAGGACGGTAACCAGCTTGCGCTCGCCCTCCATGGACTTGCCGGTGCTGAGGATCTTCTCCGCCAGGAACTTGGGTGTGTAGGACTGGGGCTTGGAGTAGTCGACGGGAGGAGCGGTCTTTGGCTCCTCGAGGTCGTGGGCACACTGATCACAGAATCTGGCCTTGGGACCAACGTCGGCGCCACAGTTCAGACACTTTCGAGCCAGTGGAGCGGCGCATTGTTCGCAAAACTTGGCTCCTTCCCTGTTGTCAGCTTGGCACTTGGGACACTTCACCGCCATCGCCCCACCTCCTCATCTATGCGGTAGGAAGCTCTACCGGGGTGCACCTGAGGGATTCGCCTCGCACAATAGCATCGGAGGAGAGGTGGTGTCAACCTGAGCTAGGCTATAGAGGGGGATGGCCAGGAGGCTCTTGCGTTACTGTTGCTTGACAGCTGCAAACTCTTGCAAGTAGACATAAGTGGGCAGTAGAGGATTTGAACCTCTGACCTTCTGTGTGTAAGACAGACGCTCTAAACCGCTGAGCTAACCGCCCCTGGTACGCCTGGTGGGGCTCGAACCCACGACCTCAGCCTCCGCAGGGCTACGCTCTGATCCAACTGAGCTACAGGCGCCTATTATTTGGTGCCGAGGGTGGGAGTTGAACCCACATGTCCTTTCGAACACTACGCCCTGAACGTAGCGCGTCTGCCATTCCGCCACCTCGGCCCCCTACGTCAACCGGAAACAAAGGTCCGCTGACATTCTCAGGGCAGCCTCTATTCTATCAATTATGTACGATGTTGCCAATCAACCTGAGGCCGACCTCGCTCCGCCGCCACAGAGAACGCCGTACAACCGGCGCACTGCCTCGTGCCGCAGCGCCCAAGAGCAGCGGCGAGGACATCGCTTCAAACCACCATCTCCAGATCGCCTTTGATCCCCGCGCTACTTGTCCTGAATATCCTATCCGCACCGGCTTGTGTCTTCCTTTGACCCGTTGCCTGACGATTGAGTCTGGGACGCTGCGGGCGGCACACAGATTCAGCAAGAGCACTTCCGGGGGCGACTGACAGATGCGGCAGGGGATGGTAAAATATGGGCCATGTCGAAACAACAGTGGGTGGGGCGGGCGGTCCGTCTCTGCCCCAGCCCCCTGACGGGAGGATCAGAATGGCGAAGGTCATGATCAAGTGTCCTGAAACAGGGAAGTTGGTGTTCACCGGCGTTCTGGCGGACAAAACGATGCTAGAGAAAATTCATATCCGGCAGAACAAGATGGGGCGCTGCTCGGCTTGCGGCAAAGAACACCTCTGGGAAAAAGAGCAGGCGATTCTACAAGATTAGCGGGTCGACAAGAGAGCGACCCAGAGGTCCCAGTCTTAGGGGCCGCGTCCAAGTTGGAACCGTAAGTGGGCCGATTCTGGGAGAGAGTCCATTTCGCACCTGCAACAACAGCAGCGTCCTGGTCAGAGGATGTGCATGCAGGGTGGCAGCTTCACCTGCGTGACCCGCACCGACAGAATGTTGAACACTGAGCAGGCAGCCGGACCGATCCCTATGGCACATCTACTCAATCTGCAGCTGCAATGGGTACCGGGTTCCGTCGCCAGCAGCGGCCGTACGCTGGGGTAACCATTCACCAGGAGATGGCACATACCAGGTCAGCTCAGGTCGACGGCGCTAGGCTTTCTTCCCCAACGGTTGCCACTTCCCTAGACTGAAGGCCCTTGGGAAGACGAGCTTCCTCGAAGTCTCCAGGACAAAGATGCAGACGCCCGGCAGCAGAGCCATCCCCCATTCATCGATCCCCAGAGCCACAGTCTTGAAGGCAGCCTGCAGCGGAGGGGCATAGACGACGGCCATCTGGAGAGGAATGGCCAGCAGGACTGCCCTGACCAGCCAGACATTGTGAAAGATGCCCAGGCGGAAGATGGTGAACTCGTCTGAGCGCGCGTTGAAGGCGACCAGCCATTCAAAGACGATAACCGCACAGAAGGCTATGGTGCGCGCTTCATCCAGCCCGGAACGGCTCTGAGCCCAGTTGAAGGCCAGGAAGACGCCGATACTCAGCATCAGCGCCAGAAACGCCAGCCGCAGGAGAAGGCCGGGATACACCAGCCCGACCCGGGGGTGGCGGGGCGGCTGCTTCAGCTCATATCCGGTCTTTGGCTCCATGCCCAGCGGCACCGCCACGATCACGCCAGTAACCAGATTGACCCAAATGATCTGTAGAGGAAGCAGTGGCGCCAGGCCAAGGACCGAGACGCAAAGAATCAGCGCCACCAGCTCGCCAAGACCAGTGGTCAACAGGAAAAGGGTGACATTGCGCAGCCGGTTGAAAATAGCCCGGCCTTCTTCCACGGCAGCAACCACAGAAGCGAAGTTGTCATCCGCCAGCACCATGTCAGACGCTTCCTTGGCGACGTCCGTACCAGTTATGCCCATCGCCACCCCAATACTGGACGCCTTGAGTGCCGGGGCGTCGTTCACACCATCCCCAGTCATGGCCACGACCTCCCCCTGACTCTTGAAAGCGTTCACAATACGCAGCTTGTGCAAGGGTTCGATCCTGGCGAAAACGGAGACCCCTTTCACCTCTTGTCTCAGTTCGTCGTCCGTCATCTGCTGAAGTTCGGCTCCAGTTACCGCCCTCCCCGGTGGCAGCTCGAGCTGACGGGCAACAGACTCCGCTGTGACCTTGTTGTCACCGGTAGCCATTACTACCCTGATGCCGGCTTCCCGGCACTGCCCTACTGCCACCCTGGCCTCCTCGCGGGGTGGATCTGCCATTCCAACAAGCCCCACCAGTGTGAGATGACCCCTGATATCCTCCTCCTTCAGTGCCAGATGTTCCGCCGGGAACTCGGCACAGCCGATGGCAAGCACCCTCATGGCATCCCTGGCCATCGCCTCGCCGGCGTCAACAAGAGCCTGCGACTCCACTGCAGTCAGGGGAGCCAGAGCGCCATCCTTGATGACAGCGGCGCTGAAGGAAAGAAGCCTCTCCAAGGACCCCTTAACATAAGCCACTCGGCCGCCGTTCCTGGTATGAAGGGTAGCCATGTATTGCTTCTCGCTCTGGAAAGGTATCTCGTCGACCCGCGGATAAGCCAACTGCAGTCTCTCCTTGTCCAGACCTGCCTTGGCCGCCACCACCACCAAGGCTCCTTCAGTCGGATCGCCAATGACGTCGCAGCACTGCATCTCTCCGGCGAGGAGCGCGTCATTGCAGAGGGCGCCGATTCGCAACAGGAGTGCCAACGGGCCATCTTCATCCGGACTCAGCACCTTGCCGTCCCTGAGGAACTGCCCCTGTGGTTGATAGCCTTCTCCGGTCACTTCCACCCAGTGCCCGTCCACGTATATCCGCCTCACGGTCATCTGGTTCAGGGTCAGAGTCCCCGTTTTGTCGGAACAGATCACAGTCGCCGCTCCAAGTGTTTCCACCGCGACCAGCCTGCGGATTATGGCATTCCGCTGGGCCATCTCCTTCATGCCCACGGCCAGAGTGACCGTCACCGTCGCCGGCAGGCCTTCAGGTATGGCGGATACGGCTGCCGTCACAGCCAGCAGGAACACGTCCTCTACAGGCAGTCCTTCCAACAGACCAGCAATAAAGAGGACCGCGCAGGCACCAAGGACCAGAACGAGGACGTACCGGCTCAGCCTGCTGATGCTCTGTTGCAGTGGTGTCTTCTGAGTCTTAGTTTCCCGTATGGCAGAGGCGATCCTGCCTATCTCGGTGTTCATCCCTGTCGCGACGACAACCGCCGTCGCGCGGCCGGAGTTGACAGCGGTGCCCATGAACAGCATGTTCTTTCTGTCCGCCACAGGTGTTTCCTCACTGAGTGTTTCCGTGTGCTTGTCCACAGGCATGGACTCACCGGTTAGCGGCGCCTCCCCCACCTTGAGACTCGATGCCTCCATCAGCCGCGCATCTGCGGGCACCTTGTCCCCGGCTTCCAGGAGGATGACGTCTCCGGTGACTATCTCCTCAGCCGGGATAGTCTGCACCCTGCCGCCGCGCCTGACTTTGGCCTTGGGCGCAGCCAGTTGCAGCAGGGCTTCCATGGCTTTCTCAGCACGTGTCTCTTGAACGAAGCCAATGACCGCCATCAACAGGAGGACGGCCACTATTACTCCGGCATCCAGCAGACTCTTGAGGATAGCCTTGATGATCACTGCGGCAATAAGCACGTAGATGAGGGGGTTGAGGAACTGGCGAAGAAACATCACTATCGGCGGGACACGCTTCTTGCCGACGAGCCTGTTCTGACCCTGGTCCGCCAGCCTCTTCGCGGCTTCCGGCGCGCTGAGGCCTTCCCGCGACGAGGACAGTTGCCGCAGGATCTCATCCACACTCAGACTGTGCCAGTTGCCATTCATGAGCAGATTATATCAACCTCGGTGACGATCGGGGCTTCAAGATCGCGAGGGTAGAGAGGTAGAGATATCGCGGCTACCAAACCTGACGCCACCAGTAATGTAGTCGGCGGCTTCACTATGAACCAAGCACTGCGGGTAGTATCACCGGTAGATCCCAGGGACTGGGATCAGACGGCAGCGGGAGAAAGCAGACTCTAGACCTTCGTTTCGGCGTACCCGACTACCGGCGCAACCTCCAACTGGATCCGTCTATTCAAGAACTTTTCTCCAGGCCGCCACAGCGATCAGGAGTGGTGTCTCCTGATCATCATCTCCACGTATGACTCCCTTCCTGATCATGGCATACGGATGATCAGCTTTGTCCACGCGTAACGCCATAAACATCCGCCCTGCCTTTCAGGTAGCGGCTCAGCGGCAGTACGTTGAAATGACGGTCGCTGCTGGCCATAGCCCACACCGCTGCACGCGCCGTGTCCAGCGAGGTGAAGCAGGGGATACGCTTCTCTGCGGCAGCGCGCCTTATGGCGAATCCGTCCTTCATCGGGGTGCGTTCACCCGTAATGGTGTTGATGACACCGTTTACCCAGCCTTCCCTGATAGCGTCTATCACATTGGGGTGCCCTTCGCCGAGTTTCTTGGTGACCTGCCTCACGAACATCCCTTCGGTCTCGATCATCCTCGCCGTGCCCTCTGTAGCGTAGAGCTTGTAGCCTGCCTCCACCAGTCTCCTGATGATGGGCAAAGCCGCGGCTTTGTTTCGGTCGGCGATGCTGAGCAGCACCGCACCGCCCGGGGGTAGCATCAGCCCCGCCGCCATGACGGCTTTCGTCAGAGCCGCTTCGAAGGTGTAGTCTATTCCCATCACTTCCCCGGTTGATTTCATCTCAGGTCCGAGATAGGTGTCCACGCCAGCTAGTTTGGACATGGAGAAGACCGGCGCCTTGATGCCCACCAAGCCCTGCTTCTTCCACAGACCGGTTTCATAGCCCTGTTCCCGGAGAGAAATCCCGGCCATGACCTTCGTGGCTATCTTGACCGCCGGCACCCCAGTGACCTTTGAGATAAACGGTACGGTGCGGCTGGCACGAGGGTTCACCTCCAGGACGTACACGCTAGACCTATTCGCCTCCCGCATGATAATGCACTGGACATTCATCAGACCCCGGATTTCCAGCCCAAGGCCGATGCGGACGGCATAGTCCACCAGCGTGTCTACCTCCGACTTCCTCAGGCCCAAGCCGGGATAGACGGTCATGGCGTCTCCGCTGTGCACTCCGGCCCTTTCCAGGTGTTCCATGATGCCCGGAACGAGCACGCTCTCTCCGTCGCAGATGGCATCCATCTCGACCTCTTTGCCTTCGAGGTACTTGTCAACGAGCACTGGGTGCCTGGTCCCCAGTTCCAGGGCGCCGCGCATGTACTGTGCCAATTCTTCATCGCTGTATACGATCTCCATGCCCCGCCCCCCCAGCACGTAGCTCGGCCGCACGAGTACGGGGTAACCGATCGACCGCGCCACGCTCTCGGCTTCCCCCAGCGTGATGGCAACCCCGCCTGGTGGCTGCGGGATGCCCAGCGTGTCCAGGAAGTCTTCGAATCGCTGCCGGTCTTCTGCCTTATCGATCGTCTCAGCACTGGATCCCATGATCGGCATCCCGCTCCGGGCCAGCGGCTCGCTGAGGTTGACCGCGGTCTGTCCACCGAACTGCACGATAGACGGCGTGGGGCCGCCTTCCGACTCCTGCCCGGTATCGCCCGGGCTCCGTGCGTTCTCGTTTTCCAAGATATCACGCACACTCTCTTCGTCGAGAGCTTCGAAATAGAGCCGGCTGCCAGTGTCAAAGTCGGTGGATACCGTCTCAGGATTGGAGTTGATCAGGATGCTGGCCCAGCCGGCCTCTTGAAGGGCCCACGCCGAGTGTACGCTGCAGTAGTCAAACTCGATGCCTTGTCCTATGCGGATGGGGCCGCTGCCGATGACGACGGCCTTGCGCCCCTTTAGCGGCTGAGCCTCGTTCTCTTGCTCGTAGCAGCTATAGAAGTATGGCGTGGAGGCCTCAAACTCGGCGGCGCACGTGTCAACCATCTTGTACACCGGGCGGATGCCCCACTCCTGGCGCATCTGACGAACCTGCTCCTCCGTCCTGTCGGCCAGCGTGCCAATCTGCTCGTCAGAGAAGCCGAAGCGCTTGGCTTCGCGGAGCAACTCCGGGGTGAGCGCCTCTGCCAGCAGCCGGCGCTCCATGTCCACAATGTTGCGCATCTTGTAGAGGAACCACGGATCTATCCCGCTCGCCTCGGCGATCTCCTCGGGGGCCACTCCCCGGCGCAGCGCGGCCATCACCGCCCACAGCCGCCGGTCGTGAGGATGCAGTGGGCACGCATCTGGCAGATCAGCCCAGCCGCGCTCTTCCCATAGCAGCGATCGGTTGCCGAACTCGAGCGAGCGCACTGCCTTCTGGAGCGCAGCTTCAAAACGGCGGTCGATGGCCATGACCTCGCCCGTGGCCTTCATCTGGCTGCCGATCGTCCGGTCTCCGGCGGCAAACTTGTCGAAAGGCCAGCGGGGGATCTTCACCACACAGTAGTCCAGCGCCGGCTCGAAGGCGGCCATCGTCTTGCCAGTCACCATGTTGGGAATCTCATCCAACCGCTTCCCGATCGCGATCTTGGCCGCTACACGCGCGATGGGGTATCCTGTCGCCTTGCTGGCGAGGGCAGAGCTGCGGCTCACCCTGGGATTCACCTCAATGACGTAGTAGGCATTGCCCACTTGGCCGGGCGACCACCTCTCCGCCACCACCGGGCCGGGCGCCAACGCAAACTGAACGTTGCAGCCTCCTTCGATCCCCAAGGCACGGATGATCTTGATGCTCGCCGACCGCAACATCTGGTATTCGCCATCTGAAAGAGTCTGGCTGGGGGCCACCACGATGCTGTCGCCGGTGTGCACGCCCATGGGATCGACATTCTCCATGTTGCAGATGGTGATGCACGTATCAGCCGCGTCGCGCATCACCTCGTACTCAATCTCCTTCCACCCGAGAAGGCATTTCTCGACCAGGACCTCGTGGCTGGGACTGGCAGCCAGGCCATCCGCCACGATGGTTTCCAGTTCATCCAGGGTATGCGCGATGCCACCCCCAGTGCCGCCGAGGGTGAAGGAAGGGCGCGTGATGAGCGGCAGGCCGATGCTCTTAGCGAAGCGCACTGCCTCTTCAACAGAATTGACGGTGACGCTGCTTGGCACAGGCTCGCCGATGTCAATCAAGGTCTGTTTGAAAAGGGAGCGCTCCTCGGCCTTCTTGATGGTTTCCAGCGGTGTGCCCAGCATGCGCACTCCGTATCTGTCCAGGACGCCCGCGTCGGCCAGTTCCACCGCCAGATTCAGCCCGGTCTGGCCGCCAAGCGTGGGCAGCAGTCCATCAGGTCTCTCCTTCTCGATGATGCGGGAGATCACGCCCGCTTCGAGCGGCTCAATGTAGACGACGTCGGCAATGCCCTCGTCGGTCATGATGGTGGCCGGGTTGGAGTTCACGAGCACAGTGGACACGCCTTCTTCGCGAAGCGCCTTGCAGGCCTGTGTACCAGCGTAGTCGAACTCCGCCGCCTGGCCAATAACGATAGGGCCGGAGCCTATGATCAGGACCTTATTGATGTCGCTGCGCCGCGGCATCGGCGCCCCCCTCCTGCCGTCTTCTCACCTCGTCTCCTTAACCATGGCTAGAAACTCACTGAACAGGTAGACATTATCCAGTGGCCCCGGCGAAGCTTCCGAGTGGTACTGGATCGACATGATGGGCAATTCGCGGTGGCGAAGCCCCTCGACAGTCCCATCGTTCAGGTTGACGTGGCTGACCTCGAGCCCCCCTTTGAGCGTATCAGCATCGACAGCATAGCCATGGTTCTGGGCGGCAATGTGCACCCTCCCTGTTCTGACGTCGCGCACCGGGTGATTGCCGCCGCGGTGCCCGAACTTCAGCTTGAAGGTCCGCCCTCCAAAAGCCTGCCCGATAACCTGTTCGCCCAGGCAGATGCCCATCAGCGGCTTCACTCCCGCCAATCCCCTCACCGTCTCGACAAGGTAGCCCAGCAGAGCCGGGTCTCCCGGGCCTGGTGAGAAGAGAACGCCGTCCGGACGGGGGCTGAGAATCTGTTGATCCGAGTAGGTGCACGGAACCACCGTCACCCGGCATCCTAGACAGCGCAGAATCCGGAGGATGTTGTACTTCACACCGCAGTCCACAACCACGATATGCGGCCCGTCTGCTGACTGTGTCTCCGGGCCTTTCTTGAATCCACTGGTCTTCGGTTCCGCAGTGCTCACTGAACCGGGTGATCCCTCCAAACCATCACCGCAAGTGGCTCCTCCATCTTCCCCGCTAAGATGTCCCTCCCAGCGGTAAGGCGCCTTTGTGCTGACCTCTTTCACGAAATCCACGTCGTCATAGCGTGGCAGATCCTGCAGCCGTGCCAGCAACTCCTGCGGTGTCTGGTTGACACCGATGGCCCCCATCATCACTCCGCGGTACCTGAGCCGTCTTGTCAGCGCCCTCGTATCTACGCCGTGGATGCCCAGCACGCCGCTAACCGCCAGAAACTCGTCTAGGGTCTGCCGACTCTGCCGGTGGCTTGGGGTGCTGCACATCTCCCGCACCACGAGCCCCCGCGCCTGAATTGCCCGTGATTCGAAGTTGTGCAGATTGACACCGTAGTTGCCAATCAGCGGATAGGTGAGAACCAGTATCTGCCCGGCGTATGAAGGGTCGGTCAGCATTTCCTGGTAGCCTGTCATGCTGGTATTGAAGACAACCTCTCCATACGCGAAATCCCCGGCGCCGAAAGCATGGCCTTCGTAGAATGAACCGTCTTCCAGCACAAGAACAGTCCTCTTGCTTCTCATCGTGTGGACCCCTCTTCCGGCGCAGCTGGGCTTCCGAATTCGGGCCTTCGGGGACAGAGAGTAAGCCACAGATGCCCCTGTTTACTCCGGAACAAGAGTAGCCTCCCGCCTTTGAGCAGGAGGCTACTACCCTCTCTCGTTTCGTGTCGCGCTGAATCTGTGAAGGATTCCATGATACCTTGCCAGCCTCTCCGGACTGACTTAAAGGCCACCCGCTAGTCTATGTCACCAGTGCGTCGCCTACAAATCCCAGTAACTCACCAGCCGCTCAAATTCGATCAGGCCACTCTCCGAGAAGTTATCGACGTCGATGCCTGCCTCCACCGCTGCCGCCACCGGGTTCAGTCCGCCGAGAAGGACCATGCCGATGCGGTTCATGCCGAGTGCGATCTGGCAAACCGGTTCGCCTGCCTGGCCGAGGGCATACACGCCTTTGATGCCGGCTTCGCCAAGGCGGCTTATGGTTTCCTCCACCCTGGCTCGCGACGGGGCAGGCAACTCCCGGAAATTGGCTAATATTCGGCCATCCCCCGTCTTCGCCGCTTCTCCAACGCTGGTCATCCGGGAGCGGATGTACTGCTCAGAGGGATCCAGCGAGGTGCCCGCATAGTTGATGATCGCCGTGAAGCGCCGGGGTCTGCCGCCGCGTAGCTCCAGCACGCCGCCGAAGCGCGACTCCACCGGCACCCCGGCTTTGAGCAGGGCGCCATTCACCACCACGCTGCATACCGTCGCGAAGCCGACTTTGCCCTTGGGCACCACAACATTGCCCAGCCTCTCACCTTCGTAGCCCACCGCCACCAGGTGACTGACACACAGCCCGGCCTTGAACGTACTCCGCATGGCAGAGAGGGCCTTCTTGAACTTCGCCTCGGTGAAGATGGATGTGTTGATAGGCAGAAGGCCAGTGCGCTTCGCCGGATCAAACGTAGTCTCAAAGGCCATGAGTTCGAGTCTCTCGAGGATGAAGCCGACCTGGTCCGGGGCCAGAGCTATCTGCAGTTCCTCCATGCCCAGCGGAGTAATGCTCCGGCCATCACGCCCCCCGGGCTGGGTGTACCCCCGCTCATCCATGATACGCAGATGGTAGCGGACTGCCCTCTCACTCAAGTTCAGGCCGTACCGCCGGAGTTCCCGGGCTATGGTGATAGAGCCCAGCGGCTCACCCGCCTCGTTGAGAACCTTGAGGATAGCGAGTATCTTCTTCTCAGTGTCGGAGTTGGCGCTTTGCACCATAGCGGAACCCCCTTGCCGCATCAATCTTCCGCTGCCATTATAGCATCCAGACCTCAAGAACCCCCTGGAGCGGCAAGCGGCGTCAGGGTTTGCCACGGCTGCTTCGTCCCGGCACATATCTTGTTTCACGACCTCTCCGATCCTCATATCGCCTTCTTTGGCCCGTTGAACTTGTTGGTGATGGGAAGCCGTCTGTCCCGACCAAACGCGCGGGGAGTTATCTTGACCCCTGGCGGCGCCTGACGACGCTTGTATTCGCTGGAGTCAATCAGGCGCGCCGCCTTCCTGACGACCCCGGGGTCGATCCCCATGGCTATTACTTGCTCTACGCTCTTGTCTTCCTCCGCATACGCTGTGATCACCTTGTCGAGCATCTCGTAGGGAGGAAGACTGTCAGTGTCCTTCTGCCCGGGCCTCAGTTCGGCCGATGGCGCCTTCTCAATCACGCTCCGGGGTATGATTTCGCCGCCCGGCAGCGAGTTCCGGTAGTGGACGAGCTCATAGACCATGGTCTTGGGCACGTCCTTGATCACCGCGAAGCCTCCTGCCATATCGCCATAGAGCGTGGTGTATCCGGTGGCCATCTCGCTCTTATTGCCGGTCGTCAGCACCAGCCAGCCGAACTTGTTCGACAGGGCCATCAGCAGATTCCCCCGGATGCGGGCCTGGATGTTCTCTTCGGTTACGTCAGGCGCCGCTCCGCTGAATGGCCCGGAGAGCGTTTCCAGGTAGGCGTCAAAGATCTTCTCGATCGGTATGACCATCAGCCTGATCCCCAGATTCTGGGCCAGCAGCGTGGCATCCGAGAGGCTGCCTGGAGACGAGTAGCGTGATGGCATCGCCACACCAATCACATCCCCGGATCCCAGGGCGTCTACAGCGACTGCTGCGACCAGGCTGGAATCCACTCCGCCCGACAGGCCGATCACCACCTTCCTGATGCCATTCTTCCGGACATAATCGCGTGTGCCGAGGACCAGCGCATCGTATATCTCGGCAGAGGAGCCACGGACTTCTACTTGGCGCTGCGACAGGGGCGGCTTATCCTGCACCAAGGGCGTTTCAGAGACAATGAACCTGTCCGCCTGCGATGGCTCTTTCAGGAGCACGCCTCCCTTCCTCCATCTGGAGTCGTGCAGCCGCGTCCGGAAAACGGATTCAACGTCCAGGTCGGCCACTATCAGGTCCTCGTCGAATTGCCGGCCCCGGCACAGCAGGCGTCCCCTTTCATCAAAGATGACGCTGTCGCCGTCGAACACCAGTTCATCCTGGCCGCCCACCAGGTTCACGTAGGCCACGATGGCGAGGTTGTCTGCTGCGCGGGTGGCCAACATCCTTTCCCTGGAATCACGCTTGCCGGCATGGTAGGGAGAGGCGCTGATATTCAGGATCAACTCAGCGCCAGCGTAGGCCTGGGCGGTTGCCGGGCCAGCTTCGTACCAAATATCCTCGCAGATGCTGACACCCACGCCCACACCGCCAATCACGTATACTTGGCACTTGTCCCCGGCCCGGAAGTAGCGATTCTCGTCGAATACCCCATAGTTCGGCAGGTACATCTTGCGGTACATGCCCGCCAGCCTGCCGTCATGGATAATGGCGGCAGCGTTGTAAATGTCTCCTGCGGAGTCCACGCATCCTACCACCACGCTGATTCCCACCGACTTGCCCACGATGTATTCGAGAGCCCTCAAGTTCTCTCTGATGAACTGCGGCTTGAACAGCAAGTCCTCTGGTGGGTAGCCGCAGACTGCCAACTCTGGGAAAGCCACCAGGTCAACTGCCATGGCCTTTGCAGCAGCAATCGCCCGTGTGATCTTGTCGACGTTACCCTCGAAGTCGCCGACAGTCGTGTTTATCTGGGCCATGCCAATCCGGAGTCTGCGCATGTTCCGTCGTATGGGCGTCGTCGCTCTTTGGACGCCCGATCTCCCCATTTTTCGCCGGGGCGAACTCCCGGCCTCCAGGTACGTGCAGAGTATCCCGGCAGCTCCGCACGCACCCTTTCGAACCTGAACTCCTCAACTAGAGGATCGGTAGGTACCTCTTCAGCTCGTACTCAGTCACCTGCACTCTCCACCTGTCCCACTCGATCTTCTTGTTCTCTATGAAGGCTTTGAACACATGTTCGCCCAGGGCTTTCCGCACGACCTCACTCTTCTCCGCGAGCTGCACGGCCTCCCACAGGCTGTCCGGCAGAGTTCCGATGCCTCTCTTTCGTCTTTCCTCTGCCGACATTTCGTAGACGTTCTCCTCCACGGGATCCGGCGGCACCAGGCCCTTCTCAATGCCGTCCAGACCAGCGGCCAGCATGACGCTGAACGTCAGGTACGGGTTGCAGGCCGGGTCGGGCGACCTGTACTCCACCCTGGTGGCCTTCTCCTGCCCGGGCTTATACTCCGGCACCCTTATCAGGTCGGAGCGGTTGCGGCGCGCCCACGACAGATACACCGGCGCCTCGTATCCCGGCACCAGCCGCTTGTAGGAGTTCACCCACTGGCTGGTGACCGCAGTGATCGCCGGCGCGTGTTTGAGCAGCCCGGCCACAAATGACTTGGCCGTCTTGGAGAGATGGTACGGGTCACTCAGATCGTAGAATGCATTCTTGCCATCCTTGAACAACGACTGATGCACGTGCATGCCGCTGCCGTTGACGCCAAAGATAGGCTTGGGCATGAATGTGGCGTAGACCCCGTGGTTGATAGCTACCTGCTTCACCACCAGACGGTAGGTCATCACGTTGTCCGCCATGGTCAGCGCGTCCGCATAACGCATGTCGATCTCGTGCTGGCTGGGGGCCACTTCATGATGAGAGTACTCGACCCCGATGCCCATCTCTTCCAGGGTGAGCACCGTCTCTCTCCTGAGGTTTGAGGCTTCATCCAGAGGAAGCATGTCAAAGTAGCCACCGGCGTCCAGGCACTCGGTGCTCTTGGAGTCCTTGAAGTAGAAGAACTCGAGCTCGGGGCCAACGTAGTAGGTGTAACCCATGTCCGCCGCCCGCTTCAGGTTTGTCTTCAGGACGTACCTTGGGTCACCCTCGAAGGGCTGGCCCCCCGGCCTCAGTATGTCGCAGAACATCCTGGCCACGGCATGGTGCTCCCTCGGCCGCCACGGGAGCATGCAGAAGGTGTCGGGGTCGGGCATGGCTATCATGTCGCTCTCGTCGATCCGGGCGAAGCCCTCGATGGACGAGCCATCGAACCCCATCCCTTCCTCCAGCGCCCCTTCCAGTTCTTCCACGGTGATCGCGAAGCTCTTGAGCATCCCAAGTATGTCCGAGAACCAGAGCCTAATGAACTTGACGTCGTGCTCCTTGGCGATCTTAAGGACGTATTCCTTGCTTTCCTTTCTTGACTTCGCTGACATTTCTCCTCCTTATGCTGATCTTTCTCTCTTACCCTGTTTGCTGAACACCTGCATAGGCAACTCCTGAGCTCGGGCTCTTCAACCAGCCTCGCCCCCGTTTCGCCGGAGACGATTTCTCGATACTGGGGGAAACGAGAAACAGCGCATCGGGCTGCGCTCCATTCCGCCTAGGACGCTCCACGCACGCCCCAACAGGCACTTCGGGTTTGCGACCTCGAACTTCTGAAGACTACACCGCGTTGTCATCTCTCTCTCCAGTTCGCACGCGGACCGCATGCTCTACCGGGATAACGAACACTTTCCCGTCGCCCCTTTCGCCGGTGCGTGCCTTCGTAACAATCGCGTTCAGCGTTCGGCTCAAGTCTTCATCCAGTACCACCACCTCGATCTTCACCTTGGGCAGGAATTCCACCCTGTATTCGCCTGACCTCCACTGCAGTGGTATGCCCTTCTCCCGTCCGCGGCCGCTTACTTCCGCAACCGTCATGCCGTAGATTCCCAGCCCTTCGAGAGCAGCCCTGACTGGCTCGAGTTTCTCCTCTCTGATTATGGCTTCCACTTTCTTCATAGCTCACAACCCTCCGTAGGCCCTTTCACCGTGCTGAGAGATGTCGAGCCCGACCACTTCCTCTTCTTCCTTGACTCTGAGGCCCATTGCAGCCTTCACGGCCTTCGCGATGACCCAGGTGCCCGCGAAGGCGACTATCCACACCACCCCGATGGCGGCCGCCTGCTTGGCAATGAGCGCAACCTCACCATGGATCAGGCCATCCGATCCGGCTGCATTCACGGCCACGCTGGCGAAGATGCCCGTGGCCAGCGCCCCCCACGTCCCACCCATGCCATGGCAAGCCCACACGTCGAGCGATTCATCAACCGTCTGCTTCGATCTCCACATCATGAGGTAGAAGGAGATTGCCGCCGCCACCATGCCGATGGGGATGGCGGCCAGGGGGTTGACGAAGCCCGCTGCCGGCGTTATGGCCACCAGGCCGACGACGGCACCCGTGGCCACCCCCAGTAGAGACGGCCTCCGGTGGATCCAGCCCAACGACATCCAAGTGAAGGCGGCAGAGCATGCCGCTGTGTTCGTGGCCACGAATGCGTTCGCCGCCAGCCCGCCGGACGACAGGGCGCTGCCGGCATTGAAGCCAAACCAGCCGAACCAGAGCAGCGCCGCTCCCAAAGCCACCATCGGGATGTTGGCCGGTTCCATGGGATGCTTCTCGGTGAAGCCCTTGCGTGGTCCCAGAACCATGGCCAGCGCCATCGCCGATACCCCAGCCGTTATGTGGACTACCGTCCCACCGGCGAAATCCAGGGTGCCCAGCTTGGCCAGCCACCCCCCACTGCCCCACACCCAGTGGGCCACCGGGCAGTAGATTAGAGTGAACCAGAGAACCGAAAACGCCAGCAGGGCACTGAACTTCATCCGCTCGACCACGGCGCCCGTCATGAGAGCCACCGTGATGATGGCAAACATGCCCTGGTACATCATGAAGGCGAGGTGGGGAACCGTCGTAGCATAGGTGGAAGATGGTTCCTGCCCCACACCCCTCAGGCCGACCCAGTCGAGCCCTCCGATGAATCCGCCTTTGTCCGGGCCGAATGACAGGCTGTAGCCGTAGAGCACCCAGAGCACACCAATGACTGCCAGAATGCCAAAGCTCATCATCATGGTGGAAAGGACGTTCTTCTTCCGCACCATGCCTGCATAGAAGAGGGCCAACCCCGGCGTCATCAGCATCACCAGGGCCGCCGAGATCAATATCCAAGCAGTATCGCCACTAGACATGCGAGCCCTCCAATGTGCAACCGTCCGCAACCAATCTACCATCCCCCCTGTTATCCTTGTGCCGCAGCGCGCCGTAACCAGCAACTTTCCAGACTTGGCACGCCATCTTCCGGCGTTGACCTTGGCTCAATGATTGGATAGCAATGGCAACCTTGGAGGAACAGGATCCAAACCGAATCATTCCGCACATGCTGTCTGCCATTGCCAACCTCCTTCGCCGGTGTTTGCTTATGGCAAGGATGTTAGCAGCCCTTTGTTACAAACAGATTTCGGAGACGTTTAATGTATGTTAACGGGAGGCGTGGAGGCGCCACTGAATGGAAAGAGCAGATCAGCCGTCGTCCCTGAGCCTGTAGCCGATGTTGCGGACCGTTTCGATGCATTCGGAGTCGCCGAGCTTGCTTCTCAACCTTCTGACGTGCACGTCGACCGTCCGGTCACCACCGAAGTAGTCATAACCCCAGACCTTGTTTAGCAGGGCCTCCCGGCTGAAGACCCTTCCTTTGTTGATCACGAGGAATCTCAACAACTCATACTCTCGGAATGTGAGGTCAACCAACGCGCCCCTGAACATGACTTCACACTTCGCTACATCAATCGCCAGGTCGCCGCATCTGATAATGTCCTTGTTGGATGCATCCACCCTTCGATTCAGGATGCGTCTTATCCGCACCATCACCTCTTGCGCATCCCACGGCTCCATGGCGAAGTCATCCAGCTCATTGGCAACATCGAGAACATCGAGGCTGTTCTTTGACAGCAGGGCCACAACCGGCAGGCGCGTCTCTTCCTTGAGCCTCCGCGGGAGATTCCGCACCTCCGAACGGGGAGGGGCCCCGTCCACGGCAATCACCACGAGGTCCGCTGACAAGGCGCCGATGTCTTTCATTCTGTCATCTTCAGCACAAGCGATCGAGCACAAGAAGCCCTTCTCAGCCAACTCGAGGCTGAGATCCCTGACTTGGTCGGTGTCGCCTGCCACTATAAGTACCTTGAACATCGCTCCTGCTCCCCAACCCATCAGCTAGTAAGCATAAATCATTCGTTCCCTCCGCGGTGAAGAGGGAAGATCTTGGTGAACCTCTCCTTCAGAATCTCTTCGGCGTCATAGCCAAAATGACGCGCGAATTCGGATACATACGCCCTGAGCTCAAGCAGGTCATCATCGTCCAGTTCCGCTTTTCCAGCCCCATTTCCCAGTTGATAGTCTTCGGCCGTTCCCCTAAAGTAGATGACTCCGCCGTGCATATCGGTCCCGGTGTGACTGGGCAAACGGCGCCGGTCCTTCTGGCACGTCAATCCCAGAAGGACGATGGCTCCGCCAGCCATGGACTGTGCCAGGAAGTCGCGTGCCGCACCGCCGACAACTACCACCGGCTTACTGCTTTTCGCTTCCTTCATGTGAATGCCGGCCCTAAAGCCGACGTCATCCCGGACAAAGATCTTCCCACCGCGGGCTGACATGCCGAGCATATCGCCGGCGCGACCGTGGACAATGATTTCGCCGCTGCGCATGGTGTTTCCGCATCCATCCTGCGCATTGCCGTGAACGACTATTGTTGGACCATCCATGAATGCCCCAAGGTCGTCTCCCGCGGTGCCGTGCAGATCGATCTCAATCGCCCTCCCGAGGCTGGTGCCGATGTACCTCTGGCCGGCAACGTTGCGGACGGCGATTATCGACGCTCCGCTGACTGCCGCGTTTCTCAGCCTCGTGTTGAGTTCGCGATATCCGAGATCCGTAGCATCCACCTCCAGCACCGGCCCTATTTCGACCTGCCCAATACTGTCTGCCACGCTCAGTCTCCTGTCATGCCGGCTTCAAGCATTTCCGCATTGGCGTTACCTACTCTCCGGAGGCAAACCGCACACCATCAGCGTGCAGTCATGCGCACCACCCACCCATCAATTCGCCCTTCTTCGCCTGGTAGACGCCGCGCGCTCGACGAGGCTAATTGCCTTAGCCGGACAGTAGATCATGCAGTTCTGACAGCCCACGCAGCTCCCCTGCCGCGTCCTGACCACGCCGCTCAGAGCGTCATAGTAGTTCGCCTCGAAACCGCATTCCTTGACGCAGGTCTGGCACTGCGTGCAGCGCGACAAGTCTCTCTCAACTGCGAATTTCGATATTACGCTTGCCGTTCTCACTGGCCTCCTCCTTCCCTGTACCCGATTTCCTCACCGGTATGCCTCTCTTTGCCAGGTATTCTTTGACTTCCCAGATGGAGTACGTCCGATAGTGGAAAATGCTGGCGGCCAGCACCCCATCTGCCTTGCCAGCCACCAGGGCTTGATACAGGTGGTCTGGCGTGCCCGCACCGCCACTCGCAATCACCGGCACCGGCACCAGTTCGCTGATGGCGCTGGTCAGCCTCAGATCGTAGCCGCTGCGCCGGCCGTCCTGGTCCCAACTGGTCACCAGCAGTTCACCGGCACCCAACTCCACTGCCTGTCTGGCCCAGGCTACCGCTTCGATCCCCGTTCCTTTCCGGCCGCCGTGTGTCAGCACCTCCCACTTGGGTGATTCGCAGCCTGGCACCTGCCGGGCATCAATGGCCACGACGATGCACTGCGACCCGAACTTGTCTGCACCTCGCGTTATCAGGCCTGGATCGGAAACCGCCGCCGTGTTGATAGCGGTCTTATCCGCCCCCGCCTCCAGCATGCGCCGCATGTCGCCAATGCTGCGCAGGCCCCCGCCCACGGTCAGCGGGATGAAGACCCTTTGCGATACCCGTTCCACTATCTCCACCATGGTCTCCCGCCCCTCCGGAGTCGCTCCAATATCAAGAAACACGATTTCGTCAGCACCTTCGCCATAGTAGAAGGCCGCCATTTCCACGGGGTCACCCGCATCACGGAGATCCCTGAAGCTAGTCCCCTTAACGACTCTCCCTCCTGTCATGTCCAAACAGGGTATGATTCTCCTGGTCAACACCGCGCTCTCTCTCCATTCATACCAAGGTTTTCACGGCCCTCGCCGGCGTCCCGCCAGCATGGCCTGTCCATTTCCGGGGTGGCTGCTGGCGCTGCGCGTCGCAGCCCGCCCTGTGGGATGGGCGCACTCCGTCTCGCCCAACCCGTCGTCTTCTTTGCTGGAAGGCATCACCTTCTGCGGTCTGATCTTTCTATACACGTCCTCTGGGGCTCTGCTGACGCCATTCACGGTCAGGAGCCGCTCCACGGTGATCCCGAAGAGCCTCTCGTTCTCTTCAAGGTAGGGCTGAATAAGTTTCCAGTCGGCTTCCGTCAATGCGACGAATTCGCCGCCATTGAGCTGCTCATCGACCAGTTTCCGGTGTGGGTCGCGCACGTAAATCGCCCCTCCCGAAGCCAGGGAGAAGATATTGGAGCCGGGGTAGGGTGACTCGTACTCCCGCAGCGAACCATCGTTATCGTCAAACCCAACGCCGTTCAGAATGACAAAGCCTCCACCGTTCAATGGGTCACCGGCCATGAAGGATTCGGCCAGGTAGTCGAGCGCAGTGCCATTAATGACCACGCGGGGTTTGCCCACCGCATTGATCAACGGGCGTCCCGCGGCGTTGCCCATGATGTATGCCACGCCTCCCTTCGCACCGTACATGAACGTCTGCCCGACGTCGCCAAAGATCACCAGCTTGCCATCCTTCATAATCTGCGCGAGCTGATCCTGGGCGTTGCCGTGCACATATATCTCCATACCGTCGATGCCCGAACCCAGATAGTCTCCCGACGAGCCATAGACATCGATCCGCACGCCTGCAGTCAGCGGCCCGAAGCCGCAACCAGTGAACCGCTGGCCGCGGCACCTGTAGACAATGAAGCGCCGCCAGCCTAGCTTGTATGCCTTGACCATCAGCACCGCGTCACAATGGTCACCTTCCGGCTCAAAGCCTTCCGCATCTATGACCAGAACCTCCTCGTGCTGCTGCGGCGGCCGCAGAGCGTCGCGCGTAGCAAAGTCGATCCGACTGAACCGCGACACCGCCTTGTCCCTGATCGATGGCGTCGCGTCCAGAATCCGCTCAAGGCTCCGTACCAGGACAGTCTGCGCGGAACTGCGCTTTATCCGCCCTGTGTTGTAGCGCCGGTCATTCAACAGGCTCAGGACGGTGATCGCCGTCTGCCTCAATCGGTCATTCTTCATGGCCAGGCTCTCGATGACCTCAATTGCGTGAACGAATCCCGCCGCGTCCAAGTCAGGCATGGCGTCGCGCATGAACTCATACACCCTGTCTGCTCCACAGCCTCCCTCAGTCCGTTCAAACAGAGTCCGAAGGCCGTCTTCCACGGCCTTGAACCCGGCACCCGTCCCCTCCGGCCTCCCGGAGATGTTGCAGACGACCTTGTCCCGGGGGATCTCGATCACCCTGCCGAACTTATCCGTGCAGGTGAGCCGCTTTTCGCCGGGGCCGTTGTTCTTCAGACTAAAGATGAACGCCCCACCATCGGTGTAGCTGCTGTCTCTTATACACATCTCCGAGCCCACGAGACAG